>CAZZBK010000231.1:0-5728 GCA_964652155.1 uncultured Planctomycetaceae bacterium | reverse complement strand
AAACACCAAACACCAAACACCAAACACCAAACACCAAACACCAAACACCAAACACTCAACACTCAACACTCAACACCAAAGCACGCGGACCGGTTCGGTTTTGCGACGGTTACGCGCTCCGTTCCGCGCCAGCGGCTAACGAAGAACCGAAAACCGAAAACATTCCCTCTTCAAAATAGGCCGGTCGATTCGGATAATCTCCCGTAGCTTCGTGACCTGAGGCGTGGGCAACACGTTGGTGTTGCACGAGTCGATGCGGCGACTACATGCAACAAATCGTGCGTCCTATCTGTGTACGAGAGTCTTGCCCATCCGGGTAATGACATCCTCGATGGGCTCCAGCGGCGTGTCACCGAGGCCGAGCAGCGTGTCGCCTTGTTCAAGGGTACTGTGCACAACCAGCACGCGGTGGAAAGTTTCCCCGAAGCGAACTTTCTCGACGGCCAACTCGGTGATGCTGTCCCACGGCCAAAGCTGCATGGAAATCGCAGTGCCGAGGTTCTTGTTGCGGTGAATCCCTTTTTCGGTAAGGACGATGACGCACCTCGACGAGGAAATCATGACGGGGAGAAAATAGACGAACACCCCGGCGATTGCGGGAGCCACAAGATAGGTGTAGGTCGGTACGCCGAGATCCTTCTTGTGCAGCAAATAAAAGAAACCCCAATAGGCCAGGATGAGGCCATCGACCACCACGGCAGTGAAGACGGCAGCCCAGGCTCGGCCACGGCGCGTCGGCACTGCGTCGATGGACTGAAGGTAAGCCCGAATGAACTCTACAGGCTCGTCCCACTGCACTTTCATTTTGAAGAGATGCTCCGAAACGTCGTAATCCCAGCCGCCTAACGATCTAAGATAACTTGCCGGGCGGCTGCAAGGTCTTTGTGTCTCGAAAAACCGTCATGCCTGCCCGGTCAAGTTCATCGACTGGTTCGCGGGCGCCTGCTACACGAGGAACCGCCAACCCGGCTTTTCTGAAACATAGGCCGACCAGTCTTCTGCGATCCGTTCCAAGAATGCGCCGAAAGCAGCGGCGACGAGGTTCAATTTATCCGTCTCGTGATTCCAATGCCAGACTCGACCACTGGCACCAAGAAGGAATGCGTTTCCGCCGCCGTCAGTGGCTACCGGAATCGCAGCCTCGCCGTCCGCGACGCGCGGCAACGAATCTCCGTTGATTAGATTGTTGATGCCGCCAACCCAGTATCCGTTGTGAACTGACATCGCCACGATGGCCTCTGTCTGCTCGAGGAATTCTCGCAAGTCTCCCGGCAGAACAAAACCCGCCATGCGTTCGAGTTTAACCACCGACTGGGGGGGGGTGTGGGAGGCTGGAAGCGAGGCCGATCTTCCCAATCGCATCCGGGACGCGGCAAGGCAAGAGCGAGTTCATGAAGTCGGGTCATTGTTGTTGCGACGGACATACGATGACCCAGGCCGCAGAACATTGTTATTAAATTTGTCTTACAGTCATGGTAACACCCCTTAGAAGAGCGGCAAAACTTTTATCATTGCCTCGCTAGACGCTATGGATTGTACGTATACACACTCATGCGTAGTAGATCGCGCGTTGTCTAGTTGTGCTATTCTGCGCGATCTATCACACAGCCCCGGAGCGAGAGGGATCGTGTGATCGCGATCGCCGGGGGCTAATGGCGGATGCGATGTCGAGCGATGTGCGACGTTCCGGCGGCCAAGCCGCCGGAACGTGGGTCTGAAACCCAACACCCAACACCCAACACGAAACACGAAACACGAAAGCACGCGGACCGGTTCGGTTTTGCGACGGTTACGCGCTCCGCTCCGCGTCGCGGCTAACCGAAAACCGAAAACTTTTTCTCTTCATTTTGGCCGCGCCCCTCGTCATCATTCGTTTAGCTTCGTGACCTGAGACGTGGGCAACACGTTGGTGTTGCACGAGTCGATGCGGCGGGTGCGGTTTGGTTCTTGGCCAAAATCCAGGAGAAGTGCTGAGTGCTGAGTGCTAAGTGATAAATGACTGAACGCTGACGCGATAGCGCTCCGTTTTCATCCTTCATCCTTCTTCCTTCATCCTTCATCCCTCGGCACTTTCCTCCGCTGCAATCGTTGCAAAACGTCGTGCGGCGACGGCTACTCAAGTCGCAGGAAAAACGACGCCGATACGGTCGAACGATGAAGCTGCCATTCCCGATCGATGCGCACGCCGATCGAACGACGTGCGCGGTTTATTCTGCCTATACCGGAAGTGCCTTATGACGTTCGCTGCTGGATGCCTGTCGAGTCGCCGGTTGTGCCTGCTGGCCCTGATCTTGGCCGTGCCCCTCGTCGCGCCGCTGGGCCGACTGTCGGCCGAGCCGACCGCCGCCCCCACCGGAGCCGATATCAGCGGCTGTTGGACGTGTGGGTCGTGGCTGAGCTGCTGCAATGGCCATCACGGCAAGCTCCGCGCCAAGATCGTGCCGTGCGGCTGCCACTATCAATGCCAGTTCTCGGGCACGTTCTTCAAGGTCATCGGCTTCCGCTACTCGGTCAACCTCGAGCCGTACCAGGTCGAAGACGGCATCGTGTACTTCCGCGCCTCGAAAAGCATCCCGTTCTTCGGCGGCACATTTAGCTGCTGCGGCTATGCGACTGATTGCAAGTTCCACGCCACCTATCAGTCGAAGAAAGACCACGGCACGTTCGACATGTCGCGCTAAGTCGCCCCACGGCTGCCCCAAGCCGGCGACTCGGTCGCCGAACATTCGGCAGCAGAGTTGGTAAGATCAGCCCAATAAGAGAGAGCGGGTGATGGGAATCGGACCCACATCGTCGGCTTGGGAAGCCGATGCTTTACCACTAAGCTACACCCGCCTAATGAACTGCTCATTCTAACCGCCCGATCCGCGCCGACAAGCGGCCTAAAACGGGGTGTCTAATCTCCGCGACGCGATCGACGCACGTGAGTTGACACCGCAATCGTCCACCCTCGGTGCGCGAGAGGGTAGCCAAGAAAAGTTTGCAACCCCACGCCGGTCATGCAATAATCAGCGCCGGCTTATGTAAATTCCACCCACCTATCTGCCTGACGGCAAGGAGCACGGTTATGTCGAGTACCCCGCAACGGAATTGTCCTGAGTGCGCGACCCCTGCAGCAGCGTCGGTTGGCGTCGATCGACGAGAGTTCATTCGGGCCGTGTCGGGCTCGTTGGCGGCCGTGACCGTGGGCTCGACCTTGCTGCCGGCGCGGCGCGTTCGGGCTCAGGGGACCGAGAAGCCGGCCGAGTCGCTGGTGCGCGAACTGTACTCGACGTTGAGCGACGAGCAGAAGAAGTCACTCGTGTTCGCCTGGGATCATGGCGGCGACAAAGGGACGCCGACCCGGCTGCAAACGTTTAACTCGCCGATCCTCGGTAAGAGGATTGCCCAAGAGTACACCAAGCCACAACAAGATCTGATTCGCGCCACGCTGCGAGCCATTTTGTCGGGGGACGAGGCGTTCACGCGATTGGAGCGTGGCGGCAAGTGGGACGGGGCTGGGTCGTTCGAGGGGAACGGCGTGGCCATGTTCGGCGATCCCTCGGGTAAGGATCCGTTCTCGTGGGTGTTTGCCGGTCATCACTTGACCCTACGGTGCGATGGCAACTCGCAGCCGAACGCGGCCTTTGGCGGCCCGATGTACTACGGTCACAGCGCCAACGGTCACAGCGAAACGAACGTGTACAACTACCAGACCAAGCAGGTCATGGCGGTGTTCGACGCGCTCAACGAGAAGCAGCGTGAGAAGGCGATTGTCGTCGGGAATCCGGGCGACGCCCAGACGGGGCTCAAGTTCCGCGACGAGAAGTCTCGTGCCGGGATCATCGACGCCGACCTCGATCCGTCGCAGCGTGAGCTGGTGGCGTCGGTCATGCGGACTCTGCTCGCCCCATTCCGCAAGGAAGACGGCGACGAGGTCATGCAGTTGATCAAGGCCAACGGCGGCTTGGAAAAGATCCGCCTGGCGTTTTACAAGGACAAGGCCGACAAGGGGAACGACCGCTGGGATTACTGGCGGCTGGAAGGCCCCGGGTTCGTGTGGAACTACCGCGTGCTGCCGCACGTGCACTGCTATGTGAACATTGTCGGCCAGGCCTAACGCCGCAGTCACATTGATCGTAACATGGCTGAGTATCGTCGCCAGAAAATAGTCGTTGTCGTACTCGCATGGGCGGGGCTTTTCATCCTCACGGGTGAGAAGCCCCGCTTGCTTTGCGCGGCGGAAGAGGCCGCCGAGGCCCCGGACTTCAAGACGCACATCGAGCCGATTCTCGCGGCCAAGTGCAATCGCTGCCACGGCGAAAAACGTCGCGGCGGCAAGCTCGACACGCGCACGGTCGAGGCCATGCTCGAAGGGGGCGCGTCGGGGCCAGCGATCAAGCCGGGCAACGCGAAGAAGAGCCTGCTCATCGAGCTGATCCACTACGACGAGATGCCCCCGGCCAAAGAGCAGCCCCGCGTTACGAGCGACGAACTTAAACTGCTGCGCGCCTGGGTCGACCGGCTGCCAGCGGCAAAATGAGTCCGATTCACGACCGGCCCGAGACGGACCGGCTCTGGGAGGGGGCATCGTTTCGTTCGATGGGTGCCCTTTCGCACACAGAATCTAAATGTGAGCGAACTATACTTGCCTCGTTGCGTAGAATAAGAACAACCGCCTCGAAACTGCACTCGCGACCAACGGAGGAATGTGATGGCGACGGACACCGAGATTCGCGTCGAGTTTTTCGGCATCCCGCGTGAACGGACCGGCTGCGCCGTGGTGACGGCCCGGGGACAAACCCTGGGCGAAGTGCTCGACCACGTGGCCGAGATCCACGCGCGGTTCGCGACGGCCTGCCTCGACGGCAGCCACTTGCGCGAGGGGCTGCTGGCCAACGTGAACGGCCGGCAATTCACGACCGACACAAATTATCCGCTGCGCGACGGCGACGCGGTGCTGATCCTCTCGGCCGAGGTGGCCGACGAGCCGGTGGCGTGAACGCACGAAAAGCCTGCTCGACGCGGACAGTAAATTACCCGAAGCGGCCGGTCAGATAGTCTTCGGTCAGCTTGAACGAGGGGCGCTCGAACATGTCGGGCGTGCGGTCCATCTCGATGAGTTCCCCCTGGAACATGAAGGCCGTGTAATCGGCGATGCGACCGGCCTGTTGCATGTTATGGGTCACGATCAGAATCGTGATCTGGTTGCGGAGCGAGTCGAGCAGGTCCTCGATCTTCGCGGTGGCGATGGGATCGAGTGCCGAGGTGGGCTCGTCGAACAACAGGATCTCGGGCTGAGTGGCCAGGGCGCGGGCGATGCACAGCCGCTGCTGCTGTCCGCCCGAGAGTTCATGGGCCGACTTTTTGAGCGTATCCTTGGTTTCGTCCCAGAGGGCCGCGCTGCGGAGGGCCGCCTCGACCCGTTCGGCGAGCACGCGTGGCTCGTTGATGCCTTGCAGCCGCATGCCAAAGGCCACGTTCTCGAAGATGGACTTGGCAAAGGGGTTGGGCTTCTGGAACACCATGCCGATGCGGAGGCGCATTTCGAGCGGCTCGACTGCGGGATCGACAATGTTGATGCCGTCGGGATGGAGCCGAATTTCGCCTTGGTAGCGATTGCCGCTGTACAGGTCGTGCATGCGATTGAAGCACCGCAAGAGGGTCGTCTTTCCGCAGCCCGAAGGGCCGATCAGGGCGGTGACCTTGTTCGCACAAAAGGGGAGCGAGACCGCTTTGAGCGCCTGAT
>CAZZBK010000230.1:0-5736 GCA_964652155.1 uncultured Planctomycetaceae bacterium | reverse complement strand
TGCAGACGCAAACCGCCAGCCACCCGCTCAATGATGCCCTTGATGCCAGATCCTATGATTGACCAACTTTGAAGATGCTCACACGTGGCACGAGGCTGGCCAACACCGTGCGCGCGGCACCACCTGCCGGGACGGCTCATTGGATTCGACACGGGGAGCAGGACAAAACGACTCGCTGCGACAGCTTCGGCTCAACTGAGCCGGTTCGAGCCGTGCGACTAGCCCTTGCGATGGCGGATGCGAGCGCGCATACGACGCTTCTTGCGACCCACCTTACGACGTCCCTTACCAGTCTTCTTCACACCCACGTCGTCACTCCCGCACGAAATGAATTCTCTGAAATGATCACAGGCTCGACAGCGATCAACGATCTGCCGAGGCGATTAAGAGCCTATCCTAAAACCGAAATGCGAGGGGGACAGTCCCCGTCGGTTTTAGGATAGGCTCTAAGTCCGCAAACGTAATCCGCGAATCTACTACACTCTTCGACCGGGGGCAAGGGTGCAAAGCTCGATTCCCCAGCCTTGAGTCCCGCGGCGCGCTCACCTATCCTGCCCACATGACTGCCGCTTCTGCCTCGAACGTGCCGATCGACGACCGCAGCTCGCGGTGGCTGATTGTCGGTGCCGGCTCGTCAGGCCTGGCCGCGGCCAAAACCTTCGGTCAGTATGGCCTCCCTTACGACTGTATCGAACGCGAGGACGATGTTGGCGGCAATTGGTACTACGGCAAGCCGCACAGCAGCGTCTACGCCTCGACGCATCTGATTAGCTCGAAGCGGCTCACCGAGTACACCGACTTTCCGATGCCGCGCGACTATCCCGAGTACCCCAGCCATCGCCAAGCCTGGGAGTACCTTCGCGACTATGCGCGACATTTTCGCCTTTACGACTCGATCGAGTTCAATCAGTCGCTCGTGAGCGCCACTCCGACCGACGATGGTTGGCTGATGACCCTTGCCGACGGCACGCGGCGCCGCTATCGCGGCTTGATCATTGCCAACGGCCACAATTGGGACCCGCAATGGCCCCACTACCCCGGCACATTTGCCGGCACGGTGCTGCACTCGTGTCAGTATAAAACGCCCGACGTGCTCACGGGACAGCGCGTGCTCGTTGTCGGCGGCGGAAACTCGGGCTGCGACATCGCCGTCGAGAGCGCGCAGCATGCCGACGCGACGTACCACAGTCTGCGCCGCGGCTACCATTACCTGCCAAAGTTCGTGTTCGGCCGACCCATCGATCAAGCCGGAGAACGGTACTTGCGCTGGCGAGTCCCGCTGTTCATCCGCCGCATGGTGTCGAGCCTTGTGTCGCGGCTGGTGCTTGGTCGTCCCGAGCGTTTTCAGCTCCCGCGTCCCGACCATCGGCTGTTCGAGACACATCCGATCATCAACTCGCAGATGATGTACTACGCGGCCCACGGACGGTTGCGGCCCAAGCCCGACATCGCCGAATTGGCTCAGCAGCGGGTGCGGTTTGTCGATGGCAGCGAGGTCGAGGTGGACGTGATCGTGTACGCCACCGGCTTTAAGATCACGATTCCGTTTGTCGAAGCAGGACTATTCGACTGGCGCGATGATCGACCCGAGCTGTATCTGAATGTGTTTCATCCGCAGCGCGACGACCTGTTCGTGCTGGGCCTGATCCAGCCTGACAGCGGCCAATGGGGGTTGGTCGACTATCAGTCGCAACTCGTGGCCCGCTATGTGCAAGCGTGTGTTGAGCGACCGGCGCAGGCGGAGCGATTTCGGCTTCAAAAGGCCCTGGAGAAACCCGACCTGGGGGACGGCATCGCGTACGTCCGCTCGCCTCGGCACCGACTCGAGGTCGAGCACTTTAGCTACCGGCGACGGCTGCAAAAGTGCCTGAAGCAGTTGGGCCCCTGAGCAACTCGTGGCCCTCGCAAGCGGCTTGGAAGAAACAGACGGCCAACAACACGGTCGATACACTCTGCTGAACACCATCTATAACTCGGCGGCGGGGGGGAGTAGAATGGGACGGCACCACGTCCCCCCTCGCGATCAACCTTGTTTGATAATACTGCGGTTATGGACTCACGTCGCTGGCAAGATTTTCTGGAGCACGCCGCGCTGAGCGATATCGGCTTGCGTCGTGGGAACAACCAAGATTCCTACGGCCTGCAAATGGCCGGTAACGAAGAACAGTGGCAACGGCGCGGCCACTTGTTTCTGGTGGCCGACGGCATGGGCGCACACGCCGCCGGCGAACTGGCCAGCAAACTGGCCGTCGACACCGTGACCCTCTCGTATTTCAAAGTGCCCGACAGCAACGCCCCCGACGCGCTGCGGCAGTCGGTCGTGGCCGCCAATCACAAGATCCACACCACCGGCGAAGAGAATATCGACTTCAAAGGGATGGGAACCACGTGCAGCGCACTGCTCGTGCTGCCGCAAGGAGCCGTCGCGGCTCAGGTCGGCGACAGCCGTGTGTACCGCCTGCGCGGCAATCGACTCGAACAACTCTCGCGCGATCACAGCCTCGTCTGGGAGATGATGGTCAACTCGCGGCTCGCCGAACACGAACTGCCCGCCTATGTGCCCAAGAATATCATCACCCGCTCGTTGGGTCCCTCGGCCGACGTGCAGGTCGACCTCGAAGGGCCCTTCCCGCTGGCGGTCGGCGATAAGTTCCTCGTCTGCAGCGACGGGCTAAGCGGTCAAGTGACCGACGACGAGCTGGGCGTGGTGATGGGCGTGCTGCCGCCGCAAGAAGCCAGCCGCGCGTTGATCGATCTGGCCAACCTGCGCGGTGGGCCCGACAACATCACGCTGATCATCGTGCATATCAACGCCGACAGCGGCAGCAGCGGTGACGATGCATCCGCCGGCGGACTCGGAACCGGCGGCTTTTTGACCCTCGCTGGCTCGGCGCTCCTGGCCCTCGGTGGCGGCATCGCCGGCTTCATGTTCAACCAGGCCGCCTATGCTCTGGCCGTACTGGGGGTCGTCGGCGTCGTGCTCTCACTCATCAATTCGAGCCGCAAGAACGCCCGCTCCGCGGCAAACAGCCTGTCTCAAACACCCCTCGGCGGCGGACCGTATCGCGCGATGGTCTGTCCCGCCAACGCCGAGATCTTCGAACGCTTTAGCAAGCTCATCGATCCCGTCTGCAAGACCGCCCGTGATAATAAATGGGCCATCCGCTGGAGTGACTTCGACACGATGCTCTCAGCCGCCAAGAGCGCGCTGGGGCAGCAACAGTATGCCGTCGCCATTCGCGAGCAGTTGCGGGCCATCACCTTCCTGATGCAAGAGATTCGCGACCAGCAAAATCGGTCGTAAAGGAGGTCGCCACAAAGATCACAAAGAGACACAAAAAATATAAGCCGTGAGTTGCTGAGCCTGTGCGAATCGAGCACGATCTGAAAGCAACTTTGGAGTACGTAAACGGCATTCAAAGAATTCCTCTCGCTTCGTCACTGCAACAATCATCCAGGCTGGCAGGCCAGTGACTTTTTGCGTCTCTTTGCGTTTTTGTGGCCACTTCCTAATTGACCAGAAGCGTTCAATACAGCGTGTCGTAGCCGTCGACCGCCTACCGCTTCCCTTGCTGCAAGCGACGCTGCGACTCTTCGACGTCGCGGTAGTACTCACGCCGTTCGAGCAAACTCGCGGCCGCCTCGTCCAGCACGCACATGGCGTTGCGATGAAATTGTAGCGCCGAGGCCGTGATCTGCGCCGTCACCGGGCCCTCGACCGTCGCGCGGATCGCCGCCGCCTTGTTGGCTCCGCAGGCGAGCACGATGCACTGTCGCGATTCGAGAATCGTGCCCACCCCCATCGTCACGGCCAGCCGGGGCACATCCTCGTCGCGAGCAAAAAACCGCGCGTTGTCACGCACCGTCTCGGCTGTGAGCGTCTTGAGCCGCGTGCGGCTCCCCAGCGACGAGCCCGGCTCGTTAAAAGCAATATGCCCATCGCCGCCAATGCCCAACACCTGGAGGTCGGTCACCCCCGCCTCGCGAATCATCCGCTCGTACTGTTCGCAGTGGGCCTCGAAATCGAGCGCCCGGCCATCGGGGATGTGCGTGTTGCGCGGGTCGATGTTGATGTGCTTGAGCAGGTTCTCGTGCATGAAGTGATGGTAGCTGTTCGGGTCGCTGGGGCTCAGCCCGACATACTCGTCGAGATTGAACGACACGACGCGCGAGAAGTCGAGCCCCTCCTCGCGATGCAGCCGAATCAGTTCGGCGTACAGCCCCAGGGGTGTGCTGCCGGTGGCCAATCCCAGCACGCACTTGGGTCGCCGCCGGACCAAGTCGGCCACGAACTGAGCCGCAGTCCGACTCACGGCATTGATATCCGCCTCGACAATCACCCGCATGTCTCGATGCTCCGCTAGCACAGTACGTTGGGATGCCTTGTTCCCTTCTCCCGGCGGGAGAGAGATTCGCTGCTCTGTTTGTATGCCAAATTGCCCTGCTTTCCAAGTTGTGGCTCCGCTGGTTCGCAGAGAATTTGTTCGTGCCGCGCGATATCAGGCGACGGCAGGGCGATCTCGTCTAGGAGCGAGACGACCATCGAGCCTATAATCGCCCCCCGCTTGCCACCATGTCTCTCTCGTGGCAAGCCGTCTTAGCGAGGTAAAGGAATACCGATGCGATCGATCGCCGTCATCAATCAAAAAGGGGGCGTGGGCAAGACGACCACGGCCGTCAATCTGGCCGCCGCGCTGGCCGACACCGGCGCGCGAGTCTGCCTGATCGACCTCGACCCGCAAGCCCATGCCACGCTGCATCTGGGCCTTGCGCCGCAACGGGACGATCAGAGCATGTACGACGTGCTGGTCGGCGAGTTACCCTTGTCGGCCGTGCGCAAGCAGGTCAACGAGCGGCTCTCAATCGTCGGCTCGCACATTAATTTGGCCGCCGCCGAGGTCGAGTTGGCCGGCGTCGTTGGCCGCGAACTGATTTTGCGCGATCGGCTCAGCGAGGACGACGCTGAATTCGATTTCGTGCTGATCGATTGCCCACCGTCGCTCGGCGTGCTGACGATCAACGCCCTCACGGCGGTCGACGAGGTGTTCATCCCCTTGCAGCCCCACTTCCTGGCCCTGCACGGCCTGAGCAAGCTGCTCGAGACCATCGACCTGGTGGCGCGACGCTTGAACCCCAAGCTCCGCCTGAGCGGGGTCGTGATGTGCATGTACGACGGCGGCACGCGGCTCGCAGCCGAGGTGTGTCGCGACGTCGAGCAGTTCTTCGAGCAGTCGCGCTCGTCACGTCCCACCTGGTCCAACGCCCAGGCGTTCCATACTCGCATCCGCCGCAACATTCGCCTGGCCGAGGCGCCGAGCTTCGGGCAGTCGATATTTCAGTACGCGCCCGACTCGAACGGTGCCGAAGACTATCGCCGTTTGGCGAGCGAGATTAGCGCGCTCGGCGTGTCGACCGCTACGACCGCGGCGCGAGCAGCTTCTTGAGCCCCGCGGTGAATTCGCTTTCGATCTTCCCCTTGGCCATCAAGGCGGCGAAGGGCAAGTCGAGGTCGATGCGCACTTCGCTCTCGGCCACGAACATGATCCCCTTGATGCTCATGCCCAGCGTGCGGAACGAGAAGCTCAGGTCGTCGCCGGCCCACGATTGCTCGACGTCCTTGATCATGTCCTTGAACTTCTCTTGAACATGCGGCATGAACGTGTCGAGCAGTTGCTTGGCTTGCTGCTGACCGAGGGGATTGGGGACCGCGAACGACGACTTGGGCATGAGTTGAAT
>CAZZBK010000229.1:0-5863 GCA_964652155.1 uncultured Planctomycetaceae bacterium | reverse complement strand
CCCCAGGATTTTAAGTCCGACGCTCACGTATTCCGCCAACCCACCGGCTTCCAGCCGGTCGTAGTTCAGTTCTACTCAGGACGAATCGGGGCACCGACCTGAAAACCTATCAGGCGCGGAATGATCGAGTCCACCTGGCCTTGCAATTCGCAAATCTTATTCATGATTTGTGACGACGACTCATGTTGGATTGCTTGTTCGAGTTTGTCGGCCGCCTGCGCGCCGGCAACCGCCCCCAATGCATCCAACTGACCTTTGAGGCGATGCGCCAACAATCGCACTTTGACGAACTGCTTCTCTTCAATCGCAGTCGACAATTGCAAAAATATCAACGAATAACTTTCCAGAAAATCAGTGATCATCTGCTCTAGTAAATCGCGACGTCCTACGAGTCGCGATAGTGCGGCAAGAAAATCGAGTTCGAGAGGCGGCGTATGCTCCTCATTTGAGCGATTCGAATTGAAAGAAGAGGAGCGGATTGCATTATTCAATATCAGATCGAGGTGCCTGGTATCAAATGGCTTGGCAAGATGCGTGTTCATCCCCGCTGCGTGACAGCATTGCTGATCGTGTTGCGTGGCGCTGGCTGTGACGGCGATGATGGGGACCGACGGCCGGTTGGACTGCGCCTCCCAACAACGAATCTGCCGCGTGGTTTCGAATCCATCCATGTCGGGCATCTGCACGTCCATCAAGACAATATCGTAGTCTGTATCCCGAAGGACACTTAAGGCTTCCGCGCCCGAAGTAACCGCGATGGCTTGATGACCACGCTCGTGCAGCAATTCGGTGAGCACCTTACCATTGATGGGAACATCGTCGACAACCAACACGCGCAGACTGCTTGTGCAGGCCAATGTTGTTGTGACAGGCCGTTCACCCGCAGCGATTTCACTTTCAACCGGCATCCAGGGAAACACGAACGTAAACGTCGAACCGCGACCGAGTTCACTGGCGACTTGAATACGGCCTCCCAGTTGTTCGACAAGATGCGCGCAGATCGACAACCCTAGGCCGGATCCACCGCATTTTCGTCGGGCAGAACCATCGACCTGATAGAATTTCTCGAAGATTCGTTGCTGTTCCGCGGGGGCAATTCCCAGCCCCGTATCTTGCACACTCAAGACAAGTTGGCGGGTATCTGCGCGATCGAACTGACTTGCCAAACCGACTCGGATACTGCCTTGATTGGTGAATTTAATGGCGTTCGTGATCAGGTTGACTACGATTTGACGCCATCGCAGGGGATCGATCTTCGTCAGCTCGGGAACGTCGGCGGCAATTTCAAGTTGCAAATCGAGACCTTTCTGTGTAGCCGAGGGACGCAATGCGATGACGCTCCGTCGCAGTAATTGACGCAGATCGACTGCCTCGGGATGCAAAACGAGCTGACCGCTCTCGATGCGTGTCAGGTCGAGTAAATCGTCGACCATGCTGGCAAGCGTGCGGCTCGCTTCATCGATCATGGTCAGGTGTTCGCGAGCCGTTTCGTGCAGGCTCTTGGTGGCGATGAGCTCTGTTGCACAGCGAATGACGTGCAACGGGGAACGAAGTTCATGGCTGACGTTAGCCAGAAACTGCGTTTTGTGCTCGTTGACTTGCTCGGCGAGCTCCTTGGCCGCGCGTACTTCGTCCGTCACACACTGCATCGCGACCATCGCTTGCCGGATGCGTCGGACTGCCGGGCGAAAGATGAACAACCCCTCCAACGCCAACACCAGCAGAGTGACGGCCAAGAGTGATGTTTCGATCTGCCGCAACCACTGAACGCGCAATTGGGCTTCACGGTCCAGTTGAAAGACAATCTCATCCATGCCGGCCAGAAAGACCGGTTCTTGCAGGAGGATCGTATCGATGCTTTCGCTTAACTCAGCGGCCGTGCTTTTTAATGGACTGCGCAGCAACTGCTCGCTCGCTGCTCGGATATGCTGAAATGGGACGTCGAGCTCGGCGAACTTGGCGGCAACAACCGGACTCAATCCCCCGGGCACGCCGAGTGACTTGTCCCCCTGTCGCAGTCCAACGTGAGATTGTTGCCAATTCTGCAATGACTCCGACAGTTCAGCGAGCACCACGGCTCGTGCTTGCGGGGTCGGTCGCGCGAGCAAGGTTGCCGCGAGCTTGGCGATCTTTTGACTGAGCATGCGCTGTCGACCAGCGATGTTGACGACGGTCGAGTCGCTGTGTTGTTGGCGCAGCGCGCTTTGCACGAGCAACTGTCCGCAGATGCTCAGACCGGCAATCGTACTCAGGGCCAGCACATAAAGACACGTCAATCGTCGCGCGGAGGGAGGGGCGGCGAGAAAGGGACTCGGCATGGTTACGAGGGGGCTGGCGGTGCGTGCGTGTCAGACAACGAGCTGCTGCTGGCTTCGAGGCGAATGCCGTGCTGCAATATCTTCTTGCGCAAACTGCCGCGCGTGATGCCCAGGATTTTCGCGGCGCGAACTTGATTGCCGTGGGTCGAGTCGAGCACGCGACTCAGGATTTGCCTTTCCATCTCGACCAGCGCGTCGCCGTAGAGTTCGGCAGAGCCAGTGGCCAGATGTTGGGCCACGAACGAGTTCCAATCGGTTCCCTGGGGAGTGTATGACGTGCTCGCAGCCGACGCAGACGCCGGTTGTTCCCGTCTGCCCAGCATGGCGACAAGATCGTCCGAGGCCACAACGGTCCCCTTGGTCTCGATGAGTGCGCGTCGCAACACACTTTGCAATTCATCAATGTTTCCTGGCCAATTGTGCTGTTGCAGCAACGCGAGCGCCTCGGCCGAGACGCGGGCCGGCTCGTTGCCAAACGATCGTCCTAAGCCGCTCAACCGCGTGACAAAGTGATCGACCAGCGCGGGGATGTCTTCGGATCGTTCGCGTAGCGAGGGGACGCGAATCTTGTACGAGGCGAGCAGGTAATGAAGGTCTGCCCGAAAGCGACCTTGCTCGACTAACCATTCGAGCGGCGTTGAGCTGGCCGCGATCACACGGGTTTCGCTGGTGAGTGTCGTGGTCGAACCGACAGGCTCATACTCGTGGTCGCGCAAAAACCGAAACAGCTTGCGCTGCAACGGCAGCGGCATCTCGCCAATATCTTCTATAAACAGGACTCCACCTTCCGCTTCGTCTAGTTTGCCACGACGCGCCGTATGAAAGCCCGGAAGGACGCCGGCCTCATGGCCGAACAGTTCACACTCTAACCAAGCCGCGGAGAAGTCGCTGCAATTCATGACGGCAAAGCAACGCTCGGCCTGAGGACTGTATCGATGAATCACACGGGCGACTAATTCCTTGCCCGTGCCGTTCTCCCCTACAAGCATCACGGGAACATCTTGAATAGCAATCCGGCCGACCGCTTTGTAAACCTGCTGCATCGGTGCGCTGCGGCCGACCAGCAACTCGAGCAACGCATTGCTAGTTGGCCCTGCGATTGAGGTTACGGGGCGGCGGCGCAACTCGCGTGATTGAATCGCCTGCTGGACGCGATGGTCGAGCAGGCCCAAGTCCAGCGGCTTGGGCAGGTAATCAAACGCACAGCGTTTCATTGCATCGATTGTGACATGGCTGGTGCCCTGAGCCGTAATGAGCAAGACCGGCAGATGAGGATCGAACTGCCGGATCTGCTCGATCAAGTTCACCCCTTCGAAGTCGGGCAAGATGTTATCCAAAATGACCGCGTCGGGGTGCTCTTTCGCAATCATTTCAAGCCCGGTTCGTCCTGTCTCGGCGGCAAAGAACGCCAACGGGCGATCCGCGTAGAACCTTTGCAACGTCTTCAAGAGCAGCACGTCGTCATCGATCGCCACGACCTTGGGCAGGCGTTTGCGATAATCTTGTGTTTCAATCAAAACCATGATGGACTCAATACCGATCGCAGTCACCGCGCGAATGAGCCGTGCTTAAACAAGGCGCTAGGTGCAACTCGCGCGCCGCGATGGGGTAGATGCGCGAAGACAATTCGGCTAATACATCACAAATATAATGCCAGTCAATGGTTACATCTGGACAATCAGCTTGCTGGCCCAGCTACCGTGAGCCATGGTGGCGGAATCCATGCCCCACGACGATGCATGGCTTGCCGGTCCCTTAGGCGAAGTCGTCCGTGACACAAAATCAGAAATTGAACTGATACTGCGTGTAGAAGAAGTTCGCGTCGCCGGTGTAAGTGATCCCCGGCGTAGTGCGGTAATAGGCACCCGAGAAAAAATGCGAATAGCCAAGCAGGATGTCGTGTCGCGGATGGAGCGCGTAGCTGAGCGTGAGATCGATTTCGTGTCCCAGGTCGCCGCTGCCCGGCTTGTTCGCGCCATTGAAGGCCGTCGAATTGACGTTGTAGGGCGAGTCTTTGACGTTGGCCAAGAACATATAGTAGTACCAGATCAGCGCCTTGACCTTTTTGTGCGGCTGCCAGCTCAGTTGCACGTTGGGGCTTTGAATGTTGCTGCGGCCATACAGATCCATGAAGCCCAGGTACTTGTGGCCTAAGGGGAAGAGTTGATTGACCCCTTGGCCGGCACCGGTGACCGTGCCGCCCGACGCCCAATCGTAATAGCACCATAATGTGGGCTTCCAGCAATGCTGTTCCCAGCGATAGCCGCGCCCGGCCGTGGCAAATCCGGCGGCATGTCCCGACTGATCCGTGTTGTTGCCGTACTGCACGCCCCCTTCGAGTTCCCAGAGTTGTGGGCCATCGTTGCCGAACCAGCGACCACCGACCGTCTGGAACTGAAAGTTGTTCGCGCCCCGGCCGTTGTAGTAGCTCAAATAATAGAAGTCGAACGTGTTGTTCTTGATTGCCTTGTACGTGGCAAACACGCCGGAGAATTCTTGCTTGTAGTCAGCGCTATCAAACGCCTTGGGGTTCACAATGACCGGGCGTGTACAAAAGGCGTCGATGTTCCAGTCATCACCTTGCCACAAAAACTTGTAACCCTCGAAGGTCCGCCGCGTGTTGGCCCAATCGAGCGGCGAGATCAATCGCTCCGATCCATAGAGCAATTCTTGTCGCCCGGAGCGCATCTTGAGGTTGCCGCTGGCGGTCTCGAACAGCTTCACGTCGACGAATAAGTTAAGCAAATCGGTCCGGTCCTCTTCGATCAAGCGGGGCGTGAAACGCTCGAAGCTGCTGTTGGCATCGATCATTTCCGCGTAAATTCGCAAGTCGTCGTCGAGTTCCAGATTGCTGAACAATCGAGTCCGTTGGAGCAAAAAGTCGTCGTTGACGCCGGTCAAGCCCGAGCCTCGCATGCCGCGCTCGCTGTGATGGCGCAGCCGATATTGGCCGCCGAGGTCGAGCATCCAGCAATCGCCGACCGAGAGTCGCTTGAGGTCTTCGCCCAGGTAGCGCTGATTGTAAAGCGGATTGAACAGGTAATTGAAATTATTGTTGTAGAACACGGGCGCGTAGGCCCCGGCCACCGCTTTGGTCAGCGCCTCTTTTTGCTTTTTGAGCGAGGCTGCCTGTTCTTGAGGGGCGAACTCCGTCGCCGTCTCGAACGACGCGAACTCGCCGGGAGTGGACGATCCGTCGTCGATCGGCAACAACGATTGCGTTTCGCCAGGAGGAAGCGGAGCCTGGGATAGCTCGACTGCACAGGCGGTGGTGCTGGCCAAGACAAGCGGTGCTAGCAGGTTGCGGCAGAGGGTTCGCATGCGTCATTCCATGTCAGTTAAAAGGACCGCACGAACCATTCCGCCTGGATGGTCTGTTACGGCTGGCATCGGAAGCGATACGATAAAAATACCGGAATAATGTTCTTCCCGAATCGATCGGCACATCCTACCGAGCTTATGTGCCATCGCGCTCGTTGTGCGATCAGTTAAGACCACGGTGTGAGCATCGTGGTCGCGATGATGTCAGCGTTGAACCGCTAGCA
>CAZZBK010000228.1:0-5915 GCA_964652155.1 uncultured Planctomycetaceae bacterium | reverse complement strand
CATAATCGCGACTGGTCCGAGCAACCCCATTGGAACGAGACAGCCGCCGCGCTGCGACACATCGAGCGGTTGATTTTGGACGAACGGATGGACGTGTTCTTGGATCTACACAACCCCGGGCCGGGCGACCCGACGTTCTTCTTCACCGCGCCAGACGATCAACTGACCGAGCCGATGATCGCGCTCCGCGATCGTTTCATCGAACGGGTCCATGGGCGGATCAGCCGCATCGAGCCCCTCTTCCCCATGAACGACAAGCCACACGTGACCGGCCCGAAATACTCGCCGCTGTGGCGGCAGATCAGCGCCAATTGGGTGAGCATGCACGGCAACCCACACACGGTGAGTTTATGCCTGGAGACGATGTGGAACTCGCCGCGCAGTACGACCGAAGGGTACCGCAGCGTCGGCGCGAATCTCGCCCGCGGCGTGCGTGACTACCTCGCCGAGAGACCGCCTCGGCCGTGACGATCGGCGCTGCGGAGCACGTCCATCAGGGACCGGAATGCTTCGTCAGCTGGAATGCCGACCACCTCACCGGTCTTGAGTTGCTCCATCCTTTTTTTCGCCAGTGCAAGCCATTCTGCTCGAATCGAGGGATCATAGTCTTCGATCGATTCTTGATTTGGTTCCATCGCCTTATCCATTTGTTTGAAGCTGACGGGCACTCAATCCCGCTCGAAGGTCCGATCGATGAACCGATACACCTCCTGACGCATGTCGTCGGGAAAGTCGTGTTCGCAGTCGGGGTAGCGAACCTGCTGCTGGTCGAGTGCTCCGTACAGTGAATAAATCTTCGCCACCTCGGGCATCGCTTTCTGCACGCCGCGATAATCGAAGTTGCTGTCGCGCAATGGGCTCACGGTGAAAAATGCTCGCGGAGCCAATGCCGAGACCAATTCGTAAAAATCGAACGGCACCCGGTCGGGGTTCAGTTCGTATTTCTCCTTGAGCAGCGGCATGTACCGATTGCTCGTCCACCTCGACCTAGCGAAAATCATGTGGCACCATGCTGTATGCCATCAGCGCCATGTTTGCCGCACGGAAGGCACATCGTAAACTCACCATTCCCATTCGCAGACGAATCCGGAAAGTCCCCCGAGGGCATTAACATCTCCCCACATGACATTTAACTTGTTGTTGGTGAAGTACAGATAAAGGTACATTGCGTCTTCACGTCCATCGCGATTGTCCGGTTCGCCAGGTTGCCAGGCCGTGAATCCGCCGGCGACGGGCTGTCCATTCACCCAGCGAAACGTTCCCTCGGTCTCCATGTCGCTGCCGCCGAAAAACACTTGGGCTTTCTCTTCGCCCGTGAGTCGTTTGACTTCCGTGAGCGCGAGTTGGCCGACGGCTTGGTTTTCAGCGGCTGTCTCAATGATCGCCAGCGAGCCTCCCAGCCGATCGCAGATGTGCTGGGCCGATTCCCAATAGTATCTGCCGTGGAAGTATTGATACCAATGATCGCCGATCTTGACGGCGTCCCAGGGATGGCGCTGGGCAAAGGCCGCGCCGGTCGTCTTGCGCAGGTTGTTGAGTTGGTCCCGCCGCTTGTCGACGACCGTCTTGATGGCGCCGCTCAAGCCGGGCGTGGCGCGACGGTACCAGATGTCGGCCCGTTCTTGATAACACCCCTTGAGCGCACCGGTGGCTTTCTCGGCCAACGCCCACCATCGATCGCCGAGCGCTGCTTGCTCGGCAGGCGCGGTTGGATTGCGAACCTCTCCCTCGGCGATCTCGCGCCAGGCCGTGTCTTTTCCTTGCGAGAGATGATCGGCCGCGTCGTGCCACTGCATCGCGACCAGACCGAGATAGCGCCCCAGCGCGTCATGTGCGGCTGCGTTGGTTGAGTCTTGGGCCAATTGTTCACGGGCCTGCCGTGCGGTAGCGGCCTCGGCAATCCACTGTTTGTACTCGACCGCCCGCGTGCGTAGCTCCTTGATGACGTCCGGCGAGAGCTTGACTCCCGCGGCCTGGACGGCGGCGAGCAGTTCGGCGGCCAAGTCGAAACGTTCGCTCAAGACGATCGGGTCGAGCAACCGCAGCGCGGTCTCTGCCAACGGTTGTTTCTGCGCGGCGGGACGAGGCGCTTTGAACGCGGTTGTCACGAGTCGCTTCTCGTAGTCGCGCGCGTCGACTTGATAGACGACCGTGATATCTTCCACGGTGGTCAGCGCCGTCCACAGATCGCCCCCCTCAGCGGCCAGAGTCAGCGCCGCGTCGAGTTGTGCGAAATGCAAGGCCGGGTCCTGTTGTTCCAACGCGGCGGCCCGCAACAATCCTTGAGCCGCAATCTGCTTGAGCTCGGGGGTGGCGGTTTTGTCGTAGGAAGGGGCGTTGGCCGAGCGGATTTTCTTCTGGGCCTGAGCCAGGTCTGAGGTTGACGGCACGGTTCGTGGCTGCCAATTCAAGGGACGTGTTGTGATCCGAGCCAGATCGAAGCCGCCCTTGAGGGAGGCGTCCGTCAAGCGTTTGGAAAGTTGCTCCAAGCTGCGCGCGCCGACATTCGGTGTATGTACACTGTATTTCCAATGCAAGATCCGCCGTCCGTTGATCGTGCAATGCAGGCCATCGTGATCGAACCGCCACTGGAGTTGGTTCCAGCGCCCAGGAAGGACCAAGACAGGGTTCTTGCTGAAGAGCGTGTCGCCGCTCCCCCCGACGGATCCTTGTCCGTTAGGAACGCCCGTCGCAAAGAGCGGCGGCTCGTTGTAAGGAAAGTCCGTGAGCAACGTCAGACGGCGACCGCGGATGGGAATGTCCAATTCGAAGGGAACCGCCGCCTGGCGTTCGACGAGCGCCGTCAACTCGAATCGTTCGGGGATTGCCCCGGGGAGGATCAACGCGGACTGGGCGCGATCGGCGAACGTCCCGCGCAATCGATCGCCCTGGCGTTGCCACTCCGACTGGACCGCGTCCCGTTTGAGATCGACGCCGGCCAGCAAATTGCGCGGCACGTGCGCGTCTTCCAGTTGAATCTCTTCGACCTTGAGGGGCGCATATTCAATCCGCGTCAGGTGCCAACTCGCGCCATGAGAGGTCAGCACCAATCGGCGTTCGTCGTTCTTGCGCTGGGGTAAGGCGCCATAATTCATTTGGGTCAGTTTCGCCGTGTCTCCCTGCCAGAAGCCGACGAGCACGCCGTCGACACGCAGTGCCCAGCGATCGGGCCCGACGTCGAAGACCAACTCGTGCTTCCCCTGGGCGATCAGCGGATTCCGAGCAGCGGTGGCGAATTGATTCTCGGGAAGATAGAGGTCCTCTTTATGAAACGTGCTCACCCGCTGATAATGGAACAAGAGATATTGTTCCAATTTGTCCAGCGGAAACACGATCCCGAATTGAACATTGTCATAAGTCTGCGGTGTGACGACCGTCATGCGGAGGCGATACGTATTACCGGGGACGACCGGAAGTTGAATCCCTCCCGGGTGCGAGTTGGTCGCGGGAGTGATGAGGGCGCCATTCTCCAGCTTCCAAACATCGCGAAGGGTGTCGCGTTTCAAATCGATCCGCGCAAGCAAGTCGGTCGGCTCTTGTGGAGCGACGGCGATCGACGTGGCCGATGGAGGGGCGGGACTAGGCGACGTCGGTTGCGGCGCGGGAGCCGGTTTCTCCGGCAGGGGTGGCGCTGGCTTTTCGGGGATAATCGCCGGTGTCGCCTTGGCCACGGTCGTGCTCGGCAGAGTCTTGGGAGCCGACTTGGGCGTCGTCGGTACGACAAGTGACTTCGGCGGCGGCGGGGCGCTGGCGGGAACAACCGGCGCGGCGGGAGGCAACTCTTCGGCGACGATCGGGCTCGGCCGATCGCGCAGAACCCACCACCCTCCCACGGCGAGCAACACGACCAGCCCGCCGGCGACGGCCACCAGGGGCAGACGCGACTTTGCCGGCGCGCGACCGATCTCGGTCAATGGCCCCGTCGGGCTCGACGGTTCGGTCAACTTCGCCGCCTGCGTCTTGATCGACGAACCTGCCGCGCCGCCGATCGTCGAGCCGGCTATCTGCTTCTGCGACCGCAAGAAACTCTGGAGATCGTCGTCCTGGGGGGATTCGTTCAGCACGTGGACACTCGATGCCTCGTCGGAAACTCCTTTAAGCAGTAATTGCAACGTTTGGGCCACCTCGCGCACGTTTTGCAATCGTTGTTCGGGCTGCTTGGCCAACATGCGTTGGAACAATTCGTCGAGCTTGGCTGGCGCTTCGGGCCGCTTGGCGCGCAGCGACGGAATGGGGAGTTCTCGATGCGACAGAATCTTCTTGACGACCGTGTCGGCCGGATAAGGGACCTCGCCTGTGACAAGCCGATAGAGCGTGCAGCCCAAGCTATAGATATCGGCGCGATAATCGGCGCTCCGCGTGTCATGGGCCTGCTCGGGGGCCATGTAATCGATCGTGCCCATGACCTGCCCGTCTTGGGTGAGTCCCTGGTTGGCCGCGGCGTCGTGCCGATCAGCCTCGCCCAACAACCGTGCCAAGCCCATGTCGAGAATCTTGACGCGCGCTTGTCGATCGATGAGCAAGTTCGACGGCTTGATGTCGCGATGCACAATCCCTTGAGCATGGGCATAGGCGAGGCCTTCGGCCGCCTGGCTGATGCAGTTCATTGCTTGATCGACCGTCAACGCTCCTTGCTTGGCGAGAATAGCGCCCAGGTCGCTTCCCTCGACGTATTCCATCACCAGGAAGTGCAGTCCGTGCGCCTCGCCGGAGTCGAAGGCCGTCACGATGTTGGGATGGATCAGCCGCGCGGCAACTTGCACCTCTTGATAGAAACGGTCGACGTTTGCCTTGGTCGACGTCAAATGCGCGGGCAGCACCTTCAGCGCGACGGTCCGCTTCATCCGGCGATGTTGCGCCTTGTAGACTTGACCCATGCCCCCCGCGCCCAGATTGTCGAGCACGAGATACTCGCCAAAGACCAAACCTCGGCCTCGTCCCGCGTAGAGATTGATGGCTTGATAACGGGTGAGACGACCTTGCCGGACGAGATCCTTAATAAATGCTTCGGCGTCGGCGGTCTGTTGTGACGCTTCGAGGCTGTTGCGCCACTGTGCAACTTCGTCGGTTGACACGAGGCCCAGCGACGAAATGCTGTCGAGCAATTGATCGATGGAGACGGACATCGGCGACCTCAGAAAAGCAGGCGTCGGCACTAAGATCACGGTGGTCGAAAATCGGGATTATCTTAACCGGGATTCCCCAGATGGCGCGAGGCTTCAACCGATCCAGGCTCGGAAGTGCTCGTCATTTTAACAACGTGCCCTCCCTCCGCATCTAGCGAGAAATGAATTTTCATCGTTTTCTTCGTCCCGATTCAGATCCTCTTGTTTCCACGACTGGATTATCGATCGAAACGGCTGTTTTGCAGCCTGCAACACGGACACCGCGCAGGCCTTCCCCCTTGGGGCTAAGCCGTGTTCGTCGTCATCCTGTTCCTAGGCCGGCATTCCGCCAACGAGATCGCCAGCTGTGCGATCCGGTTGAGAATGGCCGCGAACAAATTTCGCGACACGGCCACTTCGGCCAGTTGGAACGTCACGTACTTCGAGTATCGCGTCACCATGGCCCCGATCTCGATCAGCTTCTCCCGAAGCGTCGCCAGCGACCAGTGCCGTACCGGTTTCGGCAAGCGGCTATTGAGGTTCAGGTCATTAAGTTAAGTAGGACGACCAGCGGGAGTCCGATAATACCGGCCTCGCGTTGCTCGGCCTGTTAAGCTGGTTATCCGAGCATCTATAAAGATGGATTGACGTAGCAGCGACAAGTGTTGGTGCAGCTTTTTCCCCTGGCGGGAATCGGTCAACAACGAGTCACACCTCACTCCCGCTCGAAGGTCCGATCGATGAACCGATACGCTTCCTGACGCATGTCGTCGGGAAAGTCGTGTTCGCAGTCGGGGTAGCGAACCTGCT
>CAZZBK010000227.1:0-5919 GCA_964652155.1 uncultured Planctomycetaceae bacterium | reverse complement strand
TGAAAGCCATCAACGGGATCCGCAAGTACGACGGCTCCTTCATGATGGAGTTCGAGGACGAAGAAGCGGCATCGATGGCGGAAATGGCTGCGCACGCCACCGGCAACCCGCTGATGGTGGAGCGGGTCACGATCGCCGGCGACATCCAGAAGCTGGAAATCCAGCAGCGCGCCTTCAACAACACGGCCAATGCGCTGCGGGACGAGATTGTCCAGGCCAAGCGGACACTGGAGAC
Organism: uncultured Planctomycetaceae bacterium; assembly: GCA_964652155.1. Classification (GTDB taxonomy): domain Bacteria; phylum Planctomycetota; class Planctomycetia; order Pirellulales; family PNKZ01; genus CAZZBK01. The sequence goes on along the minus strand of CAZZBK010000227.1, from coordinate 5,684 downwards.
CGGGCCTGGCCAGGTGGAGGCATACACCAAGTTCGAGACGCAGGTGTTCGAGGGGCGAGCCGCAGCGCGCGAGGATACGGCCAAGCGCAGCATCACCGTCGCCGGGAAGAAGTACACCGATCGCGTGCTGGCCAGGGAAGCGATCGACGCAGCCATCGCGAAGGTCCGTGGCGACGATCCGAAGGCGCGCTATTCGATTGAGGTTGGCGGCGAGAAGGTCACGTCGGACGATCAGATCACGGCGGCGCTGCGGGAGAAGCTGGGCACGGCCGACTTTGTGGCGACGGTCGATGGCGTGCGGTTCATCGATATGTTCGAGACGGCCAAGGCGGTTGCGAAGAAAGTCAATCCGGTCAGCACAGAGAAGGCCACAACCACCGGGATTGAGATCAACGGCGTTCCGGTCGAGATCGACGCGCAAGTCTTCACCTTCGGTGGGAAGGTTGAGATCCACACGAACTTCGCCGCTCTGTCCCCTGATGATCGGACCATGGCCGATTACTGGTCGCGCGCGCAGCCCGACATCAACGGTGGGCTATCCGTCCCGGCCGTGCGTGGCGGGCTGGAAGCCGTCCTGGATCGGATGAACAAGGCCGATTACCTGGGGGCGGCGAAGGCAACTGAGGAGCGCATGGCGGCGGCCAGGAAGGCGCTCCCCGGCCTGGAGGAACAGGCGGGCAAGCCGTGGCCCAAGCTGGAAGAACTGCAAGCCAAGCGCGCCCGTCAGGCGGAACTGACGGAACTGCTGGCCGGCTCCAGCTTCGCGACCGCGCTGCAAGCGGATGGTGACGCGCCGGCCATGCTGACGGGCTGGGCTTCGGTTGACCGCCTGCCCTTGGAGGCGCTGACGGACGAAGCCGAGGCGGCGACGGTCGAGGCGGTCCGGTCCATTGTCGGGCCGCGCGGCGCGGTGGAAATGATGGCGGCGCCTGGTCGGCGCACACAGGGCGGCGAGGACGTGCGCGGTGCTGCGATCGGCGGGCTGGTCCGGGTGGCCGCTACCGGCGAACCGGCGGCGTTCCAGTGGGCGCTGCACCATGAGGCGATCCACGCGCTCCGCAACCTTGGCCTGTTCGCCCCTGGCGAATGGGCATCGCTGGAGGCGGCGGTCAAGGCCGGGAACTGGATCGATCGGTTCGACCTTCGCACGCGGTATCCTGGCCTGTCCGAAGCGCGGTTGATCGAGGAAGCGGTTGCCGAGGCATTCGCGGCCCGCTCGGTCGGCGATGACAATGCCCCCCGCGGCGGCGTGTTGACGCGGGCATGGGCCAAGACTGGCCGCTTCCTGGAAGCCTTGCGTAATGGCCTGGCCGGGCGCGGGTTGAACACGGCCGAGGGCATCTTCGAGCGGACAGCCGCCGGCGACGTGGGCGGGCGTGGCGATCCCCTGATGGACGTGCGCGGCCCGCAGGACATCGAGGCGGCACGGCGCGCCGCGGACGCCTGGGAGGACACGCTGACCGTGCCGGTCGGCCCCAACGGCGAGCGCGTCGACCTGATGGCCGGCATGTCGCCCGAGTTGAAGCGGCTGGTCGAGACTGGCGTCCGGCGGGGGCGCGACGGCTTCAACGCAATGGCTGATAAGCTGTGGCGCGGTTCCGCCCTTCCTGATGGCGTGGTCGAGGACGTGCTTGCCAAGACGGCCCGGCGCGACCTTAGCCCTGTGTCCCGGTGGATGAAGACGCCCGAGCGGCTGTTTCGCGGCACCGACCTGGAACCCGTCATCTGGGCGGGCATCAAGGCCGAGGAGGACCAGAGCAAGTGGATCACGCGGCTGGTCAACGAATACGATCAGATCCGAAAGACGCTGGCCGACGCCAAGGGCGACTTCGACAAGGTGACAGAAGCCTTGTGGGCGGGCGATGCCGATCAGGTGGACATCAATGACCGGGACGCGCTGACCGACCTGCTGGATGGGTTCGATTTGAACCCTGCAGAACGAGCGGCGTTCTCCGCCATTCACACGCTGCTGGAGAAGCAAGCGAGGCTGGTCGACAACCATCGTCGGTCGATGATGCCGAAGTGGCGGGAGGAGAAAGAGCGGCTTCTGGCCACGATCCGCCGGCTGATGGATCACGCGAAAGTCGATGGCGTCGAGGCTGATCGGCTGTACCGTCGGCGGGCTGCACTGACGGCGCGCATATCCAGCGGCAGGAGCAAGGACCTGGCAGCCGACGCGGCGCAGATCGAGGCGATCAACGTCAGGCTGGGGGAACTGCGGGGCGCTGACCCGGACATCGCGGCAAAGATCGCGGAGATCCAGGGCGCGGTCGATGCGGTTGAAGCCAAGCTCAATGCCAGCGCGGTGCGTGGCCGCATCAAGGGCTACGTTCCGCACAAGTTCTATGGATCCTGGCGCCTGTGGGAATTGCTGGAACCGGACCCGGAGACGGGCGAGGAGCGCAAGCGCGAGATCACCAGCGATCAAGGCTTTTTCAACACGCGCGAGGATGCCATCCGGGCGGCGGCGGCGTTCCTGGCCGACAACCCGGGCGCCAGCCTGCGGATCGGTCCGAAGCAAATCCACTGGCCCGTTGGCATAGAGGGCACGGTCGTCAGCGATGCAGCCTTCGGGCAGTTGGCGCGCAATCTGGCAGCCAAGGCCGGGCTGGAAGGCGATGAACTGCGGGACGTGCTGACCAACGTGGCCCGCAAGCGGAACCGTCGCCGCGTCCTCGGCCCCGGCATGTTCCGGTCCGGCGCTGAGGGCTACAGCCGGCAGATGGACCGCATTATGCGGACGCACATCGGGCAGACTGTGCGCTACGTCACCATGGACAAGCTGAAATGGCTGGCCATCACGACGGCGGAAGCGTCCGGCCTCAGCCCATACCGCATTGCCACGCAGGAGCGGCCTGAACTGCAAAAGGCGTTCGAGGCGTGGTTCCGGGACGTGAACGGGAACAAGCAGGGGTTGGAGGAGGAGATGGATGCCTGGCTCCGCCGCTTCCCGATCCCCGTGCCGACGCTCGCCGCTGGGCTGGTCGGTTACGCGATCGGGAGCGGGCTGCACTCGCCCATGATTGGCGCCGCTGCGGCTGGCTTCCTGGGCTACCAGACGTGGAAGACGCTCAGTGGCCGAGTGCTCCCGTGGCGGGCGCCAGAGCATCACACGGACTTCCCGACCAGGACGCTCGCGAGCAACCTCACCACGGCGATGGCTCACGCCAAGCTGGGCCTGGGCATCAACCTCAAGTCGGCGCTGGTCAACCTGACGCAGACCGTGATCAACACGCTGCCCGAGATCGGGTTCAAGTACACGGGTATCGGCATCGTGCGTGCTGGCGCTGCCTTCTGGGCATCGGCTCGCGGGAACGAAACACCGGACACACGGCTCATGACCAGGGCGGGAGTGCAATCGCTCTACCGCATCAGCGAGGCAGGGCCGGTGCTGGCCGAGCATGAGAGCAAGCTGGCCAAGCTGTCGATGTGGGCGTTCCAGAGCGCGGAGAACATCAACCGGGCGGTGGCGTTCCTCGGCGGCTATCAGCGGGCGCTGGACCTTGGGCATTCGCCAGGGGATGCGTTCCGCGAGGCGCAGGCCGTCGTGCGATCCACGCAGTTTCACATGGGCGCGGCGAATAAGCCGGAGATCCTGCGCCAACAGTGGACGCGGCTCCCCGGCCAGTTCAAGAACTTCATGTTCCAGCAGATCGCCCGGATGTTCAGCCTCAGCCGGAAGCAGGTGATGGGCACGGTCGCCGCGCTGGCGGTGTTTGGTGGGGCGTTCGCCTTGCCGGGGTTCCAGATCGTGAATGCTTTCGTGAAGCTGGCGTCAGGCTGGAGCCCTCAAGACGCGATCGAGCGCGTTGTGCTGGAAACCAACGCCACATCGGGGTTTGCCGCCAACGCGGCCACGGTGTTCGCGAAGGGGCTGCCGGCGCTCTACACCGATATCTCGCAATCGGTGGGCATGGGGGCGGGGTTCCTGCCGATGTCGATCAACGACTTCAAGGGGCCGTGGTGGTCGTCGATCGAACAGCAGGCCCAAGCCGCGGTGAAAAGCGCCGGGCTGGTCGATCGCCTGGCGCTGCTGTCCCCGTCGTTCAACGCGCTCAAGGCGCTGGAGGCGGCGGCAGACGGGCGGCAGATCACATCGGCCGGGTTCTACGATCCCGAGGTATGGGGCAACGACAAGGCCGTGTGGACCGATTGGCGGCGCAAGGGAGCGGTGCTCTACGAGCCGAACACGGGGCAGTTGATCGCCAAGAGCTTGAACTTCACTCCGGCGGGGGAAAGCTCGCTGCGGTCGATGCGGCACCAATCGCAGCTACTGCGGGCCGAGTGGGCAGAGAAGCAGCAGGCATATCTTGCTGACATCATCCGGGCCAGGCGGGAGAAGCGATACGACGACGTGTCCAAGATCGTGCAGCAGTCGCGGGCGGATGGTTTCCCGCTGACGCCCACACAAATCCGGGAAGCCGTGAAGAATGCCGAGCGGGACGCGATCGAGAGGACTATCCGCGACACACCCCGGCAGCAGCGCCAGAGGGTGCAGGAGTGGGGCGCTGGCGTCAGGGAGCGGCTTGGTCAGGGGGCGCCGTGATCCCTCCAGACCCTTTGCGGTGGGTGGGGTTGTAGAGTATATCCCCAGCGCTGCGGCGGCGTGGAAGGACACGCTAATCACGGGAGCGAGGCACATCCGGTGTAGCGATACGGTGCGGGTGTAGCGGCCGAGATGAGTATGGTTAGGTCGCAGTATGTGCGTAAAACTAGGCGACACCACCAGCGCGCCTATTGCCCCGAAGCCGGTATCAAGCCCGGCCCGCAGCCTGATCAACCGGCCGATCCTGGTCAACGTCAGGTCGGGGACTGACGGCAGGTGGCGCCGCAGCGTTCGCTCGCTGATCCGCAGCCTGCCGGCTGCCTCGGCCAGCGTGTAGCAGCTCGGCGGGGCGGGCTGGACGGTCAACGGTCGCCGCGCATCACCAGCCCGGCGCAGAAATGGGGCGCGGTGATCTGAGCTACGGTTTCTGGCATTTCGATTGGGCGTATTCGAGGAGTTGGCGAGTAGCGTCTTCGAGAGACGCCGCCTCTTTCCTATCCTCTAGACCATAGACCCAACTGCCCGCTCCGTCATCATACTCCAATGCCGATCCGTGGGTTATGACCGAACCACAAAAGGTGGATTGCAGCAGCCAAACCCGAGTATGGCCGGTATTAACCCACTCCCACGCCGGCACCAACTTCCGCAGCCTCCGCACCTCCGCCGCCAGGACTTCATCCGCGTAGGGTTCCATGCCGGCGAACCGCGTGCGGCCGGCGGCTTTGGTGTCCACGATGGACAGCGCTTCGTCTGGGGTCATGCCCTCAACCTCCCCGCCCACCAGTCATTCCTCAGCGTCACCCAGCGATACGGGTTCGCCCGCCATTCTCGTTCCGCGTGCATCGCCAGCCGAGAAATCCGGCGCGCCATAGTGGCTGGAACTCGCTCGGGGCCATACCTGGTCTCAATCCAGATTCCCCTTGGCGCCTTGTCGGGCCGGATCAGGACATCGCCCGGGGCCGATCGTAGCCCTGGCCAGATCATAACGTATCCTGTCAGGCGCACGGCTTCGCGGTTTGGCAGGCGGATTGTGGGGCGGGGCCTGTCAAGCATCGGCGTTCTCCTTCTCCCAAGCCAGCGCGCGGAGGTTGGCGGCGGTGCGCGCACATGGCTCGGTGTATGCCGTCGCCTGTTCGTA
>CAZZBK010000226.1:0-6057 GCA_964652155.1 uncultured Planctomycetaceae bacterium | reverse complement strand
AGGATCTCGTGCTTAAATTCGGCGGAGGTCGTGGCAGGCTGTTCCGCCTGCATTTGGCTCATCTTCCAGCCGCCCGGCATCGTCACCAGCGCGCGCGATTCCAACTCGATCGGCTCGAACGGTTCGGCGGCATCCGCTTCGCCGTTGGCCGGCGCGTCGGTGTACAGAATGCCCGCGAAGTCGGCGGCCGTTTCGGCGGCGGCGAGCACAGCGAGCGTGAAGCGTCGCAGCTGTGCAAACAGCGGCAGCGCAGGCATGATCTCGGGGACGCCGCGGGCTTGCCCTGGGCGATCGACCCGATAGAGGTGCAGCATCGCCTCGGCGGGAACTCGTTCGTAGTCGGCGGCCGCGCCGAGTTGATCCCCCGGATGCCGTCGCAGAACGTGGTATTCCAGCGGATTCCCGGCGGCGTCGAACACGATGCCGTCGACGTTGCCGCTCGTCCGGTCGGCCGCATTGGGCGTCGTGACCTGCTCGGCTTCGACCAGCCGTAGATCGAGTTGAATCGGGACGGGGAGTTGCCGATTGTTGGTGAGGACGGCGAACGCTTCACCGTCTTGCGACTTGGCCAACCGCATCGTGCGGAGCTTTTCGGCCAGCCGGATCGTCTTGGCCCACTGCATGAAGGCCTGTTCGATGCGCCGATTCGCCTCGGCGTCGGCTGTCAGCATCTGCAGTCGCGGACCGGTGCCGATCACGTCGTTGGCCAGGGTCAACACGATCCCGCGGGCATAGCTGTTGTTAGCGACTTCGTACCGCGCACGGTTACGGAGAACGCGACGGACGTCGGGGCTGTTGGCGGCGTTGGCCGAGAGACCGTCGGCGTTGGCCCAATGGCGACGATTGTCGTCGTTGGTCGTCGCCGCGTCGTAGCGGGCGTGGATTCGACGCGCGTACCGCGAACGCGGCAGCGCCGATGGACCCACAAGATGACGAAGCCATTGCCACACGTTACGAGGTTCCTGGGGGAACAAGCTTGTTGAGTGTCAAACCACGACGTTTGCTCTTGGCGGCAACCTTGCTGGCGAGATAGCGATCGGCTTCGATCTGGTCAGCGAGCGAATGCTGCTCGACCGAACCCGAGTCGCCGGTGGCTTTTGACGGGCCCTGAGCGTTCTGTCGGATCGTTTCATCGAGTTCGACGGCCATCACACACCACATCCAACGACCGTAAGCAGTGGGGATGTGTGTTACTTATGCCTGCCCCAAGATGGCTGTCCGCCCGAGCGACGGAAAAATCAGAATGTTGCTATATCTAGCAATGGTGATCATTGCGACTTGCTGTAGCCGCTTCGTAGGTCACGATCTTGTGGTCGCAATGGCGGCAACGCTTGCGGTGGCGAATACGTTCGTCGCGCAGCGGTTCAGTATGCGTCGTATAAAAGTGTCGGCTTCCGCAACGAGGGCACTCGATGCCGCGATGAGGCTTTACACGATCACCGGCTTTCATCGGCGCCTCCGTTGCAATTCGGCGAAACTGACTCGCTCGCGCTTCATCGACGCCGTGCCCGCAGTTCCCTCCAACACGCCCCCTTGGATCGACGCGGCCACCGCCGCGCCGACCACGCAATCGAACCAGTGGTTATCACCCCTTTCAGGGCGCGCCTTCCATTCGTCCACCGTACGGCCGCGCCCCTCAGTCTTCACCCGGTATTCACTCGTCAGATGTTCGGCCAGCAAACGATGTACGTCGTTGCCGGAGCCGAACAGCGACAAGCAGCCTCGATCGCCCATCGGCACGGCCAAGCGCGCATGAATGAAGGTCTTCCAGTAGTTCGTGTCGTAGACCGCGTGGCGCACGGCCCGTTTGCCGGCGACGTTCGGCATTCGCCAGTTGTGGCCGACGCGATCGCCGGGGCGGCGTTTGTAGTCGGAGAAGGGTTGGCTCGACGCACCGACGAATCGACCGTGGCTCGGCATCACGATCCCGGCGTGTGCCGACTGGCGACAGAACTGATACACGACGTCTGTGCTCGCGCCCCAGTTGGCGTCGATCAAGCACCGCTCGATCCGCAGATTGGCTCCGTCATCCCGCCGCCATTCCCGCGACAGATAGGCAGTCGTGAGCTGCTCGAGCCCGGCGTAAATCGAACCTTCCAGCCCGCTGACCTTGGTTGCCGACGCCAGCGTCTGCCGCGCATCGCGGAGAGTGAAGTACGGCCGCTTTTGATCGGGATACGTCCCGTAGTCCACGACGTATCCGGTGAAGTCGTCTTCCCAAGCGGCGACAAGGTAGAAGAGCAATGTCGCTTGGACGTCGACGAACATCGTCACGTGATTGCAACCAATCGGCACTTCGCCTCGAGCGAGTCGATTCAATTTGCCGGCGATCTGATCGGCCGTAAGTTCGTCGTCGGTCGCCGAGTCTTGCGGTAGCGGTTCATTTTGATACTCGGCGAAGAATGCGGCCTCGTCCTGCAGCCGCAGGTTCATGGCATGCTGGACCGCCGACAACTCGTCGTGATTGAAACGCACGGGCCAAGCGACGATGGCCCCATCGTCCATCGCCTGGCGATCAGCCGCGTAGAACTCGGTCGCCAAACGGATGTCGCCGTGGATGCGCAGGCTTTCCGCCCGCAGTTCGCCGTAGCGTTGCCACAACTTCTCGTCGCTGGGAAAGGAGTATACCATCTTGGTACGCTCGCCATTCCACTCAGGATGCTTGTCTCGGGAGAGAATGTTGTCCGCCATGTCGCCGGGGCGAATCACCGTGCAGGGCATGATTCCGGAGATCTTCTTGCTGGGGCCGGCCAAGCCGAGAATGGCGCCGGCGAGAACTGATTCCCGAGTGGCGCATTGCGACAGTGATCGTGCGGACTCGTCCGTCTGCGGATCGTCGAGGACCACGAGCGTCGGCCGGACGGTATGCCCGTCGGCCCGCTTGTACTTCATGCCGCGAATCCGGCCGGTGATGCCGGCGACCTTAATGATGGCACCCGAGGCGATGCTGCCGGGCATCGTCGGCAACACGATCTCACGGGCCGTCCAACCAATGTGCGTTCGCTCCCCTTGGTAGAGTTGACCGTTGCAGCGGTTCGCAATCCCGTCCAAAGCCTGGATCGGGTAGACGACCTCCGGATAGTCCTCCAATAACAGTTCGTTGCCGTCGAGCTCCATCTTGATGCTCTCGAGCATGTCCATCGCATGCCCCTCATCGGAGCCGATCAGACAAACGAACTCGCGATGGCCGTTCAGCACGGCCCAGATGCAGGCGCACTCGCAGATCGTTGTTTTGCCGCTCCCGCGTGGCATGGCCATCGCGAACAGGCCGCCTCGCAGCACCGCCTGCTCGATCTTGACGATCACCTTCAGGTGGTCGGGTGACCACGGCAAGTGGAAGGTCAGGGGAAAATACGAGTCGCAGAAGGACCGGAAATTGGCCGCGGCTCGCGCCTTGCGCTCCGGGTTCACGACGGCCGGCAGTTCACCGATGTCACGGCCGGCCAAGGCGATGGCCGCGTTCCGCGCCCGGGCTCGGTCTTTCAGCTTCTCATAGGGATCGCCCTCGGGCTCCGGGCGCGGCGCATGCCGCAGTTCGACCAGCCAGGCAACGTAGCGCAGCAGATCCACATGCCGCGCGTCGCCGATCCTGAGGCCGGCGCGGGTGCGATGACGATGCAATTGCCGCTCGTTGATCACCTCACCGAGCGGCGTCGAGTTCAACAACCGGCATAGTTCGCTCGGACGGAGCGCGCGGGGATCAATCGCCATGTGGTCCTCCCGCACCGTGCCACATCTCGCGTACCAGCCACGCGCCGTAATGAACGATGTTGAGCGTGCCGTCCGGGTTCGACGGCGCGCCGTGGGCTACGTCGTCGCGCAGTATCGCCTCCGTGATCGACCGGCCGCCGACCTTGGCCAGGAGGCGAACCGCATCCGGCAGCGACAGCGCCGCGGGGTTAATCGGCTTGCGTGATTCGTCGCCCGGCATGGTTTTAGGCCGCCCTAAAAGCTGTGGATAAAGCTGAAGAATTCTGCTGCGACGGGCCAACATCGCGCTTGCTGCGAGCCGGAATTGCTGGCTCATGTGTGACTGTTCGCAGGGGACGAAACCAATCACCGACGGGAGACCGGCAATGAACGACAAGCCCAAGAACACGAAGCCGCGATTGCAAGCGGAGGCCGCCTACGAGAACGCTCATCTGGTCGCGCAAGACCTGCTCGGGTGCATCGGCGAACTGCTGCAAGACATGCCCGCCCCGGGCAACGACGAACATCCGATCGATTGGGGACACGTCGGCAGCCTGACGCACGTCAACGACCTGCTTTCGCAGGTGATCTGCTTCCTGGGCGGGTTCGACGAAGACGAGGTGTAAGCCGAAACCCGCCCGGCGCGGGTCGCGGCGGATGGTTTCCGCCGCCTGATGATGGCAGCCAACCCATCGAGACTCAGTCCGAGGAGAAGCACGATGACCGCGACGAAGACCAAGAAGAAGGCCGCGACCCCGAAGACGACCAAGAGCGAAAAGTCCCCGAAGGCGTCGCCCACGAAGATGGCCAAGCCGGCCGCCGAAAACGGCGAAGCGAAGACCAAGAAACTCAGCGCGCTCGACGCGGCGTCGAAGGTACTCACCGGCGCAAAGGAACCGCTGAACACCAAGCAGATGATCGAGGCGATGGCGTCCAAGGGCCTGTGGACCAGCCCCGGCGGTAAGACGCCCCACGCCACGCTCTACAGCGCGATCCTGCGGGAGATCACCGAGAAGGGGAAGGAGGCCCGGTTCGTGAAGACCGAGCGCGGCAAGTTCGCCGCCAACGCCTAGGTCGCGGAAACGAATCCGCCGCCGCCACGAAGACGCCCCGCGTTCGCCACGTCGGGGCGTTTTTTCGTTGGCGGAGTGACGGGCCAACCCGGCCCGTCGGTCGCGACGTGGGGCCACAGGTGCAACGTGGCACGGAACAAGGCGAACCTCGATGCCACTGGTCGTTCCCATCGCCGGCGAATGGTTCGTGCGCGGGTCAACATTCGCCTCGGTCCGCTCGCAAAGATTCTCGCCTCCGGGCCGGATAATCGACTTGATGTTTTCGTGCCCGCACCGCTTCTGTGTGGTCGTGAGGATTGGCCTACGTCGGGCCGACCCAAGATATGAACCACGAACGAGGACCAACCGATGACGCACACGATCGAAATCACTGACGGGATGATGGTGGTGATGGATGACGACGGCAACGGCTACGACGGCCACCTGCTGGACACGGGGCTCCGCGCCGCCAAGCGGAAGATTCAGGAGTGGACGGGCCAATACACGTTCGACGTCGCCGCCACCTACCGCCTGCTGAGCGAGTACTACGCAGCCTGCAAGTAAACCCAATCCAATGGAGATCGCATCATGACCACCTACTACGTCGCCACGCTCGCCCGCTACGTCCTGGTCGACGCCGAGAACGAAACGCAAGCCCGCGAATTGGGCCACGCCGCCTTGCACGAACTGTACGCCGACCTGCGGGAACGGTTCGGCAAGGACGTGCCGATCCACATCCTGACGATCCGCCCCGCCACGACCGACGAAATCGACATGATGAAATGGCACCGCGCGATGCTGGCCCGCGAAACGGCGCAGCAGAATCGCTAGTCGCGGCGCCATGATCGAGTTGCCCTCGCCACCCCGGCCTCGGGCGGGGGTTTTTCGTGGGAAAGGCTTGCCGTCGAAGCCGCCGACGCCGCCGGCCGCCGATTGTGGACCCGTTTTGACCGGCCGCGAAGACGGTGGTACAATGGTATACCAGTGGTGTTGCACTCTCGGAGGGCGATGATGCTCAAGAATCTGGTCAAGCACGGAAACAGTTGGGCTCTGGTCATCGATCGGCCGATCCTGGACCTCTTGAAAATCGATCCCGAACAGCCGTTGGAGATCTCCACCGACGGTCGCTCGGTGATCGTGGTGCCGGCGGGCACTTCGGAACACAAGGACCGCGTGCGTGCGGCACGCAAGAAAATCAATGCCAAGCATGCCAAGGCGTTCAAGAAGCTGGCGGAGTAGATCGTGCCCGAGTTCCTGACGCTCGACGAGATACTCGAGACGCATCTCGAACAGATTGACTCCCACGGGGGAAGTT
>CAZZBK010000225.1:0-6211 GCA_964652155.1 uncultured Planctomycetaceae bacterium | reverse complement strand
GCCTGTGGTCGAAACGCCTGTCGCGCCACGCCCCGTGGCTCCCGAGGCCCCGATGGCCCCCGAGCCCCCGGTGGCTGAGGTGGCCAAGCTGACACGACCGAAGCTAGAGGATTCGCTGCCGCAAGTACCCTCCGCCGCCAACTCATTGCAGCTCGCGCCGGTGGAACGACCGCAGCAAGCCGAGCCGCAGGCTTGGTGGCCGTATCCGGAAGACTTGATCCGTCAGCTCGAAGGCCTGAAGACGACTCCCGCGGCCGCCTGGGCCGGCAAGGTGCGCGAACGGGTCGTCGAGTTGTCGCGTCAAGACGGTCCGCGCACGGCACGCGCCGAGCAACTGCTTGGCCAGTTGCATGAGCTCGTGGTCGAATTGAACCTGGCGATCCCCAAGCTGGGCGAGACGGCGGTGGCCGACCAGATTCGCCGCACCGGCTTTGCCCTGACCCGGCGACTCGACCTGTGGACTCTCGTGCCGGCGCAGTTCAGCGCACCGACCGCGACGGTCCACGTCGAGCCCAACGAGCGGCGGCTCGAATTGTGTCTGAACGAAGTTCGCAACGCCACCCAAGCCAGCGCCCAAGGCGCGCAATGGCGCGACTACCTTCTCATCGACCCCATGCGCGCCGCGCTGCACGGCGAGAAATACCAGACCGCCGAAGAACAACAGGAAATCATGCTCAAGCTGCTGCAACGGCTCGAGCGCGGCGGCATGAACGCCTGGCATCGGCAGTTCGCCTCGGCCACGCCGCTCGACAACCTGCGGCAGGAGCTGCGCCGCTGGGTCCATGAGCCCACCGACATCCAAGCGCTGCTCTGGCAGATCGAGAAGTACGAGCACTCGGGCTTGCCCAGCGACGCGCGGCACGTGGCCTATCATTTGCACCATCTGATCCACTCCCCCATCGAACTCGATCAGCAGATTGCCCGGGGACTCGAAACACACTATCGCAACTCGAACTTGCGGGTCACTTTCACGCCCGAACTCATCAACCGCATGATGCCCGCCCAGGACTCGCGCAGCACGCCGGTCAACGACACCGTGCTGGGTCATCCCACGCGCGGTTGGAGCACGACGCAGACCAACGTGCTGGTCAAGTTCATCCCCGACCCGAATCGCATTCGCATGGCGCTCGAGGCCCGCGGCAAGATTTTTGCCCAAACCTACACGGTGAGCGGGCCGGTCACGGCATTCGTCGACAGCGATGGCGAGTTTGTGGCCGCCAAAGAGTTTCGGCTGGACATGGACGGGCTGAACACCGACCCCACCGAGGTCGAGGCCGCGACGTTCCCACGCTTGAAAAAGATCCAGTCATCGCTCGACTTCGTGCCGCTCGTGCGGTCGTTGGTGCGGGGCGTGGCCAAGAGCGAGTACGAAGACAGCCAGCCCAAGGCGCAGGCCGAGGCCAGCAAGAAGATCAAGCGCGAGGTGCGCACGCAGCTGGATCAGGATATGGTGCAGAAGCTGCAACACACGAACGGCGAACTGCGCGGGCGGCTGATCGAGCCGCTGGTCGAACTAGGGCTCGCGCCGCAACTCATCGAGTCGCAAACGACCGAAGAGCGGATCACGATGCGCGTCCGCCTGAGCAGCGAAGAGCAACTGGCCGGACATGGACCCCGACCACGCGCCCCGGCTGGCTGTTTGGCCAGCATGCAAATCCACGAGTCGGCGCTGAACAACGTCTGCCAGCAACTCGAATGGGAAGGGAAGACCTACTCGGTGCTGCAACTACGCGATCAACTCTCGGCCCGGTTGAAAACCGAGCTCGCCATGCAAGACGAGGACAACCTCGAAGACCTGTTCATTTCGTTCGCGCCCGAGAATGCCGTGCGGCTCCGCTGCCAGAACGGCCGCGCCGAGTTGTGCCTGGCCATTGCCAAGCTGCAAAAAGGGAACCAAGTCTGGAAAAACTTCGTCGTCAAGGTCCACTACAAGCCCGACCTCTCGCGACACGGCGCGCCACTCGTGCGCGACGGCAACGTGCAACTGGCCGGCACGCGGCTCAACCTGGGCTCGCAGATCATTCTCCGCGGCGTGTTCTCTAAAGCCTTCCCCCCCAGCCGCACCTTCAAGCTCTGGCCCGACAAAATTATCGAGCAACGGCCAGGCATGGCCAACGTGGAAGTCGTGCAGTGCGACATTCGCGACGGCTGGATTGGCATGGCGCTAGGAACCAAGGGCAAACCGCAGCCGACGCCCCAAACCGGACACCATCTCCAACTCTTCCACCGTCGCTAAGCGTCGTCGAGCGCCGCTCATGCAACGCACCGCGCGACCGATCGTCTCGTGGCTCCTGATCGTCACGCTCGCGCTCGCCGTGCCGATCGTCCCCTTCGTCGTGCTCGGCGAGCGATTCGAGCAGCGCGTGCTCGGCTGGTTCGACGCGCGTGTCTCGCCGCTGCAATTCACGTTGCTGACCGTGGGCGTACTGGCCGTCGACGTGCTGTTGCCGGTGCCATCGAGTTTCGTGAACACGCTCGCCGGCGCGCGGCTGGGAATCGCGACGGCGACACTCGCCTGCTGGCTGGGCATGATGATCGGCAGCGCCGCCGCCTTCGCATTGGCACGCACCTGCGGTCGACCCCTTGTCCAGCGCTGGACTCGCTCGGACGACCGGCTCAACCTCGGCCGGCTCGCCGAGCGACATGGCGCCTACCTCGTCGTGTTGACCCGCGCGTTGCCCGTGCTCGCCGAGGCCACGGTGCTTGTGCTCGGCAGTTTAGGGGTCTCGTGGCGCGCGATCGCTGGTCCGCTCGTGCTCGCCAACCTGGGACTCTCCCTCGCCTACGCCGTGTTGGGCTCCTACGCCGTGTCGGTCGGGCAGCTTCCGCTCGCCCTCGCCGCGTCGATCGCTCTGCCGCTCGTCGCCACTCTGATCGTGCGATTGCGCCGCGCGGCACGGTAACAGAACCGGCAGCATAGCCGCCGGCTTGGGGATTCCGGATTACTTGCGTTCGCACGGCGGCTCAATTAGCTTACTGCTGTCACGTTCCTCGCGCCGAGTCGCCCGCCAACCGTGGAGTTTTTGCTCATGCTGCGTCGCTGCTTCCTCTGCACTCTGTTGCTCGCCACGACTTCCGCCTCGTTCGCGGCCGATGACTACAAGCTGGGACCCGACTCCGAACGGCAACCCAACGTGCCGCAAGGCAAGCTGACGCAGCACAAGTGGACAAGCAAGATCTTCGAGGGGACCGAACGAGACTACTGGATCTACGTCCCCGCCCAATACGACGGCAGCAAAGCCGCGGCGGTCATGGTGTTCCAGGACGGCGGTAGTTACCAGAACGACAAAGGTCAGTTCCGCGCGCCGATCGTGTTCGACAACCTGATCCATCGCGGCGACATGCCCGTGACGATCGGTATCTTCCTCAACCCGGGCAACGTGCCGGCCTCGGATCCCTCGGCCAAGGGACGCAGCAACCGCAGCTTCGAGTACGACACGCTCAGCGATCAGTACGCGCGATTTCTGCTCGAAGAAATTCTGCCCGAAGTGAGCAAGACCTACAAACTCACCGACGATCCGAACCAGCGAGCCATCTGCGGCATTAGCTCTGGCGGCATCTGCGCCTTCACCGTGGCCTGGGAGCGGCCCGACGCTTTTCGCAAGGTGCTCAGTCACGTTGGCAGCTTCACCAACATCCGCGGCGGACACGTCTACCACGCGCTCATTCGCAAGACGGAAAAAAAGCCGCTGCGAATCTTTTTGCAAGACGGCTCGGGTGACCTCGACAACTTGCATGGCAACTGGCCGTTGGCCAATCAGGAGATGGCCGCCGCGCTGAAGTTTGCCCAGTACGACTACCAATTCGTGTTCGGCGACGGTGGCCACAACGGCAAGCAAGGCGGCGCGATTCTGCCCGAGTCACTCAAGTGGCTCTGGCGCGCCGAAGGAACGAAATAAGCGATTCACGCTTGCAACGTCACGCGCTCCGCTCCGCGTCGCGGCTAACGTCAGACACCCCTCCACCCCCTTTACTCCTCCACACCTCCACCTATGACTCGCAGCACCGCGATCCTCGCATGGTTCCTCCTTCCCGCCGTACTCCACGCTCAGGACATGGCACTCAATCAGGTGCTCATCCCGGACGAAAACTGGGAGCAGGTCGCCTCGGGGTACAAATTCACCGAAGGGCCAGCCGTCGACGCTCAGGGCCATGTCTACTTCACCGACATTCCCAATAACAAGATCCATAAGCTCGACGTCGCCACGCTCAAAGTCAATGTGTTTGTCGAGCAGAGCTACGCCACCAACGGGCTGATGTTTGGCCCCGACGGCCTGTTGTACGGCTGCCAGAATGGCCAGAAAAAGATCGTGGCCTACGACGCACAAGGTCAGGCCAAGACGATCGCCGCCGACGTGGCCTCGAACGATCTCGTGGTCGACCGTCGCGGCAACATTTACTTTACCGACCCGGCCAACCAGCGCGTGTGGTTCATTCCCGCCGGAGAACAGCCGCGCGTGGTCGACGAGGGGATCGAGCGACCCAACGGCATCATCCTCTGGCCCGACCAACATTCGCTCGTCGTCGCCGACAGTGCCGGCGATCGACTGTGGGTGTTTCGGATCGAAAAGGACGGCTCGCTCCGGTTCAAGTCGCCGTATTATTTCCTCCGCACCCCCAACGGCCAGACCCGCAGCAGCGCCGATGGCATGACGGTCGACTCGGTTGGGCGATTGTACTGCACGACGAACATGGGGCTACAGATGTTCGACCCCACGGGACGCATGGGGGGCGTGATCCTCAAGCCGCAGCAGGGCCCCCTGTCGAACGTCGTGTTCGCGGGCCCAAAACTCGATACACTCTATGTGACCGCCGGCGACAAGATTTTTCGCCGACTCACCAAGACCACCGGCCTTCGTTATTCCGCATCGAAATAACTTCCTCCAGCGAGTTCTACATCATGCGTCTGATCGTTGCCTCGTTCGTATTTTCCTTGGGACTCAGTAGCGCTCTATTTGCGGCCCCCGGCAGCAATGTATTCACCGATCCGGCCGAGGCTGGTCCCGACTTCGCCCTGCAAGGCGAATACACCGGCAAGCTCGACAGCAACTCGTCGCTCGGCTTGCAAGTGGTCGCCCGCGGCAAAGGCAAATTCCTCGCCACCACGTACACCGGCGGTCTGCCCGGCGCGGGGGCCGACAAAGCCTCGCGCAGCGAAGCCAATGGCGAGACCGTCGACGGCACGTTGGTCGTGAAGGGTGACAAGCTCACGTACAAAATCAAGGCCGGCGTCGCAGAGGTCGAGGACTCCAGCGGCAAATCGCTCGGCAAGCTCAAACGCATCGAACGCGCCAGCCCCACGCTGGGACTCAAGCCACCGGCCGGCGCGGTCGTGCTGTTCGACGGTTCGAACGCCGATGCCTTCAAAGGGGGTAAAGTGAGCGCCGAGGGTTGGTTGATGGAAGGGAGCACCACGAACCAGACCTTTGGTGACTGCACGCTGCATTTGGAGTTCCGCACACCGTTTCAGCCCGAGGCGTCGGGTCAGGGTCGCGGCAATAGCGGCTGCTACCTGCAAGGACGCTACGAGGTACAAGTGCTCGACTCGTTCGGCTTGGTCGGCAAGAACAACGAGGCCGGCGGCATTTACGAGACGAGCGATCCGGCGATCAACATGTGCTTGCCGCCGCTGAGCTGGCAGACCTACGACGTCGAGTACACGGCTGCCCGATTTGACGCGAGTGGCGCCAAGACTCAAAACGCGCGGCTCACGGTGCGTCACAACGGCGTCGTGGTGCAAGACAACGTCGAAGTGCCCAAGGCCACGCGCGCCGCGCCGGTCAAGGAAGGCCCCGAGGCCGGCCCGCTGTACCTGCAAAACCACGGCAACCCCGTCCGCTTCCGCAACATTTGGTTGCTGGAGAAGAAGTAGCTGCACAGCCTGTTAAGCTCTGCTTCGTTAAAGAGCGGGAGACGTTAGTCTCCCGATGGTCCTGTATGACCCAGCCGATCACGATCTGCGAAAAATCGGGGGCCTGACGACCCCCGCTCCTTGTCGACACGAGCACCGCCCCCCATGAGCGCCTACCCTGCGACGGTCGACACGCTCGACCAACTCGAAGACCTGCTGAGCGAACCAAGCCCCGCGGCGATCGAGGCGCTCGGCAAGATCGAGGGGGACGTGCTGGTGCTGGGCGTCGGCGGCAAGATGGGCCCAGCGCTGGCTCGCATGGCAGTCCGCGCCTCGCAAGCGGCTGGCGTGCGCCGCCGG
>CAZZBK010000224.1:0-6279 GCA_964652155.1 uncultured Planctomycetaceae bacterium | reverse complement strand
GGCAGGTATATGCCCCGGTAATCGGTGTCGGACTCGTCCCCTTCCAGTCCGTAGGCACGGGAGCCGACGACGCAACGGTAGATCACCCTGGCAAACAAGTCATTCCGCTGGGCAGGCACCTGCGAGTCGCCGATCTCGCCCTCCTTATACTGGGCGAGCATCATCAGGTCATCTCGGCGTAGAGGCTCCTCGATCCCATCAAGGAAACGAACTCGATAGGAATGGTTTAGGTCTCCCGGCGAGCGCACGACAACCCCCACCGAACCACGAGGATGAAGGACTTTGCCTCCCTCGACGGTGATGTTCCTCAGCGTCACGACCTGCGTGCCGACCGAGAAGATCAGATTCGGATTGTGAGGGGCACGGTCAGCCACGGTTCGAAAGTTTCAATTATTAAGGAATGCAGTTGACTTCGGAGCCAACAAGCCTCACCTGGGCGATCTAATGTGAAGGGAGTCGTATAAAACGACTCCCTTCGCAATATCCTATTTGTTGTCATCGGTTGAGAGCCTGCTCGATGGTCCCGAGGCAACAAACCGAGGCCGACAAAGTAACCCGACAAACACGCGCTTAATGCGTCATTGCTTTGCCCGCGCGAGCGTTTCGAGCACGCCTTGCATGTAGGCGATGCTCTCGCCAGCCAAACGCTCGACGCCCGGCTCGTAGTCGAACACCTCGACGCTGACCCAGCCGCGATAGTCGATCTCGCCGAGGGTTTCAAAGATCGGCACGAAATCGAGTTCGCCCATGCCGGGGCCACGCTTGTTCGGGTCGTTCACGTGCAGGTGGACCATTTCGCGTCGGTGACGGCGCAGCAGTTCGGGAATCGGCGTCGGCTCGGTTGACATGGCGATGCAGTCGAGATGCAAGCGGCAATGGGACGAGCCGACCATTTCCATGAGCTGCACCCCCTCGGCGGCCGTGTTGAGGAAGCGGCCCCACTCGGGCGACAACGGTTCGAGTGCGATCGTCACGTCGAGTTGTTCGCAAACGCCCATCGCGGCGCGGAACACTTCGGCGGCGTACTCCATGCCCTGCTCGACCGTCACCCCCGGCAGCAAGATGCGTTGCAGCGGCGAGCCGAACACCATCAGCTTGCCACCCAGGTCGTGGCAGAGCCGCGCGAGCTCTTGCACGTACAGGGCCGTGGCTTGGCGCACGGCGGCGTCGGGCGACGTGAGATAAAAGCCCTCGGTCTTGGCGAGCAGCCAGTGCAGGCCGATCACTTCCAACTGGTGCTGCTCGGCCTGTCGGCGGACCTCGGCCCGCTTGTGGGCGTCGATGCGACGGACGTCGGTATCGATCGTGAAGGGGGCGATTTCCACCCCTGTGTAGCCACAATCTCGGGCGAAGGCAAACGCCCGATCGAAGGGCCAATCCTGGAAGGTCTCGTTGCAAATGGCAAATTTCATGGCGGAGCTTGTCGAGCCGGACTCGATCGATACATTGGGTGCTAGCAAGTCAGGGAAATATGAGCATTTGAACCTACCCCCGCCGGGGACGGAAAGCAAGGAGGCCTCGCGTGGCGACGCAACGTGACACGGTTCTGAAGCGCGACACGGTGCTGTCGGGCGATTGCATCGCGGGCATGAACAAGCTGCCCGCCGGGAGCGTCGATCTGGCCTTTGCCGATCCGCCGTTCAATATCGGTTACGACTACGATGTCTACGACGACCGCAAAGCCACCAACGACTACCTCGACTGGTCGCGGCAGTGGATTGCCGGTGTGCATCGCGTGCTCAAGGACGACGGCGCGTTTTGGTTGGCCATCGGCGACGAGTACGCGGCCGAACTGAAACTCATTGCCCAGCGCGAGGTCGGTTTTCATTGCCGCTCGTGGGTCATCTGGTACTACACCTTCGGCGTGAATTGCTCGCGCAAGTTCACGCGCTCGCACGCTCACTTGTTCCATTTCGTCAAAGACGCCGAGAAGTTTACGTTCAACGGCGACGATCCGGCGGTGCGCATTCCCTCGGCCCGACAGTTGGTCTACGCCGACGCGCGGGCCAACCCCAAGGGGCGACTGCCGGACGACACCTGGATTCTGCGGCCCCACGACGTGCCCGATGGCTTCGCTCCCGATCAAGACACGTGGTTTTTTTCCCGCGTGGCGGGGACGTTCAAAGAGCGGGCGGGTTTTCATGGCTGTCAGATGCCCGAGCAGTTGTTGGGCCGCATCATTCGCGTCTGCTCGAACGAGGGGGAAACGGTTTTCGATCCGTTCACGGGGAGCGGCACGACGCTGGCGGTGGCCAAGAAGCTCAACCGGCATTGGTTGGGTTTTGAGCTGTCGACCGATTATGTGAAGGAAATTCGCAAGCGGCTCGACGGGATCAAAGTGGGCGAACCGCTCAATGGCCCCGCCAACCCGTTGGCCAGCGCACCGACCACCGCTGCTGGCCGAGTACGCAAGCCGGGCATGAAAAAATTGGCCCGGGGGCAAACGCTCAAATCGCTCGAGGGGAGGGGTACGTCCACGGAGCGCGGGCCGATCGCGGTGAAGCACGTGCTCAAAGAGGTCGCGCCAACGGTAGACGCGGTGGGGATCGACGACGCCGTGACCGCCGCCTTCGAGGGGACCTCGCAGGGCTACTCGGTCGATCGTCTGCTGGCGGACCCTGTTTTGAACGCCGCGTTCGTGGCCCACTGTCGCTCGCAAGCCATCTCGGGGACGCCTGCTGAGTGGAACCGACGTTTGCTACGGCTGCGCAAGAGCGCGCGAGGGCTGTCGAGCAGTCAGCGGACCGAAGTTCGCTGGGAGCAAATGGACAGCTATCGTTTTGCGGCCGAGATTGCCTGGCAACTCGTCGTGCAGCAATATGACATGACGATCGATTCGATCCTGTGCGATCCGGACTTGGCGGAGGTATTTGATCGCTTGGCGGCCGACTTGGCCCCGCACCATAAGCCGCTCGACTATCGTTGGTCGGCGATCAGTATTCGCAAACGGGGCAAGGTGGGCCGGGCCCGAGCCGAGGAACTCGACCCCAGCGAACTTAGCCAACCGCAGCGAATTGCGTCGGTGCAGTTTAGCGAGTACGACGAGTGCCCGGCCGCGTATTTGATTCGCTCGGCTGATCAGCAACCGTTGTACGCGGGTGAATGTTTGGACCTGGGCAAGTGGTTGCGGCGCTTCGTGACGCTGCGCAATTTGCCTGCCTGGAAAAGTTTTGCGGTCGATACGATCGAGGTGCTGTCGATGGAGCCCACGACGAAGACCGACGATCGCTTCGCGCGGCAACTGCAGTTGTGCCGACAATATCAACCGCGACTGAACCCGACCGACGTTTACGAGCCGCATCGGGCTTAGTTCGCTGGCACGTCAGCGAGTGATGGATTTGTCGATGGCGCGCGTCGTGGGCAGCAAGCCGGCGTGCATGGCGAGGTGGGTCAGTTCGACCGCTTTATGAACGCGCAGCTTTCGCATCATCCGTGACTTGTGATTGTCGACCGTGCTGGCGCTGATGCCGAGCCGCTCGGCGGTTTTCTTCACCGAGTCGCCCCGGGCCACACAGATGAGCACGTCGAGCTCGCGCGGCGTGAGCGATGCCAAGGGGTCGTTTTGCTCGTGCCGCGTGAGCCGCAAGCCCGCGGCGCTAAAGATGAGCCGCTGCGAGATTTCGGGAGCGAAGACGCGCTCGCCCCTGGCCACGCTGTGGAGCGACGCCTCGACTTGGCACAGAGGTTGATCTTTGCTGAGGACTCCGGAGAAATTGGCTTGCAGCGCGCGTTGGATTTGCAGGTCGTTGAGCGTGTCGGCCAGCAATACCACACTCCAGTGAGGATGCGAGGCAAACCAGGCCGATTGTTCCAGGGCCTCCTCGACCTGGTCCGTCAAGAGGAGTATGTGCGTCGACACCTGATCGTCGGCCTGAGCAATCTCGCTCAGTTGTCGCGCTGAAAGGATGAGTTCCAGCCGTTCGATGTTCAACAACCAACGTTCCAAGGCTTGTCGCACGCAGGACTGTCCCATGACCAGCGCCAACTTGAAGCGACTTGTTGCGGAAGGTTCCGCAAGGCTTTGACCATTGGGTAGGTTATTCAGATCGCGGCTATCGGTGGAGGCCGGAAAACCCACGGTGCGATGCACAGATGGAATCATTGAACTTGCCCCTTGATGTGATATTCATGGCCGGTGTGGTTATGAAATGTCACCTCATAGATCAGGTTTGTCATCGCGTCCCCTAGTGACAACTAGTCGTCACTAGGGGATGAATAGCAATTCTTAATGTCAAAAACATCATGGTGATCGTGAAAGCCGGGCATGTTACTTCGGGAGCAATTTGTCTGGACGTGAATCCGGAAGTGGCACCGGATGAAGCGCGTGAGTGCATCAAGTGAAGCAGAGCAACTCGAATTGCGCGCTACGGCAACCGCGTGAGGGAGAGCGAGTGCAGGTGCATCACCTCGCGGCCAGGGATGTTGAGCGCGTGCAACGACAACACACCCCGACCTTGGTCGAGTTGGATAGCCCCCAAGGATAGTGGGCGGAATTCCTTCATCCGCGACTCGGCTGCCGGGCGCGGAAGCGTGTCCTGGTTCGTGTACAGCGGCGGATCCCAAGCGGGCTGCACCAAGCCGCTCAATCGCTTGTCCTGAAAGCGGAGTTCGATCGTCGACCCAACGCAATCGACCGGACAGGTGTAGAGTACCTCGACGGCGTACTTGCCTGCGGCAACCACCTCGGCCTGCCATTCGATGGCATCGTCACGGCTTGTCCAGTTGACGAAATACGAACTGTTTGGGGCCGACGAACTGCGCTGAATCGAACCGCGCGGCGATGCGTCGCGGGCCGGCAACCAGGTGCGCGGAAACTCGCGATACCCAATCGAAATCGGTCGCGGATCGACGGCATTTCCCCGGGGGCGTTTACCCCCAGCGTTCGCCGGCGGTGGCGATTCATCACCAAACATCTCGCGCCGCCAAGCGCGGACGTCGGACGAAAGGCCCTCGGCCAACTCCGGTTGCTGGGCCTGGATGGGGGTCGTTTGGCCCGGATCGGCCTGCATGTCATAGAGTTGCCCTTGGCTGTCGAGTCGATGCGTTTGGGTGCGGACGCTGACGTTGCGTCCCCAGGTGGAGAAAATGTTGCGTTGCGGCCAGACGGGATGGTTCTGCAACAAAAGCGGCGCGAGGTCACGGCCATCGAGCGGCTTGTCTCCGACCCGTGTGATGCCGGCGAGTGACACGAGCGTGGGGAGTAGGTCGATCGCTCCGGCGATTTCGCGCACGGACTTGCCCTGGGGCAATGTGTCGCCCCAGCGGATGAAGCACGTCGACCGCACGCCCCCTTCGTCGGTGCTCCCTTTGCGCCCGCGCATGCCACCGTTCCAGCGGGCTGTGTTGGGTCCATTGTCGGAGAAGTACACCACGATCGTGTGGTTGCCCAGTTGCAGATCGTCGAGTTTGCGGAGCACGCGTCCCACGTTGCGATCCTGATTTTCCATCATGGCGAGCGCGCAGCGCGTCTCGTCGAGCTGCTCGGGCTGCGGAGAGGTTCCACGCTGTTCGATCGGCTTGTTCTTGAATCGCTGCCAGTCTTCGTCGGGCACGGCCCAGGGTGAGTGGGGCGTGGTGAAAGGGATGTAGCAGAAGAATGGCTTGGCACGGTGTTGCTCGATAAAGTCGATGGCTCGATTCGTGCATAGGTCGACGATATAGCCTTGGTCGCGCACCGGTCGTCCGTTGTGTTCGAGCGGCGGGTCGAAGTATTCGCCCCAGTGTCCGGCGGTGTAACCGTAGTACTCGTCGAATCCGCGAGCGAGCGGATGATAGGGCCATTGGCTGCCATTGTGCCATTTGCCAAACGCCCCCGTGACATAACCGGCCGCGCGAAAGGCGTCGGCCACGGTCCGCTCGTCGGGGTTCATCCGCTCCTGGCCGGTCGAGACGCCATAGACACCCGTGCGCGGATGGTACCGGCCGGTGAGAAACTCGGCCCGAGTGGGAGCGCAGACAGGACACACAAAAAAGCGGTCGAGAGTCACGCCGCGCTCGGCGAGCGAGTCGATGTGCGGCGTCGACAGTAGCCGATTGCCATTGCGGCTGTAGTCGCCCCAACCGGCGTCGTCGGCCAGAAATACCACAACGTTCGGCCGCTCGGCCGCGTCCCCTGCGTGCGCGAAGAGCACCGACATGGTTGCAAGCACGAATCTCAAGATCATGTTCATGCTGCGTGCGTGACCTCGACGAGGGGCTTGATCGCAAGGCGTAGCGGCCCGTGCGTTACTTCATGACATGATGCACCCAGGCGGGCGGGATGTTGCGCCAGACCCATTC
>CAZZBK010000223.1:0-6482 GCA_964652155.1 uncultured Planctomycetaceae bacterium | reverse complement strand
CGCTTACATGATGGACCCGAACTACATAAAAACGGTTGCCCCAAAGGGAGCCGCTGCCATTCGTGCGTCCGTCAACGCTGATCCTTGGTTGAGCAAGATCATTCAGTTCAATGCGCTGCCTCCGATCGCGCTCGGGGCCGGGGCCGCTGGGCTTGGCGTGCTTGATCAATACGGATGGGAGAAGTGATATGCCAGAAGCCGTTGTGAAAAAGCTCCCGGCCTCAATCCGCAACAAAAATCCCGGCGCCATGTTTCCTGGCCCATCCGCTAAGCTATTTGGCTCAACATCGTATCAGAACTTAAAGACAAGTGATGGCAATTTTAAGATTGCGACATTCGATAGCCATGAGCAAGGCGCGGCAGCTTTGTTTCATCTTCTATCCACGAAAAGATACTGCGACAAGCCGCTGTCTGAAGCGATCAAAACGTGGTGCGGTGGATTGTATGCCGACACATATCTGAGCGTCATTCGCAAGAAATCCGGCATCGCTGCGAATGAAGTGATTACACATGAGCAACTGCACAATCCAGAATGGGCTATTCCATTGGCACAAGCCATGGCATGGCAAGAGGCAGGCCGTGCCTATCCTATGAGCGAAGGGGCATGGGCTGCCGCACATGCGATGTTCATTGATGTGTTGCCGGCACCCGCTGCCGCTCCCCGTGCCCGTCGCGAGGAAGCGCCTCCTGCCAAAACTCCTGCGGTCGATGTCAATGACAAGGCCGATGGTGACGCTTGGAGCCCGTCGAATGATCTTCCGTCACCAAGGCCCGAGGCCAGGGTCGATGCCGAGCTTGCGGGCTCCCGAAAATGGTCTTTGTTATCCGTGAAACGACGGATTTTGACCTCGCTTTTCATTAGCACGGGCGGGATGGCTGTAACCGAAGACATGAACGTGGCGCCGGCCTTTCTCACGAAGTTCAAGGAATTCGCAGCGGATAACGCTGTCCTGCTGATCCTTGGCGGTGTGGTTGTCGGGCTCGTTCTTGTCGAGGCTGTTCGATTTCTGCAACGCGAAGACATGATTGAAGGCCGCTATCAGCCAAAGGATACCGCATGATCACGATGGCAAGTCTTGGTGCGTGGCCGGTGCTGGCGGCGATCTGGAGTGTGCTGCGCTCATCCCCGTTGATTTGGGTCGCGGTTGTCGGGGCGATTGTTGCCGGCGGGGCCACGATCAAGCTGCGCGGCATCATTCACGACAGAAACATCCGTGCCGAGGCAACGGCAGTCGAGCGCGCTGCGGCCGAGGTGCGCAGGCTGAAGGCCCAACAACAAATCATGATGGCGTATGTGCTTCGGGGAAACCGAATCATCGCCGCAAGAAACGAAGACTTAGAGCGTCAGCGTCAAGAAACCAACGATCTGGAAACTGAACTGACGAGGCTGCGCCATGCATCGACTGCCGATCCCCGCACTCCTGTTGTTGATGGTGATGATCCCTGGTTGCGCGGGCGAGCCACCGCCCCCGCCAGAAATCCGCCAGCCCGTGGTCGATGATGCCGTCAAGGTAGGATGCCCTGAAGCGGCGCCCGAGGACGTGGCTGAGTCCAAGCGTATGCATGCGCGTCCGGTCGCCGATACGAAATGGCCAGACGGTCGCCCTGCGGTCAGTCTCGGTGCATTGCAATCAGCCGTTGATGAGCGCGACGTTGCCATCTCGCGCAAAAACCGCGTCATCGGCAGGCTTATCGGCCATATCAATGGTTGCCGGGGTGCCGCTCCAGTTACAGGCAAAGGAAGCACATCATGAGCCCGATGCGATCTGCGTGCATTGCCGGGTCATTGTTCGGGGCCATGATGGGCATCGCCTTGATGGTTGCCCTATTTGCGACAGTTCCTGATGAGCGACCGGCGCCGCAAGTCGGACTGATTGGTCCGGGCCAGCCGGTATCCGCTGTGCGATCTCCAGTTCCGGCGACCGGCATTGACCGCGACAGCGAGCCCGATTTTGGCGTGCGTCATACCGAGGCCGTTAGTGACGACATTTGGCTTCGCCCCAGCACTCTTAACATCGCAGCGCCAGATATGATCCGATTGCATCGGGGCACAGATGCGCTTCGGCCGCAGATGCCACGGCCGACGGTGACGGAAACTGCGCGCGAGAGGCCGCGGCCTCGCCGTCCTCCGATACGAGTGAAGGCAAGAACGATCAAGCCTCGATCTACGGCCGTTGATCCAGGCCCCGCATCATCCGGCCCACGATGGCCAACATATCTCGTCAGAGCGCGTGGGGATCGCCCCCCTGACTGGCGCCTAACTGTCTTTGGAGGACGATGATGGATCAGTTTCCCCTTCCGCCTGGACCGGTCATGCCCGGCAATCTAAGCGCTCAACTCGCCCATCATGATGCCGCGATCGTCAATATCGCGTCTCGTGTCACGGGTGTTGAGAGTGGCTTGAAGGCCATGCAGGGTGAGATGCATTCATCGTTTCAGGCGGTGACGGGGGCAATCAGCAATCTTGGCTCAAAGCTGGAAAAGCTAGATTCCCGACCGCAGTTCGATTTTTCCAAGACAGTAGGCACCGTCACGTCAATAGCGGTTTTATTTTCGATGGTAGTCGGCGGGATTATTTGGGTTACGACTGGTCAATTTGCAGGTCTCGTTGCCGAGCAAAAATCATTCAACCATGTCGCATCTGGGCGGCTGGATCGCGTCGAGACGCGCGTCGAAAAAATGGCCGATGAAATCGGCAAATGGCACACGACAACAAAACGATAGCTGCCGTTACAAGTCACGCTTGCGAATACGTTCGGCCAGCCACGGCAATAGAGCCATAACTGTGCGTCGTTCTTGCTGTGACATTTCTCCTGCGGCCAGTAGGATGTCATTCAGCTTAGTGGACGAAATTAGGTTCGCGCACGCATCTCGCTCGATCCGGAGCGCCGCTGCAATTAGGCGGATCGTGTCGTCATCGCCGACGCCATCACTGATGCACTGCGTGGCGATGCCATCCGCCCAATCCGGCGACGTTACCTTGATCTTCTCCTCGCAATTACGTCTCTCGTCAGCCGTAAATGGAAACCATGCCATGCTTGCGGCCTTTATGTGCGGTTGCGAATGGCGACAGCGATATCTGTTGCTGTTGACGTCTGCACGCTGGCGCTTCGGTCGCGGTCGCCAATAGCGTAGTTGTCGGCAATCGCCGCGCATGCCTCGCGCTCGTCGATAACGGCCCTTGCTATAAGGCCGCAGATGTCAGCAATAACCTTCGGGTCGCTCGACACGTTGCGCGCCGCCGCCTCGGCCTTTCGAAATTCCACGTGAAGCGCCATGGTCATGGTAGCGGCCTCTGTTGTTCAGGAGTTGACGGGCTCGAAAACGTGCAGCACGTAGGCGCCGCCGCCGAACAGGGCGGAGCCGATATACCGGCCGCTGCGTTGCGACGGAGCCGCCTTGCCTGTTTCTACCATCGCAATTTTTCGCGGGGCAGATGACCGCCGCGGGTCGCACCGGAACCACACAGCAACATGCTCGCCTTGCTCTCGCGCGAAAAGTATGTCGGCCCCGAACGGCATGTCGATGCCGACGATGCCGGGCTCCGGGTCAAGCGTCGCTTTCCAAATCGTCGCCTGCTCGCCAGCGGCGACGTCCTCGGGCGAGAACGGAAGGTCTATCGTCGTCTTGCTCATAGCCCGACCTCTGCTGTTCAATGTCCTAGCGCCACTCTGCGATATGCCTTAAGTGCCGCTTGCGCTTGCCGCCTGTAATGGTCCGGCCGCTCCACTTTTTCCAGGCTTCGCATCGGCGGCAGATCATTATCCTTGCGAATTGAATTGCACATGGCCAGCGCCATCGCCTCAATTACTTTGTCGTCGTCCATAGCCCGGCCCTTGATGTTCACGCGGCCTTGGCCGCTTTGGCGTCTACTTTCTTGATGCGCTCGGCCTCTTCGCGGTCGAGCCGTTCGGCCTTGTTCTTGGCGGCCTCAAAGCCTGCCGTTGTGATCATGAACGCGTCGTCGGGCTGATAGCTGACGACGGGCGGGTAATGGACCGCGAACCCCTTCGCCACCAATCCTTGGCCGACTGCAACGTCGTCACCGCCGGCATAGTAGTAGTTGCGATACGCAACGCCACGGCTATCCGGGTTCGACAGCCCAAGCGCGTGGCGAATGAACTCGCGTTCGCGTTTCGTCAGCATCACGGCGGCCTCTGATGTTCACTCTGCCGCGACCGGCTTTAAATGCCAGTCGCCGTCGCTGCCAATGTAAGTCCGCATGCCGTATTTTTCAGACGTGCGGTTGAACTTCGCGCGAACGGCCTCGCCGAGATCGATGTCCATCTGGTTCGCCAAAAGATCGAGCGCGACAAGCAGGTCACCCATCTCCGATGCAACATCCTCGCGGGTCGCTGTGCTGCCCTTGATCCCGCGCTCGGCTCGCAGGAATTTCTTGACGGCTTCGGCCACTTCGCCGGCCTCGCCGGCAAGCTCGATGGCGCGGAACGCCACGTCAGCGTGCTCGTTGCCCGGCCACTCTTGCTGGCGCCGCACATTGGCGCCGCGCAGTACGTTGAACGTCACACCGTCAGTCATGTAACCCATGTGCGTGGCCCCTGTTGTTCAGTAGGTGACTTCATGCGGAATGCGCGCAAGGCTCAGCATGCAGTAGCCGTCAGCCAGCCACGGCCCGCCGCTCATCTTGTGTGTAATCTCGTGCGCCACGACGTTGCCAGTCATCTTGCCGGCAACGTACTCGTGCTGCCGCAGAAGATCGCCAACCTGATAATTGCGGTCGTCGATTCGAAGCTCCGCCGTCTTGCGGCCGGACGCCACGTCATCGAAGTGCGGCTGGATCGATTTGACGTTGTGAACCTTCATGGCGGCCCTCATTGAGCAATCTTGTTGGCGTCGATCAGGCCGGCAACCATGGCCGGCGTCGGCCAGTCGTAATCGTCGCGAGCTTCGTCCCACTTGGCAACACCGTAGGCCAAGGCTGGCGCGATCCCGTCAGCGTCTTCTTCGTCGCGATCGTGCGCCGACCAGCCGCCATCGCCCTGGTCCGACTTGATGATGTAAATGCTGATCATGCCACCTCTCCCGTGTTCGGTGAGGACAATATACGCTCATCGCCTTGACTTTGCAATGCCGTTCGTGCATTTTGAAAACCATGGTCAAAGTTACCAACAAGATGCGCGGCTATGTCCGCCACCTGCCTCGAGTGCCGGGGCACCTGCAGGCGGCGAAGCTGCGCGACCACGGCCTGTCCGATGGCAACATCTACACGGAAGGCGAGGACGGCGCGAGCCTGTCGGGCATGATCCGAGCGCTGCGATCGGGTGACGTCGTGGCGGTCACACAATTGCATCTGCTTGCGCCGCCGAAGGCAAAGACGAGCGACCGCCCGCGCGTGGCGTTGTGGAGCGGACTTCGCAACATCGAGGCCAAAGGCGCGTCTATTATTGAAGTGGACACTGGCCGCCGCTCGTGGATACCGGCCGAGCGTGATGATATGCTGCTTGATGCAATAGAGAAGATCACGCACTCCGGGCGGACGCCTCGAAAGCGTGACGTGCCGGGGCGTCCGCCGGTTGCGTTTTCAGCCGCTGATATTGAGTTTGCGCGGCGCGAGTGGTTCGACCTTCGGCACAAGACGAACGGCGCCGCGTTGAAGGCGATCAAGCGCAAGGTGCCAAAGTGGACGCTATCACGCTGCTACGACAAGGCGTTGGGATTTGGCCCGAGTGGCCGGGGAAAATAGGAGCGAAGCATGGCCGTCCCACCGCCAGGATTTTTGACCGACAGTTGGGTGCGCGATGCGTTCCTGCGCGAGTACACCTACAAGCCGGAATGGTTCACCGACGCATTCCGCAAACGGCTCCCGACAGAGGCCAGCATCAAGGCGGATGTCGCCAAGTTGCGAAGCGTGAGCAAAGCTGGGCGTGCGTGGATCGCGGATCGCAGGATGGCAATCGCAAGCGTGGGGCCATGGCGTGACGCCATCGTCTTGCGTCGGAAAGGCGAAGGCTATCCGGCCATCATCACCAAGGCGCGCCAGCAAGGCGCGACGTACACAACGCAGCTTCGCGCTGCTGATTAAGGGAGCGATTGACGATGGCGAGGTATGTGACGGGCCGCGCAGAGACTCCGCGAGCATTTTGGTGGGATTTGCAGCCGGTCAATCCGCAGCTTCCGTACCCGCAAGCAGTCGTGAGCGACCCCGTGGATACCGGATTGCTGGACGCGGAAGGCCGCAAAATTTATCGCACGCCAGACCCGGTCGGGTTCGTGTGGCCGAAGCAATCATAGGAGACGCGGATGTACGACGTGGCGTATCGAGGTGACTTGTTGCGATCGTCACGCCCGTTCCGCCAGCCGTGCCGATAGCTGTGGGACCTGTTCGCGCCGGGCTCAGGCTCGCCGTTCAGACCGTCCCAATAGCCGGCGATCATCTCCCGATCTGTGTCGGCTAGCGTCATCATTTCGGGGCCTCCATCTCAAAGCTGAATGTGTTCGCGAATGCGCTTCGCGGCTTCGTC
>CAZZBK010000222.1:0-6586 GCA_964652155.1 uncultured Planctomycetaceae bacterium | reverse complement strand
GCCGGTATTTACGGACTCCCGCTGGTCGTCCTGTTAACTTAATTACCTGAACCTCAATAACTCGTTTGCTCTCGATTAAATACGCTCTTGTTATCCACATGTACCGTGTCGATGATGCCGATGATGGTGGCGTCGACCGGCAGGTTCTTGGTCTCGGGGGTCAGTCGGGCGCTGCTCCCCTGCACGATCAGTACATACTCGTTGAGCCCCGCGCCGACCGTGTCGACCGCGACAAACGTGCGGCCGGTCGTCACGAGCGCGTCGCGATTCTTGCCGTCGATGCGATACGGTTCGACGATCAGCAATTTATGACCGACCATCGAAGCCGCTTTTTGCGTGGCGACCACACTGCCGGTGACTTTGGCGACAAACATGGTAGGAAAGGGGGTGAGGGGTGGGGGATGCGGGGTGAGGGGATTGGAAGCAGGAGATGCAAGGGTTTACTCGTCCCTAGCCTCTAGCCTCTAGCCCCTCCGTAAGCAACGCCTTCGCTTGTCTCGCAACAATCAACTCTTCGTTCGTCGGCACGACCCATAGCTGCGTGCGGCTTTCGGCCGCGTGCAGCGAACACTCGCCCTTGGCCTGGGCGTTTTTCGCCTCGTCGAGCACGATGCCCAGCGCGCTCAGATCGCGGCAGACCGCGCGGCGAATGTTCACGCCGTTCTCGCCAATGCCGCCGGTGAACACGATCACGTCCGCCCCGCCAAGTTCGACCAGGTACGCGCCCAGGTATTGACGGATCGACCCGACAAACACGTCGAGCGCCAATTGGGCTCGCGCGTGTCCTTGAGCCGCCGCCTTTTCCAGATCGCGCACGTCGCCGCTCAGGCCGCTCAAGCCCAGCAACCCGCCCTGCTCGGCCAGCGTGTGCAACAACTGCGGCAAGGTCTTGCCGGTCTGTTCCAGCAGCACCGGTAGCGCGAACGGATCGAAGTCGCCGACCCGATTGTTGTGCAACAAGCCGGTCTGCGGACTCATTCCCAGGCTGTTCGCCTGACTTTGTCCGTTACGGATGGCGGACAACGAATTGCTTCCGCCCAGATGACACGAGATGATTCGCAAATCGCCGCGGCCGAGCAACTCGGCGGTGCGCGAGGCGATGTAGCGATGGCTCGCGCCGTGGAACCCCCAACGCTGGATCTGGTACTGCTCGGCCCACTCGTAAGGGGCCGCGTAGTACTTGTTCCGCGCGGGGATGGTCTGGTGGAAGCCGGTCTCGAACGCGGCGACCAACGGGATCTCGGGCAGCTTCTCGCTGAGCAAGCGCATGGCCGCGATGTACGGCGGGTTATGGGCCGGCGCCACGTCGCGCATCGTCTCCATCGCCGCGAGCACGTCCGAGTTGACGCGCTGCACGCCGCTGTAACGACCACCGTGGACCGCCTTGAACCCAATCGCCGACACCTCGCTGGCGTCTTTCAGGCAACCAAATTTCGGATCGGTCAATTGCTCCAAACAGGTACGCACCGCCACCGCGTGATCGCTCACGCGCAGCGTTTGTTCGCGCCGCTGTCCGCCCATCTCGACGAAGCAGGGACTCTCCGGGGAACCAATGCGTTCGGTTCCGCCGCGGGCCAATTGCCGCTCGTCGGTCATGTCGAACAGCCGGTACTTGAAGCTGGTCGAGCCGAGATTTGCCACCAAAATCTTCATGCACTCACTCCTGAGCACGAGGGCGCGCGACACCGTGCCGCGGCCATCTTCGTCCATGATTCAAGCCAAATAAGCCTTCACGAGCCCTTCGGAAGGGCGGGGAATGATGTGGCTGGCGACCAAATCGCCCACCTGCTGAGCCGCGGCGGCACCCGCCTCGACCGCAGCCCGCACGCTGCCGACATCACCCTGTACGACGGTGGTCACAAAACCGCCGCCGATGGCAATCTTCTTCACAATCTTGACGTTGGCCGCCTTGGCCATCGCGTCGGTCGCTTCGATCAGGGCCACCAAGCCCTTCGTCTCGAGCATTCCAATGGCGTCTTGCATGTTCGTTACTCAACCTTTCTGTGGTCAATTCAAATGTGCTGTGGGATCGTTGCAACGAGAACTACTCGGCCCCGCCGCGCTTGGCCGTGCCGAACGAGGGCAACACAACGCCCAGGTCTTCGTGCGGACGAGGAATGACCTGCACGGCGAGCACTTCGCCCAACCGGCCACCCGCGGCGGCTCCCGCGTCGGTCGCGGCCTTCACCGCCGCCACATCGCCCGTCACGAACGCCGTGACCATCCCGCTGCCAACTTTGTCCCAACCGAGGAACGTGACGTTCGCGGCCTTCATCATCGCGTCGGTCGCCTCGACCAGGGTCACAAACCCCTTGGTCTCGATCATGCCGAGCGCTTCTAACGCCTTAGCCATGGTGATAACTCCCAAGAAAACAACAAAGCAAAAACAAACATACGCGCTACTACACAACCGCCGTTACTTGATCAACTCGCAACGCTTGGCGCGGTCGAGGTTGGCGGCATTCCCTTCGTCCGTGTCGATATGCACTTCCAGCTTGCTGGTCGCGTCGGCCCGAACGAGCAAATTTTCAAACACGATCGCGCAGTCCGACTCAATGCGAAGCTGCATGCGATCGCCATTCTTGACACCGTAGTACGCGGCGTCCTGATGGTTCATGTGGACGTGCCGCTCGGCGCGAATCACACCTTCTTTCAACTCGACAACCCCCTGCGGGCCGACGAGGATGCAGCCGGGCGTGCCGCTGATCTTGCCGCTGGCCCGAACCGGTAAGTCGAGCCCCAGGCTGATGCTGTCGGTAAACGCCAATTCAACCTGGCTGGCCGGACGCGTCGGACCAAGCACGCGCACCGTCGGCAACATGCGCCGCTTGTTCGGGCCCACGACCATCACGGTCTCTTCAGCCGCGAAGAAGCCGTCCTGGTACAGGTCTTTCATCGGCGTCAGCTTGTGACCCTTGCCAAACAGCGTCTCAACGTGCTCGTCGGTCAGGTGAACGTGCCGTGCCGACACGCTCACGACCAGATTCGGCTCGCCAAGCGGTGCCGTGGCGCCGGGCAGACGCGCGAAGACAATCTCGCGGACGATTTTCTCGATCGTGGCTCGATCGAACGTGGCTGTGCTCATGGTTGGTTGGATGCAGGACGCGGGGCGAGGGGGGCAAGGTGGAGGGTGACTCGGGCTTGGTCGATCTTGCTACGCCACTCCATCGGCAAGGCGTCGTCGACCACCAAGTGGTCGATCTCCTCGAGCGGGCACATCTGGGCCAGGCTTTGGTGACCAAATTTGGTGCTGTCGGCCACCACGATCACCTCCTCGGCCGAGTGCAACATGGCCTGCTCGGTCTCCACCAACAATAGGTTGCTGTTGTAGCAGCCGCGGTCATTTATCGCCGCGACGCTCAAGACCGTCCGTCGGACACTCATCGATTTGAGCATTTGGTTGGCGTAGGGGCCCAACGAGACGCCGGTGCGTGGATAGACATAGCCGCCGAGCACGACCAAATCGGTATTACTGCTACTGGCGAACAAATTCGCCACAGGCAGCGAATTCGTCACAACCTGCAAAGGCCGACCGACCAGCAACCGCGCCACCTCATACGTCGTCGAGCCGCCGTCGAGCAGCACCGTGTCGTGATCCTGAATCAACCGGACCGCCGCCGCGGCAATGGCACGCTTTTTATCCCAATGGGCCGGTTCGCGCTCTTCAAAGTGGGGCAACTGCGGCGAGGTGCCCGTGTAAAATACGCCGCCGTGCGTGCGTCGCGCTTCGCCCAATGCTTCGAGGTGATCGAGGTCGCGGCGGATCGTCGACTCGCTGACGCGCAATTCGCTGGCCAAGTCCGGCAGGGCGGCAAAGCCCTTGGCTCGAACCATCTCCAGCACGCGAGAGCGACGTTCTTCGGCAAGCATGGCGAGTACGGAAACCAACCGTGTGAGCGGCTCAAAAGTTCGTGGGGAATCGGCTGGAGTCGAACGGGTGGCTGGCGTTTTGCGTAAGCAAAACCCGGCGAGTGACGCTCGACACCGCCTCGAAGTGAGCCGGGTTTTGCTCTGCAAAACGCCAGCCACCCATAACAGTGACGCTCACACAATGGCGACCGTGTGAATCGTTACTCCCAAATTATTCCACACACCGTGACTGATATCAAGCATTATCGTCCACGATTTGAAATAAATCTTCCATTTACACCCCGTCCGCAAGTCGTTACTTGCCGCCAACTTACGGTGATATATCGATATTTGACCGATTTTTGATCGACCTCGGCGTGATAGAAATCTATCAACCTAGCCGGCGAGCCTGCTAGCAATAGGGCTTGGGACGAACCGGTCCACTTGGGACAATCAGGCCCCTATGGCTGCTGTTGTCCAACTCTGCAAGCACCTCGACGCCGAGCCACCCCCTGGCGCGGTCACGGCTTTTACGCTGCGTCACTACTCGGGCGAGGCCGACATTGCCGCGTGGCTCCAACTGCGGCAACTCGCCTTCGCGCGCGAAAAATTGTCCCTCAGCCTCTGGTCCGCTGTCGACTTCCAGCGCGAGTTTCTCGACAAGCCCTGGTGGTCGCCCGAGCGGATGTGGTTCGTCTGCGATGGCGAACAACTCGTCGGTTCGGTGACCCTCTCCGAGCGCGGGACAGCACGCCCCGCCGTGCATTGGTTGATGGTCCATCCACGCTACCGTCGCCGCGGCATCGCGTCCGTGTTGCTCAACGCGCTGGAACGCACCTGCTGGCAGCGCGGCGAGTGCGACATCGTGCTCGAGACCCACATGGCCTGGGGAGCGGCGCTGCAATTCTATCGGGCCATCGGTTATCGCCTGCGCGGCTCAACCCATGCTGGCCTGCCCGAGTAGCTTGCGCAACGCGGTCATCGCCACCTCGCCAAAGCTCCGCGGACTGACTCGCCAAATCTGCGGGTTCATCAATTCGAGGCTGACCGCGCCGCGATACTCGATCTGTTTGAGAAAATCGACGATCGGCTCAAGTTGAAAGTCGCCATCCCCCGGCAAGATGCGATCAGCGTCGCTCGCCATCTCGCGCGGCACGCCCAGCAGGTCGCACAACTGCACATGAAACAAATTTTCGCTCGACAGATACGCGAGGTCCTCGAACTTGCTGGGACCGGTGTAGTAGTGGAACACGTCGAGACACAACCCCAGCGCCGCTGAGCCAACCTGCGCCACGAGCGCCGCGGCCGACGGCACGTTGTTCGCCAACGACGCGCGGGCCTGGAACTCGAGCGCCAATCGCACACCCGCTCGCTCGGCCGACTGGGCCGCCTGCGCAAGCGAGACCTGCACGCGCTCGATGTCTTCTTGAGTGAGTGGCCCAACCAAGTCGCCGGCCACGACGAGCGTTTGCACGCCAAGCGACTGAAGAAGCGAGAGTCGACGCTCGAAATGACTCCAATGTTCCCGTCGGGCATCACCCTGACTGGTCAACAATCCTCCCTGAAAACTGGCCACCCTCACGCTCATCTCGTGC
This sequence comes from uncultured Planctomycetaceae bacterium, assembly GCA_964652155.1. Lineage (GTDB taxonomy): Bacteria > Planctomycetota > Planctomycetia > Pirellulales > PNKZ01 > CAZZBK01. The sequence goes on along the minus strand of CAZZBK010000222.1, from coordinate 1,142 downwards.
TCGGCGAGCAACTGCCGCACATCGTCAACCGTGTGCGATTCCAGGTAAGTCTCCAGCTTGCCGAGCCACACCTCCAGCGAGCGACACGCACCGGCCGCGTACTCTTCCACGTCCTTCTCAAAAGGCGCGTGCAGCGAACAAACCTGGGCCAGGGTGGGAATCATAGGGAGAAATGCTAAGTGCGGAGTGATAAGTGATAAATGGAAGAAGAAAACAACCTGCTCCTCATTTAGCACTTAGCACTTATCATTTATCACTTTTGGTTGCAGTAACTTACTGAGCAGCGCCACGCACTCGCCGATCGGCACGCTCTGTTGCTTGAGTGTGTCGCGGTCGCGGATCGTCACGAGGTCGTTCTTCATAGTCTCGCCGTCGATCGTAATGCAGTACGGCGTACCGACCTCGTCCTGTCGCGCGTAGCGGCGGCCGATCGCCCCTTTCTCGTCGTAGAACACGTTGAAGTTTTGCTTCAACTCGCGATACAACGCCTGGGCCTTCTCGGGCATGCCGTCCTTTTTGACCAGCGGGAAGATGGCCGCCTTGATCGGGGCAATGCGCGGATGCAGCTTGAGGAACACCCGCTCGCGCGGATTACCGTTCTCGTCGGGGACCTTGTCCTCCTGATACGCTTCGCAGAGGAACGCGAGCGTGGCGCGGTCGGCGCCGGCCGAGGGCTCGATGACGTGCGGGATGTACCGTTCACGCGTCTGATCGTTGAAGTACGACAGGTCCTTGCCGCTGCCGCGATACTTGGGCTTGCCGTCCGCGCCGAGTTCGACCTGCAACGGTCGCGTCTTGGGGTCGAGCTTCCCTTCCATGTGACTGCGCAGGTCAAAATCGCCGCGATGGGCGATCCCCTCCAACTCGCCGAACTCGCCCGGGGGCAAAAACGGAAACGCGTATTCAATGTCGGCCGTCCCGGTCGAGTAATGGCTCAACTCATCGGCATCATGATCGCGCAGCCGGAGCCGTTCGCCGGCCAAGCCCAACTCAAGGTACCAGCGATAGCGACGGTCGCGCCAATACTGGTACCAGCTTTTCGACTCTGTCGGATGGCAGAAGAACTCGATCTCCATCTGCTCGAACTCACGCGAGCGGAACGTGAAGTTGCGCGGCGTGATCTCGTTGCGAAAGCTCTTGCC
>CAZZBK010000221.1:0-6611 GCA_964652155.1 uncultured Planctomycetaceae bacterium | reverse complement strand
GGCAGTTTGGCTGAAAACGGCGAACAAAACCAGGGCAAATCCCTTGCGACACCCCCTGTAGTGGTGTGGTTATGGTCATCATGAGCCTGAGCCTGGATGCAGGCTTGGAGGGACTTCAGCGTCAGCTTGCGTCGCTGGAGTGGCCGCAAAGATCGCCAAGCGACGCAAAAAACCACCGGACCGCGCTCACCGTTGATGATCCAGGGGACGCTGGGAGTCAGATTCATCAAGTTCCCGATGCAAGTCCTCTCCACATTTTTTGTGTCACTTGGTGATCTTTGTGGCGTAGCTGTACCTCAACAGCTCGTGGAGAATCGGCTCCGGCGAAAGAGGATGCTGTGTCAAAGTGACAGCTCGCCGCCGTCGCACACGGATGATCCATCCCCCTTCTCCCTTCGGGAGAAGGTGCCCGCAGGGCGGATGAGGGGGCGTCGAGGCGAACAAATACTATGCCCTCACTTGGTTCGCTGATGCATAGGATTTAGAGGTTTCGTAAGTCATTATGGTTCCTGACACCTTATCCGACTCCATTATGGTTCCTGACACCTTATCCGACTTGACACCTTATCCGACTTGACACCTTATCCGACTCCTGCCACCAACGAAGGGATACCACAGCAATCAGCCGGACAGGCGACTAGACGGCTACCCCTACGAACCAGGGCAGTCCCAGCGAACAACTTCATAACACGACGAAGACAGAACGAATCAACGCCTCACGTCATCAATAGGCCGACCTTGCTTGGCCAAGCTATGTTGAGATGGGAACGGGTTCATCCGCTCATCAAAAGAGTCAGCCGGAAGATCACGCCGGGGATGAACCGGACGCCTAACCTTCACGATTTCCGAAGGGGCAAGCGAGCCACCCTCACCTTCCCATTGCATCAAAACAAATTCATCAGGATCAAGCGTCATAACACAGCCTCCGTGAAAAAGGTGGACCGAGTTGGGACGATGATTACGCGCGAAGGGCGGCGATTGTGCAACGGGCAAGAGTTAGAATTCTCCGAATAATTCCAAAATGTTTATGGTCCATCCGGGTTTCACGTGGGTAACCGCTGTTCAATCCTCCCAGGCAGGGGGTGAACAGGAAGGGAGCGACCAGAGCCGTCAAGGGAGACACTGGAAAGCACCCATCGGTCGCGAAGCGACTCATTTCTCCTTTGTTTTAGCTTTCCAGCTCCCGTCGAGTGGGGCAGCGGCGCCGGGAGCCGGGCCCCTGACTGGTCACCCCCCTGCCGGAAATCTACCCACAGCAAACCCGGAAGGACCATGTTTATCACGACTGTCTAGTCCTTAAGCAAGCGAAGAATCGAAGGTGTCAGGAATCAACACTCTGATTTCGATCGCTCCCACTGAATTCGCTCACGCAACAATCTCTCGAATCACGTTGCCGTGGTCGATGTCGAGACGCTTGCGGCCGGGAATTTCGAGCTTGCGCGAGTCGAGGCCGAGCTGGTGCAGGATCGTGGCGTGAATGTCGGTCACGTAACGACGATTCTCGACGGCATGGAATCCGATCTCGTCGGTCTTACCGTACACCGTCCCGCCCTTGATGCCGCCGCCCGCCATCCAAACGCTGAAACCGTAGATGTGATGGTCGCGGCCGTCGGACCCTTGCGTGCCCGGCGTGCGACCAAACTCGGTGGCGAACAGCACGATCGTGTCGTTTAGCAGGCCGCGCTGCTTCAGGTCCTTGAGCAGGCCGGCGATCGGCTTGTCGACCGCGAGGCAGTTGCGCTCGTGGTTCTTCTTGAGTCCGCCGTGGGCGTCCCAGACCCCTGCCCCGCCGGCCCCATGTTGCACCTGAATGAATCGCACGCCGCGCTCGACCAGCCGCCGCGAGGCGAGCAACTGCATGCCAAAATCTTTCGTCTCGGCACGGTCCAGCCCGTACATCGACTTGATCGACTCCGACTCTTGCGCAAAGTCGAGCACCTCGGGGATTGATGTCTGCATGCGGAAGGCGAGTTCGTAGGCCTTGATGCGGGCCGTTAGAGCCGGGTCGTTCGGATAGTCGACGCCGCGGAGCTTGTTCAGCTTGCCGACGAGGTCGAAGCCCACGCGCTGCTCGTCGAGCGTGCCGTTGCGGTCGGGCTTGCCGTAGTCGAGCGGGTTGGCCGGGTCGATCCGCAGCGGGATGGCGTCGTGTTCGGGTCCGAGGTAGTGGCCGTCTTTGGCGTTCCAGTACTCGCGGCGGCCCATCGAGATGAACTGCGGCAGGTTATCGTTGAGCGAGCCGAGCCCATAGTGGGTCCAAGCGCCAAGCGTGGGATACTCGCCATCGAGCATGTGTCGGCCCGAGTGAAACTGCGTCTGCGCGCCGTGGTTGTCGTCGGTCGTGTAGAGCGAGCGGATCACGGCGATGTCGTCGATCATGTCGCCGACGTGCGGAAACCAATCGCTGACTTCAATGCCCGACTCGCCGCGCTGCTTGAAACCGACTTGCAGCGGGTATAGCTTATTGCGTTGCTGGCCATTGGCGTCGTTGATGACGGTGACTCGGGCGAGCTTGAGCTTCTCGGGGTCTTGCGAGTCTTTGAAGGGGGTCTCGGCGATGCTTTTGCCCGCGTACTGGGTGAGCATCGGCTTGGGGTCGAAGCTCTCCATGTGGCTGACGCCGCCGTTCATGAACAGCCAGATGACGCTCTTGGCCTTGGGGGCGAAATGCGGCGCGCCGGTGGGCGGCTGCCAGTTCGCCTCGGGCGAGGCGTAGCCGTCGCGCGCGAGCATCGCGCCCAGCGCCAGGCCGGTGAAGCCCATCCCCAGGTCGGTCAAAAACTCGCGGCGGTGCATGCCGCGGCAGTTGCGATGGTGTGCGTGGTGGCTCATGGGTTGCCTCGGTCTAACGGGCCTGTACCGGTCTAAAAAACGGCACGTGCGATTATATCAAAAACTGGTTGTTACTCAGCGAATGGAATTGAAACGATCGTCTCGGGTAGCCCGGACAACTTGTTGTCCGGGTGGCGAAGCCACACGAGGGCGTCGAAGCGTCACAAAGCAACTCCTCTTGTCGCTAGCGCGACCCCGACAACGAGTTGTCGGGGCTACCCACTAATAAAAACGGCACGTGCGATTATATCAAAAATCGGTAGTTTCTCAGCGGATGGTCACAAAATCGTTGTGGTTGAGCAAGGCCTCGACCAGCCGCACGCGGGCTTGCATGGGGCCGTCGGCTCGCTTGGCCTGCTGGGCCAACGCGCGCCACTGCTCGATCGCCGCTTGGCAGGTTGCCACCTCGTCGGCGGTCGGCTCACCGCAGAGGATCAACCGCCAAGCCCGGGCAACAAAGGCCGCGTCGTCGCGTTCGCTGTCGGCAGCCCCAAGCCGTTCGGCAATTTTGCCCGCCATGCTTAAGGCCAGCTTGCTATTAGAAAGGGCGAGCGCCTGCTGCGGGACGATACTTTCGGTGCGGCGGTAACACTCTTGCACACCGGCGTCGTCGAAGATCGAGAGAAACTTCTGATGATCGTTATGCGAGTGGACGTAGTACAGGCTGCGGCGGCGCGATGACTCGTCGCCGACCGGTATCGATGGGCCGTACAGCGTGCGGTCCAACTCGCCAGCCAGTTGCAGCAAGCTGTCGCGCACGGCTTGCGCCTCCATCCGGACCGCGTTGCGCCGCCAGTAATAGCGGTTCTCGCTATCTTGCTTCACGGTCGCCTCGTCGGCCGCGGCACTCGAGCCGCTCAGGCGATACGTCTGCGACGTGACAATCAGGCGGTGCAGGTGCTTCATGCTCCACTCGTTCGCCACGAGCTCGGTGGCCAGGTAGTCGAGCAACTCGCCGTGCGTCGGCGGCTGTCCCTTGCGGCCGAAGTCGAACAGCGTGGGGACGAGTGGTCGGCCCATGTGCCGTGACCAGAGATGATTCGCGGCCACGCGGGCCACCAGCGGATGGCGCGGATCGGTGAGCCAATGGGCCAGCATCGTGCGGCGGCCGGTGCTGGTGGTGGGAAACGGCTTGCGGCGGGCCGCGTCGCTTTCGAGATTCGACTCCATCGTCTTGAGCGAGCCGGTCAACTCGGCGAACGTTTCGCCCGGCTTCTCGGCCGCCTTGCGTGCCGTGTCGAGGGCCGTTCTCGCGGCGGCGGTTTTTTTGTCGGCGTCCGCTTTTTTCTCCGGCGCGATGCGCAGCGCGTCGGCCTCGGCCTGCGCTAGGTCGGCCTCGGCCTTGGCTACGGCCGCGGCGCGCTCGAGCTTGGCGGCCTCCGCGGCCAGGGTCGACTTATTCTCGGGAGCGGGCTGTTGATGTGCGGCGGCCGTCGCAGCCGCGCGGGCGTTGAGCACCGCCGGGATTTGCTTAAGGTGGGCGAGCGACTGCTCGGCCGCGCTGAGTGCCGCGGCCGCTTGCGCGTGCTGCTGCTCGGCGGCCGCCACGCTCGTCACCGGCGCGGGGTCCCCCTTGCTCCCACCGGGTAGCGCGCGCAGTTCGAACTCGTGGAACTGCGCTTGGGCGTCGAATGTGATGAGCTCGATGGGGCCGGCGCGGCGCGGCATGGGGACCGTGTAGCTGAGCAATCGCTGGCCGTCGACGTGCATGATGACCAGTCGGCCGCGGACTTGGATCGCCAGCTCGATGAGCCGGTTGGATGGGACCTCGCGCGCGAGCGCTGCCGCGGGGGGGTAGCTTTGCTTGCCGCCGGTTTTGATCGCAAGCTGCAATTTGCCGCCGGGGTTCATCCCGCTCAGATACACGAGCAACTCGTTCTGCGCGTCGCTGTCGAACTTGATGCCCACCGAACGATACTTGAGCCCGCCGGTGATCGTGAACTTGGTGCGGGCTTCAAAGTCGACGGGGGGCCATTGCTTGAGCCGAATCGCTGACTGCACGGCCCCTTCCTCGGCTTGGGTCGCTCCGGTCGAGGGGAAGGTCCACTTGCCCGCGACGATCTCCCAGCGGTCACGCGGCTGATCCTTGAACAACTCCCGCGCGAGCACGGCCGCGTCGGGCTCGATCTCGGCCGGCAGTTGCTCTGCTGGTTTGGCTGCCGCGGCGGCCTGGGCTTTTTGCAACTGCTCGCGGGCCGACTGCAAGGCGTCGCGCGCCGTCTTGGCGATCTTCTCGGCCGATTGCCGTTTCGCCTCGGCGTCGCGCAGGTGATCGGCGAGCACGTGCGGCTTGAGGCCCGGCTGATGCGCCTCGAGCGGCAGCGTGAGGGGCGTGATCGCAAACTCGTCGAAGGCCAAAAAGCCCGGCAACTGAGGCGCAATCGGCTTGTCCTTTTGCGGCTGCGTGTCGTTGCCGCGAATGTGCAGGAATGTCGGCTGTTCGAGGTTGCAGTCGAAGACGCGCGGCAGGCCGTCGCGCTCCAGGTCGGTCTCGCCCGGCAAAAAATCCATTCGCACCTGATACGGCTCGAAGATCGCGCGGTACCGGTAATAGTCGACCTGCGGATAGGGATCGTACTTGTGGTCGTGACACTTGGCGCAGTTGAACGTCAGGCCCATCAGGCCTTTGGAGGTGTGCTCGATCACCTCGTCGAGCCAGGTCGTGCGATTGAAGCGAAAATAACTGCGGGCGAGATAGCCGGTCGCGCGCAGGCGGTTCGTGTCGGTGGGGTACAACTCGTCGGCGGCGAGCATCTCGCGGAGCATCTGGTCGTAGCCCTTGTCGGCGTTGAGCGACTCGATGATCCAGTCGCGCCAGTGCCACATGTGCTTCTGGCTATTGCGGACCTCGGCCCCGAGGCCCCACCAGTCGCTGTAGCGCCAAATGTCCATCCAGTGCCGCCCCCAGCGTTCGCCATGCGCCTCGCTCTTGAGCAGTCGGTCGACCACCCGCTCGTAGGCGTCGGGCGACTTGTCATTCTCGAACGCGAGCAATTCGTCGCTTGTCGGCGGCAGACCGATCAGGTCGAGGTACACGCGCCGCAAGAGCAGCGAGCGCTCGGCCTCGGCCACCGGCTTGAGTTGGTGTTGCTTGTGTGCCGCGGCGATAAATGCGTCGATCGGGTTGCGACTCCAGCGCGGATCGCTCACGGGCGGAACACTCGGCCGGAGGGGTGAACGAAACGACCAGTGGTCACGCGGATCGGCCTCGCGTTTCTCGTCGGCCGGGCCCGGCGCTCCCGAGTCGATCCACGAGCGAATGGCGGCAATCTCGTGCGGCTTGAGCGGCGAGCCATCGCTCTCGGGGGGCATGCGGCTCTCAGGATTCGTGTCGCTGATCCGCGCGAGGATCAGGCTCATGGCCGCTTGTTTGGCAACGAGGGCCGGGCCACTTTCGCCGCCGGTTCGCATGTCGGCCACGGTATCGAGTCGCAGAGAGGCCTCTTGCTTGAGCGCTCCGTGACACGACACGCAGCGGGCCGCGAGCACCGGCTTGACCTGCCGCAGGTAGTCGACCTCCTCGGCCGCCACGGCGGCGGTCGACAACAGTAGCCACGCAGCGAGCGCTAAACGCATATTCGGCAGGTCCTTGTGCAGGCTTCTTCAGGCGGGATGAATCGCATCGTTCGCGGCAGGAACGGAACCGGCGCAGCCCCAGGTCGTCCCCCTATCCATGATAAGCCCACTCGGATGCCCCGGGCAAGCGGAATGACACGCGTTGAAGATGGTACGCACGGAGTGCGTACCCTTGTATCTTGGCTGAGGTTGTCTCGGGGTGG
>CAZZBK010000220.1:0-6623 GCA_964652155.1 uncultured Planctomycetaceae bacterium | reverse complement strand
AGAGCGCCGACACTCCCGTAAGCGACCTCGGCAATCGCACCCCAGAGGCCAGCGCATACCCCAATCCCCCTGTACACGTTGCCCCTCGACGTCACGTCATGCCCGCACTCCACACCACGACCATCGCCCAGCTCCGGCAGATGGCAGCGGCGTAAAGGAGTAACCCCAGTGTCCAATATCGCGCACAGTGTGATCGCTAGAGAGATGGCAGTCTTGCTTGACCAGCGTCTAGGTATCGATCAGCCTTTTATAGAGGTGGCCAGCAATGGCCGGGGTGACAGGCCGGAAAGACGGCCACCACATAGGAGACACACCCGTGAGCACCACGGCAGTGAGTGACAAGCCGGAAGGCTACGTCTTCGGACGCCCTACAAAGTACCGACCCTATATGTGCGAGCAGGTCATCGAGTGGGGAAAGCTCGGTAAATCACGGGCTTGGATGTGCGCCCAGCTCGATATTTCGCACAGAACGCTGCTCGATTGGGAAGCGACGAACGAGGACTTTGCTCAGGCCTTAACACGCGCGGAGATGCACGCTCAAGCCCACTGGGAGGACTTGGGCCACGACAACATCAAGGCGCCGACATTCCAGTCGTCAGTCTGGTCGCGTTCGATGGCGGCGCGCTTCCCCAAGACATGGCGCGAGACCAGTCGGCAAGAGCAGACCGGGCCAGATGGCGGACCTATCCAGGTCGCCAAGGTCGAACGGGTGATCGTTGATCCTAAAAATTCAGACGCCTAGGTGCTTCGTCCCGCTGTTGGAGCCGAAGCGCTACAAAGCGGCATTCGGCGGCCGAGGCTCGGGCAAGTCGCACCACTTCGCCGAGGACATGATCGAGCAGGCTGTGCGGCGCCCAGGTTTTCGCGCCGTCTCTGTTCGTGAAGTCCAGAAGACGTTGAAGGAATCGGCGAAGCGCCTGATCGAAGACAAGATCACAGCTCACGGGCTGTGGTCGATGTTCGGCGGCAAGCCCCGCAACGATCACGTCGTCACGCCGGGGAATGGCGTCATCTTGTTCCAGGGCATGCAGGATCACACGGCGGAATCTATCAAGTCGCTCGAGGGCTTCGACGTCGCATGGGTCGAGGAGGCGCAGACGCTGAGCGCCCGATCTCTTGAGTTCCTTCGCCCGACCATTCGTAAGCCGGGATCGGAGTTGTGGTTCTCCTGGAACCCGCGCAATTCGATTGATCCGGTAGACCAGTTCTTTCGGGGCCTGACGCCGCCAGAGAATGCCGCGATCGTCCGCGCCAACTACTCCGAAAACCCCTGGTTCCCCGACGAGCTAGAGGCCGAACGGCAGCACGACGAGCGCACCAACAGAGACCGCTACGCTCATATCTGGCTCGGGGAATACGAGCCAACGGCCATTGGCGCGATCTGGGATCGCCAGACGATCCACGCACACCGCCGGCACGAGTTGCCGAAGATGAACCGCATCGTGGTGTCGATCGACCCGGCTGTGTCGTCTGAAGCCGGCAGCGACGAGCACGGCATTGTGGTTTCCGGCATCGGTGAAGATGGCAGGGGCTACGTTCTTGACGACGCATCGATGAAAGGCACGCCGAAGCAATGGGCCGATCGCGCAATAGCGACGTTCGATCGGTGGGAGGCAGACGCCATCGTGATCGAACGCAATCAGGGTGGCGATATGTGCCGGCACACGATCCGAAGCGTGCGGCCTGACGTGCCGGTCGTCGAGGTCGTGGCCACACGAGGCAAGCACGTCCGCGCCGAGCCGATTGCCGCGCTCTATTCCATGGGGCGCGTGTCTCATGTCGGCACGTTCCCTAAGCTCGAAGATCAAATGTGCCAGATGACGGCCGGCGGCTATGAGGGCAACGGCTCGCCGGATCGATGCGACGCGCTGGTGTGGGGCCTGTCTCAGCTGTTCCCGTCGATTGTCCGCAAGGTTGACTACTCGGCCATGTTCGCGGATGAGCAAAGTAATGCCGGAAGCGGCGCCTGGATGGGATCGTGATTCCTAGAAGTGCCAAGAATCACGCCGAAACACTTTGCATGAGGGAAAAAGTTTCTAATCCATGATCGAGCCGTCATCCGCGCCGTCCAAACCCCTGCCGAAGCGCGAGCGCGACACGATCATTAAAGACGTGCGCGAGCGGCTGCAGCACGCTTGGGACTACGACCGGGACAACCGCCGTGAGGCGGCGATTGATTTGCAGTTCTTGGCCGGCGACCAGTGGCCCGAGCAGGTGCGCATCGAACGCGAGCGCGACAAGCGGCCGATGCTCACGATCAACCGCCTGCCTCAGTTCGTGCGTCAGGTGACGAACGACGTGCGCCAGGCCGACGTTGCGATCAAGACGAGCCCGGTCGACAACAAGAGCGACCCCGAGCTGTCCCGCGTCTACAACGGCCTCCTGCGGCAGATCCAGTACCAGTCGAGCGCGACACACGTCTACGCGACGGCCGCAGAGCATCAGGTCGCCTGCGGGATCGGGTGGTTCCGGATCGTGACCGAATACACCGACGACACGACGTTTGATCAGGAGATCCGCGTCAAGAGCATCCCCAATCCGCTGTCAGTCTACTGCGACCCGGCGGCCGTCGAGGTCGATCGCTCCGACGCGCAATGGATCATCGTGACGAGCGAGATCCCGCGCGAGGCGTTCGTCGAGCAGTATCCCGACGCTTCGGTGCAGGAGATCCCGACGCCGAGCGACCACACGTCGTCGATGCATTGGTTTTCCGAGGAAACGGTGCGCGTGGCCGAATACTGGCGCAAAAAGCCGGTCAAGCGCCTGCTCGTCCAGACGCCGGACGGTCAAGCCATCGACGCTACCGACATCCCGGCCCAAATGCGCAAGATGATGGGCTTGGACCGGATGAAGTCGCGTGAGGTCGCGACGCACGCGGTCGAGATGCTGCTTGTCTCCGGTGCCGAGGTGCTGGCCGGCCCGTACCAGTGGGCGGGAAAGCATATCCCGATCGTGCCCGTGATCGGGGCCGAGATCCCGCTCGAGAAGATGCGCTACCGCTTCGGCATGGTCAGGTTCGCGCGCGACCCTCAGCAGCTCTACAACTACTACCGCACGGCCAGCGCCGAGAGCATCGCGCTGGCGCCCAAGGCGCCGTTCCTCGTGACGCCGAACATGATCGGGCCGTACAAGTCGCAGTGGGATTCGGCGAACCAGAAGAATCGGCCGTACCTGCTTTACAACGTCGATCCGGACGCACCGTCCGCCCGTCCCATCCGCGAGCACCCGCCCGAGACGCCGGTGGCGCTCATGAACGAGGCCGAACGCGCCGCCGAGGACATGAAGGCCACGACGGGCATCTATGACGCGGCGCTCGGCGCCAAGAGCAATGAGACGAGCGGCCGCGCCATTCTCGCGCGCCAGCATGAAGGTGACACGTCGAATTACCACTACGCCGACAACCTCGAACGCGCACTCCACTACGCCGGCCGGGTGCTGATCGACCTCATCCCCAAGGTCTATGACAGCGAGCGCGTGGTGCGGATCGTCGGCGACGACGATGAGGAAGAATTCGTCCCGATCAACCAAGTCATGTACGGCATGGACGGCACGCCGCAGATGGTCAACGATCTGTCCGTGGCGAGGTTTGATGTCAGGGTTACGATCGGCCCGAGCTACTCGACGCGCCGCATGGAGACGGCCAACAGCGTGCTCGAGTTCCTGAAGGTCTACCCCGACGCGGCTCCGCTAGTCGGCGACATCGTGGCGAAGAACCTCGACTTCGAAGGTGCCGACGACGTGGCCAAGCGGCTTGCGAACGCGGTCCCGCCGCATATCAAGGCGGACCCCGACGACCCCGAGAGCCAGCCGCCACCGCCGCCAAACCCGATGGACGATCCGGTCATCGCTTCGGACGTGCAATTGAAGCAGGCCCAGGCCGCAAAGACGATGGCCGAGGCGCAATCGATCGCGCAAACGCCGCCGGACGCCGGCCAGGCGAACGTCGAGCAAGCCTCGCCGCTTGATGAGCAGATGAAGCTCGAGGACATCGAGCTGAAGCGCGCGCAGACCGCCAAGGTCTACGCGGAGATCGAGAAAATCAAGCGTTCGGCCGACCTCGACGAGGTCAGGCACGCCACCGACACTCATTTTGCGTCGCGTAAAACCGAGCAGGCAGACCGTCAGCTCGAAACTGCCGAACAGGCAGCCGCCGCCCCCAAGGGCGAGCGCAAGTAACAGAGAGCACACCCATGGAAGCCGTTACCTCGACGCCGGAAGGCGCCGCGACGACTGTTGACGAGTCCCCGAAGCCGGCCGTTGCGCGCGGGCCGGACGGGAAGTTTGCACCATCCGCGCCACCGCCGGCCGCACCAGAGCCAGGCGCCACGACGGAGCCGATCGAGCCCAAGGCCGCAGGGCCAGACGCCGAGAAGACCGAGAAAGACGAGCCAAAGCAGCGCCCGAACCGTGTGCAGGAGCGTATCAGCCAGTTGACGGCTGAGAAGCACGCCGCACAGCGGGCCGCGCGCGAGGCCGAGCAGCGTTACCAAGCCCTGCAGAAGCAAATGCAGGAGCGACGTCCGGTCGATCCGAATGACTATGACGCCGTCCAGCGCGAGAGCGTGCGCGGCGTCCTGCAGGAGGAAACGGCACGGCGCACCGTCGATGACTACCAGGCAGCCGTCGCCAAGGCGAGGCAAGCCCAAGTCGACGCTTTCTACACGAAGGTCGAGGCGGTGCGGGATCGTATCCCCGACATCGACCGATCTATGCAGCAATTCGCTCAGCTGCCGGTTTCCGACCACGCAGCGGAGATCATCGCGGAATCCGAGGTAGCGGCGGAAGTCGCCCATTATCTTGCGAACAACCCGCGCGAAGCATTCGACATCTACCAGATGTCTCCGGCTCAACAGGGCCGCGCGTTGGCGCGTATCGAGCAGCGCGTGTCACTCCCGACACGACGCACCACAGCAGCACCGCCGCCACCGCCTACGGTTACAGGCGCACAGGCAGCTCGGGCCAAGTCTCCGACGGAGATGAGCGCCGCCGAGTATATCGCCATGCGCAAAGCCGAATGGGCGAAGGGTGGCCGCTAATCGCGGACTGACCTCCAATGAGCAACACGACCCTTACCGCAGACGTCATCGCCAAAGAGGCGCTGGCGATCCTCGACAACGAACTCGGCTGGCTCAACAAGATCCACCGGGCGCACGAGAGCGAGTTTTCGGAAACCGTCAACGGCTATAAGAAGGGCGCGACGATTTCGATCCGCCGGCCGGCTGACTTCACGGTGCGCACGGGCGCAACGATGAACTTGCAGGACGTGATCGAGGGCAAGACGACGCTTTCGGTTGATCAGCAGATCGGTACGGACTTTTCGTTTACGAGCACCGACCTGACGCTCAGCATGAACGACCTTTCCGAGCGCGCGATCAAGCCGGCTATGATCAACATCGTCAACTACATGGCCAAGGACGTGCTCGAGCAGATGTACGTTGGCACGTACAATTGGGCAGGCACGCCGGGCCAGACGATCAACTCGTTCACCGACTTCTCGAAGGGTCCGGAGCGGCTCGACGAGATGGCTGTTCCGATGTCAGATCGGTGCGCCCTGCTGTCGCCGGCTGACCATTGGGCGCTGGTCGGTGCCGCAACTGCGCTGTCGAATGTGGGCGGTGCGGAGTCGAGCGCCTACCGCAAAGGCCGCCTCGGCGAGATCGCCATGGTCGACACCTACATGTCTCAGGTCGTGCCGACGCACACGAACGGCACGTGGGATGCGACCACGCCGCTGGTCAAGGGCACGGCGCAGGAAGTCACCTACGACACTGCCAAGAACACGTGGACGCAAACGCTGCTGACCGACGGCTGGGACGCTTCGGCGACCATCACGGCCGGGTCGGTGTTCACCATCGATGGCGTGTTCATGGTCAACCCGAAGACCAAAGCCTCGACCGGCATTCTGCAGAACTTTGTTGTGACGGCTGCAGCGACTGCGAACGCGACCACGACGTCGACCACGACGCTGACCATCTCGCCGCCGATCATCACGTCCGGCCCCCACCAGACCGTGACCTATAGCGGCGACATGGACGACAACGCGATCGTCCCGTTCGGCGCGGCGAGCACCGGTTATAAAAGCAACATGGTGTTCCACAAGAACAGCATGTCGCTTGCGGTCGTGCCGATGGAGATGCCGCAGGGCTCGACCAACGGCTCCCGCCAGACTGCCAACGGCCTCTCGGTGCGCGTCATCCCGATCTATGACGGCATCAACGACATCTCGAAATGGCGTCTCGATCTGCTCTATGGGCGCAAGTTGATCGATCCGCGCCTGCTAACCCGCCTCTCCGGCACCGCCTAATAGCGAAAGGAACGACACCATGGCAGGCGAACGCCAGCTCTCCGACGGCAACGATGCCGGCACCATCCTCGGCCAGTCCTCGACGGACAAGATCGGCTTTTACGGCGCGACGCCGGTTGTGCGTCCGGCGACCATCGCCGACGCGACCGACGCAGCAACGGCAATCACTCGCGTCAACGCGGTGATTGCGGCGCTCGAGACCCTCGGCCTGACGGCCTCGAGCTGAGCGGGGCGGGAGCGTGAAAAAACACATCGTCGTCGCGCTCCCGTCCTACGCCGGGACGATTCATATCGGCACCATGCGGTCGCTGATGCACGA
>CAZZBK010000219.1:0-6649 GCA_964652155.1 uncultured Planctomycetaceae bacterium | reverse complement strand
GCCCCGAAGGGGCTTAACACGATAGCCCGAGGCGCCGCCTCGGGACACCGTGACGCACCGATCACCCAACGCCCTGTAAGGGCGAAACCGGCTCGATCCGAGAACCATGCGCGCCTAGACCATGATCTCTTTCACGACGCGGCCGGCGGTCTCGGTCAGGCGGAAGTCGCGTCCGCTGTAGCGGAAAGTGAGCCGCTCGTGGTCGAGGCCCATCAGGTGCAAAATGGTCGCGTGCAGGTCGTGGATGTGGACCTTGTTCTCCTGGGCCGTGATACCGAACTCGTCGGTGGCACCGTAGCGGAGTCCGCCCTTCACGCCGCCGCCGGCCATCCACATCGAGAAGCCTGTGGCGTTGTGATCGCGACCGTCCTCATTTTGCACATGGGGCGTGCGGCCGAACTCGCCGCCCCAGACCACCACGGTTTCGTCGAGCAAGCCGCGTTGCTTGAGGTCGCCCAGCAGCGCCGCGATCGTTTTGTCGATTGCCTCGCAGCTACGGGTGAGCGAGGCGCGGAGGTTGCGGTGGTGGTCCCAGCCGGTGGTCGAGACCTCGATGAAACGGACGCCCGCTTCGGCAAAGCGTCGCGCGAGCAGGCACTGACGACCGAAGTTCGCGGTGGTTCCCTTGTTGATGCCATAGGACTCGAGCGTCGACTCCGACTCGTCGCTGGTGTCCATTAGCTTGGGGACGGCCCCTTGCATGCGGAACGCCAGCTCGTAGGACTCGATGAGCCCTTCGAGTTCGGTGTTGACGCGATCGGCCTTGAGTTGGCGCTCGTTGAGCGACTGCAGGTAGTCGAGTTCTTTGCGTTGCAATTCGATCGGCAGCTTGTCATTACGCAGGTTGGGGATGCTGGCCTTGGCCAGGTCGACCCCTTCGCCGCCGATGCGGGTCCCCTGAAACGAGGCGGGCAGGAACGCGCTGCCGTAGTTCTGCGCGCCCCCGACGCGGCCAATGGGGTTGAGCGTGATGAAGCCCGGGAGTTCGCTGTTTTCGGTCCCCAGGCCGTAGAGCAACCACGAGCCCATCGAGGGGCGGACGAACTGGAAGCTGCCGGTGTGCATTTGCACGCTGGCCTGCGGATGGTTTGGCAGGTCGGTGTGCAAGCTGTTGAGCAGGCAGAGGCTGTCGGCATGCTTGGCGACGTTCGGGAAGAGCTCGCTGATCGGCAAGCCGCTCTTGCCATGCTGGCTGAACTTGAAGGGGCTCTTCATGAGCTTGCGATTGCCCCCCTTGTAAAAGCCGGTCGTGCTCGCGGTCTCGCCGTCGTGCTTTTCCAGGCCCGGCTTGTAGTCGAACGTGTCGACGTGCGACGGCGCGCCTTGGTTGAACATGAAAATCACCCGCTTGGCCTTGGGAGCAAAGTGCGGGCTCTTGGGGGCGAGCGGGCTCAGGCTCGTCGCGGCACGCGCCTGCTCGGCCAGCAGGCTGCTCAGGGCCATGTAACCAAATCCACACGACACACTACGGAGCATTTCGCGACGAGAGATTTGCGGGAGCATCGGGTTCATCCTTGTAGCGGAACGTTAAGGAGCGGGGACGGCTCTAGGGCCGATGGGAAGATTCAATAACGCACGGGGTTAATACACGTATCGGAATTCACCGGTCGACAGCAGCACATGGCACAAGCCGGTCCAGGCCGCGTGATCGCGATTCGGTCCGGAGATGCCCTTGGCGTCGGCCAACTGCCGGTAATCTTGCAAGAACTGTTGGGCCTGAGTGCGCTCGTCGGCGGTAACCTGGCGCGAGAGCGCAATGCGATACGCGAGGTCGATGCGGTCAGCCTCGCTCGTCGAACTATTCGACAGCAACCGCTGCGCCATCTGCTCAATGCTTTGAACCACGAACGAGTTATTCATCAGGAACAAGGCCTGCGTGGCCACGGTGGTCACCTCGCGCTGCGCGACCGGCAGGCTGGGGTCCGCCATGTCGAACACGCCGAGCATCTCAGGCACCGCGTTGCGGACCAGCGGCAGGTACACGCTGCGATACGGCGAGCGTTCGGCCGCCACCGTGTCGATCCGCGTGCCGCGGCCGATTTCGGTCGAGGCATCGAGCTTGCCGAGCATCGACCCGGTGGGCCGCTTGAGGTCCAACTGGCCACTGGCCATCAGGATGCTGTCGCGGATCGATTCCGCATCGAGCCGGCGACGGTTCATGCGCCACACCAGCCGATTGCCCGGGTCGACCGCGTAGTTGGCTTCGTGATGCGCGCTCGACAACTGATAGGTGCGCGACAACACGATCGAACGGATCAGTTGCTTGAGCGACCAGTGTTGCTGATCCATGAACGTGACGGCCAATTGATCGAGCAGTTCGGGATGGCTGGGGGGCTCGCCGAGCGCGCCGAAGTTGTCGAGCGACTCGACCAGTCCCGCGCCGAACAGATGCGCCCAGGCACGGTTCACGGCGACCCGCGCCGTGAGCGGGTTGCCACGGTCACTGAGCCAGTTGGCCAATTCGAGTCGGCCACTGTGCTGCGCGTTGGGTGCCGCGCTACGGGGATTCTTGAGCACGGTCACAAAGCCGCGCGGCACTTTGGGGCCCAACTCGGCGACCTCGCCGCGGATATGCACTTGCATGTCGGCGACCTGCGCAAGGTCACGAACGCCCATCGCCCCGTGAACTGAGGCCGCGTTGGTTTCCTTGTCGGTGCTTTGGCTGTCGGCCAGGGCCCGTTGCAGCTTTTTGAGTTGTTTTGCCAGGTCGTCGAGCTTGCCGCGATTCTTTTTCCCGGTGGCG
This sequence comes from uncultured Planctomycetaceae bacterium, assembly GCA_964652155.1. Lineage (GTDB taxonomy): Bacteria > Planctomycetota > Planctomycetia > Pirellulales > PNKZ01 > CAZZBK01. The sequence goes on along the minus strand of CAZZBK010000219.1, from coordinate 3,906 downwards.
GATTCGAGTTGCTTGATCTCGGCCTGGAGTTGCTTGACACGCTGTTCCAGCGTTTTCGTCGCGGCGGAGCTGACCGGTTCGGATTTTTTGACCGGCGCCGCGGGGGTGGCGCTCGTGGCCGTCAGAGGCATCAGCGAGCCCGTGTAGTTGCGGTTATTCGCCTGGTTGCGCGAATTCACGCCGCTGAGCACCTCGGTGCTGCGGAAAATGCCCGCCAGGGCGTAATAGTCGGTCGTCGGAATCGGATCGAACTTGTGATCGTGACAGCGGGCACAGGCGACCGTCGTGGCAATCACCGCCCGACTGACCACGTCGATCTGCTCGTCAACGATGTCGAGCAAGTACTGTTCGCGATTGCGTTCGTTGAGGCTCTTGGGCCCCATGGCCAAGAAGCCGGTGGCGATGATGTTCGAGTCTTTGACCTCGGGCTTGGTGGCTGGCAACAGGTCTCCGGCGATCTGCTCGACGACGAAGCGGTCGTACGGCTTGTCGGCGTTGATGGCGTCGATGACCCAATCGCGATAGCGCCATGCTTGACTGTAGGGCACATTGCGCTCCTTGCCGGTCGACTCGCCGTACCGGGCGACGTCGAGCCAGTGTCGGCCCCAACGCTCGCCAAACTGCGGCGAGGCGAGCAACCGATCGACCACCTTCGACAGGGCGTCCGGGCTCGAATCGTCGACAAAGGCTTGCAGTTCCTCGGGCGTGGGGGGGAGCCCCGTCAGGTCAAGTGTCACGCGCCGCAACAGCGTCGAGCGATCGGCGTCGCCGACCGGCTTGAGCCCCTTGGCCTCCAAAGCCGCGAGCACGAAGCGGTCAATGTCGGTCCGCGCCCAGCGCTTGTCTTTCGTGCTGGGCGGAGTTTGCTGCTTGGGGGGCTGATAGGCCCAGAACAGTCGGGCTTCGGCCAGGTTGAGACCCTTCTTGACAACGTTGCCGCGCGGGTCCGGAGCACCCATCTCGATCCACTTCACGAAGTTGGCAATGACCTCGTCGGAGAGCTTTTCCTTCGGGGGCATTTCCAGCCCCTCGTGACGCAACGCCTCGACCAGCAAGCTGCCGTCCGGGTCGCGGGGCACCACGGCCGCGCCACTCTCACCCCCCTTGCGGAGGCCTTCTCGCGTGTCCAAAACCAGCCCTGCCTTGGGGTCCCCCTTGGCTGCCGAGTGACACGCATAGCACTTGGTCACCAAGATCGGGCGGATCTTCTTCTCGAAGAACTCGATCCCTTCCTTGGTCGGATGCGGCTCGGTGGGCTTGTCGACCGTGGTTGACTTGTCAGCCGCAAGTAATTGTGCTGAAAATACTAGCGACACAATGACGGGTATAAAAAACAGCCGCATGTCGATCCCTCGCTGGCGCTCACTACAGTGCTGGAACAGGCCCTATCAGCCCGGTACTCACAACTAAGACGTTTACGCCCGGCGAGTTATTTTCTCAGGCGAGCGGCAATCGATCTCAGGAGAAAAAAGTTCGGGGTAGGGCTCCTCCGGGTCGATCGGTGACGACCGCTGCCGATCAACCCGTCATCAGCACGCCGCCGTCGAGATTGATCGCTTGGCCGGTCATGGCCGCGGCCCCATCGCTGGCCAGATAGACCGCCAGCGGCGCAATCTCGTCCGGCTCCAATCGCCGCCCGATGGCCGTGACCGAACTGGCCACTTGCTCGAACGGCTTGCCAAGCCGCTGGGCGTCATACGCCACGCGGCGGTCGTTCATTGCCGTGTGGACTGGGCCTGGGCAGATCGCGTTGACCGTGATGCCGTCTTTGGCCAGCTCGACGGCCAGCGTGCGCGTGAGTCCCAGCACGCCGTGCTTGCTGGCCGTGTAGGCGGCACCGTGCACGCTGGCCACTTTGCCGTTGATCGAGGCCACGGTGATGATGCGTCCCCAGTGGGCTTTGAGCATCGGCGGCAGCACGGCTTTACAGAACAAATAGGGGGCCGTCAGATTCACGAGCAGCGATTGCTCCCAAAAGTCGTCGTCGAAATCGACCACCGGCTTGGGATTGGCACTGCTGCCGATGCCGGCGTTGTTGACGAGAATCTCGATCGGTCCCCAGGCTTGCTGCACCTGCTCGACGACGCGGCGCGGGGCGCTGCGGTCGGTCAGGTCGGCCGTCAGAGCCAAGGCCGTTCCGCCGCTGTGCTGGATGGTTGCGACCACCTCGGCAAGCTCATCGGTCGAGCGGGCGGTGACGGCCACTTTGGCCCCGGCCTGGGCATAGGCCAACGCGATCGACCGGCCGATGCCGCGCCCCGCTCCGGTGACCAGACTCACGCGATTTGTCAACAACATGGCAGCGGGCTCCGGGGCGGGTGGTGACGTGTCCAAAGGTTTCCAACGGGCAATCTAAAGCGGAAAGCGGAAAGGGAAAAGCCGTGGACAACGAATGCCCCATTCGCTTTCGGCTTTCGGCGCTCCGCTTTTCGCACGTCGCTAGAGTCGCTGGGATCGTTAAAACCTGTCCTATCCTGACGTTCGGATCGGCTGTGCGCCCCTTGCTGGGGCTCCGAGGCCAGACTATGCTAGTCGTTTCGTTTCTTGTCGCTCCGCTTGGATCAAGCTCAGCCCCTATGCATCGCATGCGTCACGTCGTGTCGGCTATCGTTCAGAACGTTCCGGGCGTGTTGGCACACGTGTCGGGCATGCTCGCCTCGCGCGGTTACAACATCGACAGCTTGGCGGTCGGCGAGACCGAGGACCCGCAGTTGTCGCGGATGACGTTTGTCATCGTCGGCGACAATCACGTGCTCGCTCAGGTCCGCAAGCAGCTCGAAAAGATCGTCACGGTCGTCCATGTCGACGACATCAGCGCGCAGAACTATGTCGAGCGCGACTTGATGCTCATCAAAGTCCGCGCACTGCCGGGCAAGCGGACGGAAGTTCGCGAACTCGCCGACATCTTCCGCGGCCGCATTGTCGACGTGGGGCCCGAAGAGGTGATGATCGAAATCTCCGGCCAAGAGCGCAAGATCGAAGCGTTTATTGACCTGATGCGTCCCTTTGGCATCAAGGAGTTGGTCCGCAGCGGTCGCATTGCCATGTGTCGCGGCGGCCAACAGCAGACCGACATCGCCGAGGGCGAGACCGTCGACACGACCGATCTAGGACATTTTTAATTCCTGCTCCAAACCGACGGCTTGGCCGTCGGTCTGCCGGCGACAAAGTCGCCAGCTTGGGAAATCCAATATCACCCACGTCTGCCTCCCCTAACCGAGAATACCCCGCAACATGCCAGCCACGATCTACTACGACAAAGACGCCGACCTGAGCGTGCTCAAGAACAAGACCATTGCCATTCTGGGCTACGGCTCGCAAGGACACGCCCAGGCGCAGAACCTGCGCGACAGCGGCTGTAATGTCATCATCGGCCAGCGCCCCGGCAGCCCGAACTATGACCTCGCCGTCAAGCACGGCTTCAAGCCGATGTCGGCCGCCGAGGCCACCAAGCAAGCCGATATCGTCAACATCCTGTTGCCCGACGAGGTGCAGGGAGACGTGTATCGCAGCGACGTGAAGCCCAATCTGCAGCCGGGCAACGTGCTGATGTGCTCGCACGGCTTCAACATTCACTTCGGTCAGGTCGAGCCGCCGCAAGGGGTCGACACGCTGCTCGTGGCCCCCAAGGGCCCCGGCCATTTGGTGCGCAGCGAGTTCGAGAAGGGGGGCGGTGTCCCGTGCCTCATCGCCCTGGGTAATGGCGCCAGCGACGCGACCCGACGCATCGGCTTGGCCTATGCCAAGGGCATTGGCGGCACGCGCGCCGGTGTGATCGAAACCACGATTGCCGAAGAGACTGAGACCGATTTGTTCGGTGAGCAGGTCGTGCTCTGCGGCGGCGTCAGCGCGCTGGTCAAGGCCGGCTACGAGACGCTCGTCGAGGCCGGCTACCAGCCCGAAATG
>CAZZBK010000218.1:3079-6711 GCA_964652155.1 uncultured Planctomycetaceae bacterium | reverse complement strand
GAGCCACGGTCACTGCGAAAGGTCGCCGATCGTAACGATTGCAGCGAGGCGTGTTGCTAACCCAAGCCGGCGACTATGTCGCCGTAACACCTCGGCGACACAGTCGCCGGCTTGGGTAGATCGAATAACCTATGTGCGGCCGCAGGCCTCGACGATCGCGCTCACCAGGCCGCGCATCGTGTACTCGCGGGCCTCGACCGCCGGCTCGAAACCCAACTCACGCAAGGTCGACGAGGTGACCGGGCTGATGCTCGCCAGCCGAGTCCGTTGCAGATCGGAGCCAAAGAGCTGCACGATCGAGCGCGCGATCGCGGAACTGGTGACCGTGACCCAATGGATGCGGCCGGTCGATAAATCGGCGGCGACCTCGGGGAGCGGCGTGGTCACGTCGGTGCTGCGATAGGCGATCACCTGGGTGACCGCTCCGCGGGCCGCCTGCAAACGCTCGGCGAGCACTTCGCGGCCCCGGCTGGCGCGGATGAGCAAGAAGCGTTGCCCGGCCGCGTCGACGCTCAGCGCGTCGGCCAGCGCCTCGGCCCGATACTCTTGCGGCACGCGGTCGGCGCGCAGGTGATAGTCGAGCAGCGCTTGATCGGTGCCGGGGCCGATCGCGGCGAGCCGCGTGCGGCCGAGCACGCGCAGGTCACGCTGCGTGGCCACGATGCGATCGAGGAAGGCCCGTACTCCGTTGGCGCTCGAGAAGACGACCCAATCGAACGCGCCTTGGGCCAAGTCATCGATCGCGCGGTCGAGGGGTGCCCAATCGTCGGGCTCGCGCAGCTCGATCGCCGCGTGGCAATAGACCGCCGCGCCAGCCGACTCGAGCAACTCGCGGAGCGGTTCGGGGCCCGCCGTCTCGGGGCGCGTGACCACGATCCGCTGGCCGAACAGCGGGCGGCTGGCGAACCAGCTCACCGTGGCCTCGGCCGTCACGACCTCGCCAACGATAAAGATCACCGGCGGGCGAAGCCGTTTTTGCTCAACCAGCGCCGGCAGCGAATTGAGCGTCGTGCGATACACGGTCTGATCGGGCCAGGAGCAACGCCGCACGACCGCCACCGGCGTCTGCGGGCTCTTGCCCCCCTCGATGAGCAGTCGCGACCACTGACCCACGGTCGTCACGCCCATGTAGAACACGAGCGTGCCGGGAAAACTGGCCAGGGCGCGGTAGTCGATCAGCGGCGAGGTTTTCTCGTCCTGCTCGTGTCCAGTCACCAGGGCGACGGCGCTGGCGCTGTCGCGATGCGTGAGCGGGATGCCGGCGTGCGAGCCCGCCGCCAACGCGGCGGTGATGCCCGGCACGATCTCGAGCGACACGCCGGCCTCGACCAGCGCATGGGTCTCTTCGCCAATGCGGGCGAACACGGCCGGGTCGCCCGACTTGAGCCGGACCACCTGTTTTCCGGCCTGGGCTGCCAGGATGAGCCGTTCGTTGACCTCGGCTTGCGAGAGGATCCGATCGCGGCCGTGACGCCCGAGGCAGACGAGTTCGGCATCTTTGCGAGCCACCGCGAGCACTTGCGGGTTGACCAGGTAGTCGTAGACGATCAGGTCGGCGGCGGCGACGGCGTTGTGTCCGCGCAGGGTAATGAGTCCCGGATCGCCCGGTCCGGCCCCGACAATGACGACATGACCGGTAGAATGAGGAGGCGACTTGGGCATGCGTCGTGGGCGTGTTAAACTAAGGGGCGGAAAAGAGCGGGCCGGCCAGCGTGGTCCCGCTGGGCAACGATTGGTTCGATCAAAAAAACTCTCGAGGTGTGAAAATCTCGCATGTCGCCCGCCCCTCCCGCAGCACCGCCCCCTGGGGATGATAAACCTTCGGTCCGTCAGCCGCTCCCCCCCGGTGTGCGTCGTCGGTTGCAGCAATGCTTCGAGCATGGCAGCAAAATGGCCGCCAAAGGGGACTACGACTACGCGACCGAGATGTACACGCAATGCGTGACGGGGGACCCGGCCAACGTCATCTACACACGCAACTTCTTGGGCAATCTTGCCAAGAAATATAACAATAACAAGAAGGGGAGCAAACTGGCCTCGATTCAGGGGCTCGGCACCAAAGGCTCGATGAAGAAAGCCGTCCTCTCCAAAGACTGGAAAGGCACCATCACCTCGGGCGTCGAGTTGCTCAAGCTCAACCCCTGGGACACAGGCGTGCTGCTCGACATGGCCCGGGCCTGCGAGGCGCTCGAATGCGACGAGACCCAACTCGAATATCTGCGGATGGCCCTCGACGCCGGCAAGGACGACGTGGAAGTCAATCGCGTCTGCGGTCGCGGGTTCGGTCGCCAAGGGGTGTTCGACGAGGCGATCGTCTGCTGGGACCGGGTCCGTCGCGCCAAGCCGACCGACGAAGAGGCGGCCCGCGCAATCCAGAATTTGCAGATCGAAAAGACGATTCACAAGGGGGGCTATGAAGACGCCCAAAGCACGCGCGACGCGCGGCTCAACCGAGGCGGCGACGAGGAAGATGACGAATCCGCCCGGCTGACTCCCGAGGCCCGACTGCAGCGGCAGATCGACAAAGACCCATCGAACCTCGAAAAATACATCGAGCTGGTCGACTTGCTCTCGCGTGATGAGAAATACGACGAAGCCGAGAAGGTGCTGCAACAGGCGCTCGCGGCGTCGGGTGGGAGCATGCAAATCGCCGAACGGCTCGACGACGTGCAGATTCGCCGCGCCCGGCAGCAGCTCGAAATCGCCAAGAAACAAGCCGAGGCCGACCGCACCAAGGAGGCCATCGAACTCTATAACCGGATGCGGGCCGAGCTTAACAGCAAAGAGCTTGAGGTGTACGCCCACCGCGTCGAACGGTACCCGGCCAACACCGGTTTCCGCTACGAGTTGGCGATCCGACTGCAGAAGTCGAGCAAGCCGCAGGAGGCGATCAAGCTGCTGCAAGAGTGCCGCGGCGACATCAAGCGGCGAACGGCCGTGCTGATGGCCCTGGGACGCTGCTTTTTCGACATCAAGCAGTACGAATTGGCGCTGAACAATTTCCAGTCTGCGGTCGAGTCCGAGGCCAGCCTGCAGAGCGAGGAAAAGAAGCAGGCGCTCTACGCGGCCGGGACGCTGGCGTTTCAGCTCAAGGACTATGAAAAGGCCAAAAAGAACCTCAACGAGCTGGCCAGCCTCGATTTTGCCTATAAAGACATCTCCAAGTGGCTGGACAAGCTCCGACAATTACGCGATGATGATGGGTCTTACACCCGTGAGTAATTCGATCGGTTATTGACTAGGACCTGTTTCCGGATTTTCCCACCGCCATGCCCAATACCAAAAGCGCCAAAAAGCGTCACAAGCAAAACATTCAGCGTCGAGCCTACAACCGCGCCTACAAGGCCGCGATCAAGACGCAGCTCAAGGAAGTTCGTGGGGCCGTCAAGGAGGGCGACATGGCCAAGGTTGCCGAAGCCGCCAAGGTCACCGCCAAGAAGGCCGACCAAGCTGCGAGCAAGGGCGTGATTCATCGCAACGCCGCCGCCCGCATCAAGTCGCGGTTGTCCGCTTCGCTGAAAAAGGCCAAGCAGGCCGCCACGGCCTAAGGGCTTTGGGGCCTAAGGGCGTTGGGGCTGTGTTCCCTCGTTCGCTGCGCTCTCGTAGTGCTCCCTCGTTCGCTGCGCGCATCG
>CAZZBK010000218.1:0-2979 GCA_964652155.1 uncultured Planctomycetaceae bacterium | reverse complement strand
GTGTTCCCTCGTTCGCTGCGCTCTCGTAGTGCTCCCTCGTTCGCTGCGCGCATCGATGGTGACAGGGTGGCTGGCGTTTTGCGTGAGCAAAACCCGGCTCAGTTCGCCACGCAATATCGACGAGCGCCCCTCGGATCAAATCCATCGACCTTGCGCGGATGCCTGCCGCTGCCGAGTTCGCTATCAGCCGGGTTTTGCTGACGCAAAACGCCAGCCACCCTGTCGCGACTAACAGAGACTAGAGAACAGAGAACTGAAAACTGAAAACCGCCCCCCCTCCGCTCACCCCAGCAGCACCGGGCCCTCGCTGTCGTTGGGTCCCTCGCGATGCTCCCATTCCTTGCGCAGCTCCCCCAGCGCGTAGCAGCATAAATCGAACTGCGCGCTCAACCGCGAGAGCAGGTCGTTTTCCTCGGGCTCTTCGCTGGGGATCGTGCTGGCAATGAAATACGCCCGCTTCCCTTCGCGGCGATAGTCGAGCAAGGCGTCGAGACGCGCTTGCCGCCGACGATGCTCGACCGTCTCGGGAAACAGACCGGCCCAGAACAGCGTGAAGTCGCCGATATGGCGATGGACCGCGCGTTTTGAGTCCCCCTGACGCAGCTCGGCCTCGAGCAGCATCTCGGCCACCTCGTAGAGCCGTCGGCCGTTGGGCTGCCGCACCTTGTAGATGCTGTCGGTGTGGACAAACCGCACCAGCAATTGCGACACGTAGTCGACCAGCGGTGGATCGACCACCCCCAACCGAACTTCAAAGGTGTGTTCGGTCAGACCACTAAAAAATCGTTCGATCGCCGCACGGTTGGTGTCCGTCATGGTGACACTCCACCGCCAAGGTTATAAGACGAGTCCGTTCACGCTCGACGCACGTCCGTCACTACTCAAGTCTATGCACGTGATTTTCCCAGGGTCAAGGTCACTGCGTCGTTTGGCTGAAATGGGCGATTATTCCGCGGTCGACACCGTGGCAATTTACGCGATATTCCTTGTATGCCGGACACGATCGAGCCTACACTGACGATCGGCTCCACTGTTTCTGTCCGTTCTTGGGACCATTGCCGAGCAGCATCATGCGCCTGAACTGGATCGCCGCCGTGTGGTTGGTCGCCCTGGGCGCGCTGCCGGCGTCGGGACAGTACTACGCCCCGGCCCCGGGCGTGTATCCGTTGGGCTATTATTACCCTGGAGCGCGAGTGGTGCAGTACGGCTTCACCACCCCTTACGGAGCGTTCTATCAAGGCTGGTCGTATGGCACGCCGTACAGCTATGTGCCGCCGAGCGGTTTTATTCCCGGCGGCTATGTCCACGGCGGCTACGTTACCCCGGGAGGCTACGTTACCCCGGGAGGCTACGTTACCCCGGGGGGCTACGTGGCCGGTTATGCTCCGGGTTTTGCGCCGGCCTGGGGTGGCGCGTACGTCACGACGCCGCTGGTCTTGCCGGCCGAGTCGCTCTACGGTCCGCAGGCGGTGCAGCGTTTCATGGGCACAGTGCCCGCGACGCTCCCCACCACGCCCGCGCTCACGGTGACTCCCACGACTCCGCCCGTCACGACCGTGACCCCGCCGCCCCCCGGCTTTGGCGTGTTGGCGGGCACCGTCGGCGGAGGGGCTCAGCCGACGGTGGTCAATCGACCCCGTGCGTCGAACGACGCCGCGAAGGCCCGCGCCCTCGAACTGCTGCATCAAGGGGACGAGCACTTTCGAGCGCAGCGCTACACGAGTGCCTTGTCGCGCTACAAAGACGCGGCGGCCAATGCCCCCGACGTGGCTGAGACCTATTGGCGTCAAGGCTGGGCACTCACCGCGCTGGGCCAACTCGACAACGCGCAGCGGTCGTTCCGCCGCGGCTGGGAACTCAAGCCCGATTGGCCCAAGAGTCCCTTTCAACTCCGCGAACTCTACGGCGACAACCCGCTGCTGCTCGATACGCATCGCGAGGCCTTGCAGCGCGCGCAACAGGATCGACCGCTCGAAGCGGCGCCGGTGGTTGTGCTCGCGCTGTTCGATTACTTTCGGGGCGAGCGTGCCGCGGCGCGGACACTGTTCGCCAAGGCCAAAGAACTCGAACTGGGAGACACGCGGCCGATCCAAGCGTTTCTCGACGCGATCGACGCCGCACCGCCTCCCATGCCTCGACCGTAAGACCCCTGCGATCGCTACTCGTTCTAATCGTCGCGTCGACTGCCGTTGGCTCGCATCAGCAGGTAAAGCAGCGTGAGAATGGCCTGCAACGTGCCCGCCACATACGTCCAAGCGGCCGCGTTCAACACTCGGCTCACGTAATAAAAGCCTTGCGGGTCGATCACCCCCAGGTCGACCAGTTGCCGCTTGGCTCGCGCGCTGGCGTCAAACTCGACGGGCAAGTTGACCAACTGAAAGAACACCACGCCCGAGAAGAGCGCCACGCTGGCCCAGACGAGCCAGGGCAGATGTGCGAACAGGCCGATGCTGAACAGGGTCATGCTAAAGCCGCCGCCAAAATTGGCCACCGGCACGGCCGCGTTGCGGATAATGAGTGGCGCGTAGGCCGAGGCATCCTGGATCGCGTGACCCGCCTCGTGCGCGGCAATGCCCACCGCGGCCATCGAGCGCGAACCGTACACCTCGGGACTGAGCCTCAAGACTTTCGCGCTCGGGTCGTAGTGATCGCTCAAGCGGCCGGGGATCTGTTCGATTTCGACGTTGTGCAGCCCGGCGTGGTCGAGCACGTAACGAGCGGCCGCCGCGCCGGTCATCGGCGCCGGGACCTGCTGGGCCTCGGCGTAGGCCGAATGCACCCGGGCTTGAGCCCAAAAGGCCAGCAACAGCGCCGGCGCGAGCATGAGGAAATACATCGGATCGAAAAACATGGCATTTTCCCTTCGTGGGTCACAAACTCGGTGGCCAGTACGAATCCCGCCCGGTTCAGCACCGTAGCAACAGTCGTGCGGCCACGGCGAGCCGAGTTTAGTCCGCTCGACGCTCTTATTCTACGTAT
>CAZZBK010000217.1:0-6726 GCA_964652155.1 uncultured Planctomycetaceae bacterium | reverse complement strand
CGGGGATCGCTAATTTAACGTCCCGACATGCCCGAATAAAGCAAAAAGATCAGCCGCTCGGCTGGGGCTCAGCCGGTCTGGTCAATCGCGACGGCCAGCAGCTCGCTGACGTCCGCTCGCTGCCGCAATGTATCGGCGAGCGACGGCGAGGCAAATAGCCGCACCCGCTTGACGTAATCGTCGAACTGTTCTCGAGCCAAGGTGCGAACCACGGGAGACACGTCGACCAGCGGCCGATAGTGGCCCGTCTTGGTAAAATAAACCTCGACGTTGAACTCGACCTCGCGCTCGATCGGCGGCGCGTCGAGCAATAGTTCGTGCGGCGCGACGATCCGCCCCAGCGACGCGCTCAACCGCTGGGCCAGCCGCTCGCAACACGCCACCAGCCACGGATACGGTCGCCGCGCCAATCGATCGTACAGCGGTCGCTCCTCAAAGATACTGTACTGCGCAACCTGCTTGTAGAGCCGTCGCGTCGCGCCGAACAAGCCGTCGAGCAAGTCGCGGGCCGGCGAACGATCGGCCACGTGACGCAACTCGTCGACCATCTGCTGATCGTGCAGGCGGAACAGCGTGTCGGGATCAACCAATTCGTGCAGCAGGTAAAAAGCCCGTTGCAGCATGGCGGTCGCCGCGCGGACCGTGTGGTGCCAATACACTTCGCTGAACATGACATAGCGGGCAAAGACCATCATCTCGGCGGCGGTTTTGCCCTTGTCGGTGATCGCCAAGCCGTCGCCAGCTTGGTTCAAGCATAAGCTGCTGAGCAAGCGGCTCTGGTCGAAGTTGCGACCGTAGGGCACGCCGGCATGCAAGCTGTCGCGGGCCAGGTAGTCCATTTTGTCGATGTCGATCGGGCCGCTGAGCAAGCTCGCGAGGATCTTGGCTCGGGGCGTGCGAGGCTTCTCGCTCAGCAGCGCCACGACATCGCGCGGATGGATGCCCCAATCGCCACGCAAAGCGTCGGAGATCTCTCCTTCGAGCAGAAACGAGTTCGCAAACAACTCGTGGGACGGCACGCTCGAGAGGTGCAAATCCTCGATCGGGTGACAGAACGGCCAGTGCCCCAGGTCATGTAACAATGCCGCGACCAAGAACAGCTCGGCGTCGGCCACGCGAATCGTCTGCGCGAATCGTTCGTCGTACGAGAGCTGATTCAGGAACAACAGCGCCAGTCGATACACGCCCAACGAGTGCTCGAAACGCGAGTGATTGGCGGCCGGGTACACGAGCGAGACCAACCCCAACTGGCTGACATGCGCCAGTCGCCGGAACTCGGGCGTGTCGATGAGTTGCCGCACGCGCGGCGTGAGCGGCACGTCGGTCTCGGGCGGAATGCGGATCACCCCGCGCGGAGCCGTCAGCGCCGCGACTTCAGGGATTTCTCGCAATGCAGACATGATCGCTCGTGCGCCTCGGAACCGATACGGTCACCATCGGCTCGCATTAGACCCTGACCCGCTCAATTGGGCAATTACCGTTGTGGTGCGATGACAAGCTCAGCGGCCATATCGACTGCGAATCCTTCGCTGAACTTCATCCCAAGACAGACCGGATGACGGACTGGCCTGTAAGTTGGCCTTCCGCCGCGCCAGTTCCTCAGCCTGCCAGGGCTGAATGGGGATTGCCTCGGGCGTCACGGCCAGATCGTCCCAAAGGTCTTCGACGAGCTGTAATTTCTCGGCCGGAGTCAGGTCGAACACCGAACCGCTATCGAGCGACATAACATCCCTCACTCACAGCAATAAATCGATCACTCGTTTGATGACTTGATGTTGGTCGTTGTTCACTCTGATGTCAAGGAACTATCCCCAGCGTCAAGAAACTGTGGCTTGGATCATTTTGACTTGATGTTGCCACAGGGTGCGATACACGTGCTCGAGCCGCTGCACAAACGCGCGGCCATCGCACAGCGGCGATTGAGCGCAACGCGCGCGGAGCTGTTGCCGCGCGGCGATCAACTCCTGCGGCGCGGCGGCGAGCTGCGCGGCGATCTCGACATATTGCTCGACACTCGTGGCGGCCCAGGGTCGGCAGCCAATCACGTCGAGCACGCTGGTCACCATCCGCCCGCTGGCTCGGTTTCCCGTAAGCGTCACCACGGGCACTCCCATCCACAGGGCCTCGCAAGCGGTCGTATGACCGCTCCAGGGAAAGGCGTCGAGCGCGATGTCGATGTGCTCGTAGGCAAGCAGGTACGGCAGCGAGCCGGGCAGCTCGTGCCACATGTCGAGGCGTTGCGGGTCGATGCCGCGGCGAGCGAACTGCTCGCGGAACCAAGCCCGCGCCAGATCATGGATGTTATCGCGAAAGATGAGCAAGCGGGCGTTGGGCACGCGCTGCAAGACCGCGGCCCAGGCGTCGAGCACCTGATCGTTGAGCTTGGCGAGGCGGTGCAACGAGCCAAAGGTGACGTGGCCGCGCTCGAGGCACGGCGGCTCGACCGGCGCGGGGGCATAGGCCCAGGGGTTGTAGGTCGCGAACGGCGGGGGCATCTGCACGAGCGATTCGCTTCCCAGCCACGGTTCTGACGGCGGATCGCAAATCGCATCGCTGATGCGGAAGTCGATCGTTGGCACGCCGGTCGTCGTCGAGTAACCCAAATATGTAATTTGCAGCGGAGCAGGACGGTGGGCGAACACGGTCAAGCGGTGATGGCTTGTGTGCCCAGACAAATCGACCAGGATGTCGATCTCGTCGGCCACGATCTGGTCGACCACTCGTTGGTCAGTCCAGCCCCAGACATCGTGCCAGTGCGTGGCAAATTGGCGCAGTTGGGTCGTGGTTGCGTCCGGCCGCGCGATGTTCGAGTAGGCAATGAGTTGAAATTGATTGCGATCGAAAAACTGGAACAGCGACAACGTGAACGAGGCCACGGCGTGGGAGCAAAGGTCGGGAGATAAATACCCGATGCGCAAGGGGCGATCGCCACGCAGGTCGAGTGCGCGGCGGCGCCATGCCGCGCCGCGCGGTGCCGCGAACTGCTCGCCCCAGCGGCGATGCTCGGCCACGAGCGCCGCGTTGCTCAGTCGCGGCAAATAATGCAAAAACACCAGGCGATTGCTGGCCAGCACGGGATCGTTTGGAGCGAGCGTCACGCAGCGGTCAAACCACTCGGCCGCGTCGTCGAGCCGACCTTGCTGTTGGTACCAGCGGGCCAAATTACTGGCCGCGGCAGCAAAGTTGGGGTCAAGCGCCAACGCCCGACGGAAGCACGACTCGGCGGCCACCGCGTCGCGCAGCTGCTCATGGGCCACTCCCAAGGCGTTCCAATACGTCGCCGATTGCGGATCCAACTCGACGGCCCGATGCAGGCAGTTTTGCCCCGCGGCGTAACGGAGTTGTTCCAGAGCGTGGTTGCCCAAGAGAAACCAGAGCGCGGCGTTGTCGGGCGCGCGGCGGCAGAAATCCTCCAGCAAGGACTGCACCTCGTCGAGTCGTCCCTGCCCGCGCAACAGCCGCTCCAGATTGGTGGCCGCGTCGAGGTTGAGCGGTTCGACGGCAACGGCCTGTCGGAAACATTGTTCCGCGTCGCTCAACATGTTTTGCGAGGCGAGCACCGCGCCGAGGTTGCTGAGCAGAAAGGGTTGATCGGGCAACCGCTGCTGTGCCCGCCGCATCCACCCGATCGCCGCGAGCGCTTGTCCGCGATGATACAAGAGCAGGCCGAACATGTGCCAAACGTCCGGTGCATCGGGAAAAGCGTCGAGCAGTTCTTGATACAGACGCTCAGCCGTGTCGAGGTCGCCCGATTGATGCAATTGCACGGCGCGCGTATAGGTCTCGGCGAAGTCGATCACGGCAGGGGGTCTCAGTGGGCGCGCGAGGCGCCGTGGTGCAAGGCTTAAATGGCGCGCGGACCGACAGGCACAATGCGCTCTTTGCCCATGAAAGGACGCAGGACCTCGGGCACGATAATCGTGCCATCGGGCTGCTGATAGTTTTCGAGCACGGCAATGATGCCGCGACTAATCGCGACCGCGGTGCCATTGAGCGTGTGGACGAAATGCGTCCCTTTCTCACCCTTCTTGCGATAGCGAATGCCGAGCCGGCGCGCTTGGTAGTCGGTGCAATTACTCGTGCTCGTGACCTCGCCGAACTCGCCGCCGTCGCCGCGGCCGGGCATCCAGGCTTCGAGATCGAACTTGCGATACGCCGGGCCACCCAAGTCGCCCGTGGCCGTGTCGACGACGCGATACGGTATGCCCAGGCCATCGAACAACCGCGACTCGAGCTGGCAGAAGTAGTCGAGCATCGCGTCGCTTTGTTCCGGGGTCGTGAAGGCGAACATTTCGACCTTGGTGAACTGATGCACGCGGTACAGGCCGCGGGTCGCCTTGCCGTGGGCACCGGCCTCGGTGCGGTAACAGTGACTGATGCCGCACACCTTGATCGGCAGTTGCTCTTCTTCGAGGATCGTGTCGCTCAGCAGGCCACCGAGCGTGATCTCGGCCGTGGCGACCAAGCTCAAGTCGCTGTCGGCGATGCTGTAGATTTGCGTCTCGGGTCCGCGCGGGATGTAACCGGTCCCGTGCAGAATTTCATTCCGCGCCAGGTCGGGGGTCAGCGTGGGGGTGAAGCCTTCGGCGATCAGCAAGTCGAGCGCGTAGCGTTGCAGCGCCAACTCGAGCAGCACGGCGTCGTTCTTGAGGAAGTAAAAGCCGTGGCCCGTGACCTTCGCGCCGGCGTGAAAGTCGAACAGCCCGAGCTTCTCGCCGAGCTCGACATGGTCGAGCGCTTTGAATGGGAGTTTTGCGGCGGAGACTCGGCCTCGGCGGACTTCGAGGTTCGCCTGATCGTCGCTCCCTTGCGGGGCGTCGGGGTGCGAGAGGTTGGGTATCGAGCGATGGATCGTGTCCATCTCGGCGAGCAGTGCGTCGAGCTCTTGCTGGACGATCGAGATGCGATCGCGGAGTTGGCGTCCCTCGGCCTTGCGGGCCTCACGCTGGGCATCGTCCTTGGCCTTGCCGATCGTTTTCGAGACGTCATTGGCTTGACGGTTGAGTTCTTCGACGAGGGTTTGCTTTTCGCGTCGTTGGGCATCGAGCGCGACAAACTTCATGACCTCAGCCGGGTTGTTGCGGCGGCGGCAGTTTTCTTGAACCAACTCGGCATTTTCGATGATGAACTTACGGTCGAGCATGGTGTTGGGAAAGCGGAAAGCGGAAAGCCGAAAGCAGGTGATGATGGATCATGACGTACGACCCGTCCGCTTTCCTCTTTCCGCTTTCCGGTTTCGTACATCTCCTGAATAGATCGGGCGTGACAGGTTACGGTCGCGTGAGTTGTCCCAGCTTGCCCCATAGGTGCGCGCTGGCTTTGATCCCGCGGTGGAAATCGGCGAGGCAGAACTTTTCGTTGGGGCTATGGGTATTATCGTCGTCGAGGCCCCAGCCCAGCAGTAGGGTATCGATTCCGAGCGATTTTTTGAAGGTCGCCACGACGGGAATCGAGCCCCCCTCGCGAATATAGACGGGTGATTTGCCAAAACCTTGCTCGATGGCCGCCGCGGCCGCGGCCACGAACGGGCTGTCGAGCGGCACGACCACGCCCGGCGCTCCGCCCCGATGAATCAATTCCAGCGAAATCCCCGGTGGGCAAAGATTCCGCAGCATCGCTTCGAGCGCCGTGCCGATCTTGGCCGGATCCTGCTTGGGCACCAATCGAAACGTGAGCTTGGCGCTGGCCGTCGAGGGGAGCACGGTCTTCGAGCCTTCTCCCTGATAACCACTGGTGAGGCCGTTGATATCGCAGGTGGGGCGCGTCCAGCGCCGCTCGAGGGTCGAGTAGCCTGCCTCGCCGAACAGTTCGCGCACGCCGACTTGCGCGCAGAAATCGGCCTCGCGGAAGCCGAGCCGAGTGAACTCGGCTTTCTCGCGCGCGCTGATCGGTTCGACGTCGTCGTAGAAGCCGGGGACCTGCACCTCTCCGCGATCGTTGTGCAACGCGCTGAGCAAGCGCACCAAGGCATTGGCCGGGTTGGCCACCGCTCCACCGAAGGTTCCCGAGTGCAGATCACGTTTGGGTCCGGTGAGACGCAACTCGAAACCGACAATGCCGCGCAAGCCATAGGTGATGGCCGGCTGGCCTTTGGCGAACTGGCTCGTGTCGCTCACGACCACCACATCGCTGCGGAGCAACTCGCGGTGAGCGTCGATAAACGGCTCCAGGTTGTGGCTGCCGACTTCCTCTTCACCCTCGATCAGAAACTTGAGCTGGATGGGCAATTGACCCGCGGACTTGAGCCAGGCCTCGGCGCTCTTGACGTGCGTGAAGACCTGTCCTTTGTCGTCGGTCGCGCCCCGGGCGTAGACGTTGCCGTCTCGGCGTGTCGGCTCGAAGGCGGGTGTGGTCCAGAGGTTGAGCGGGTCGGGGGGCTGCACATCGTAGTGACCGTAGACCAGCACGGTCGGCGCGCCCGGTATGGCCGGTGACTCGGCGTAAACAATCGGATGGCCGGGGGTCTCGTGCGTCTGAGTTTTGAGGCCCATGCGCTGAAACTGAGCGGCGATCCAGTCGGCGGCGCGGCGAACGTCCGGCTGATAGGCGCTGTCGGCGCTGACGCTCGCGATGCGCAGCCAGTCGCACAATTCGTCCTCGAAACGCTGGGCGTGCTGCTGCAAATAGGGGTCGATCGTCGAGTTGTTCACGAATACCTCTTCGGCGTCGTTCAAGAAGTCGTGTAGAATCGGTTTGTCGCGGCGGACGAAGCAAATATAATGCACG
>CAZZBK010000216.1:0-6802 GCA_964652155.1 uncultured Planctomycetaceae bacterium | reverse complement strand
GCCGACGGCATTCGAGCCGACGTCGATGGCAATGTCTGGGCCAGCGCGGGCTGGGTGGGTGACGGTTACGACGGCGTGCACATCTTCGCGGCTGACGGTGTCCGGATCGGCCAGATTCGGCTGCCCGAGATTTGCAGCAACGTCTGCTTTGGCGGCGCGAAGCGCAATCGCCTGTTCATGACGGCGAGCCAATCGCTGTATGCGGTGTATGTTGAGACGCAAGGCGCGCATATCACGTAGTGACGCGCGATCGATTTAACGAGCTAAAATAGGTCCTGTTCCACGTCGATTGCGCTCTACTCGGCAACCTGCTGCGAGTCGCCGGTTTTGGCCTCGACGATCGTCGAAGGCTGGTGGCTGCGGAGCGTGATCTCGGCGTTGGCGATGCGTTCGCGTTCGTGCAGGATCTCGGTGGCCGCGTGATACCGAGACTCGACGCCGGGCTGGGGGAAAACTCCGCCCAGGATGATGAGCACGGCCAGCAACAGCACGGCAAAGCGTTCGCGCACGCCAATGGCAAGCGAGACGGTCGAGATATGCCGCGTGCCGGTGAAGAGCCAGAAATAGGCTTTGACGAAGGCAATGCTGTTCAGGGCCCCGGCGAGCAACACCGCGACGCAGGTGTAGGGATACACCTCGACCACGCCGTCGATGAGCAACTCGGTGCCGACGAAGCCGAGCGTGCCAGGGAAACCAATGCAGCCCAGCCCGGTCAGAAAAAAGCAGACGGCCAATGCCGGGGTGTGTTCATAGAGCCCCTGAAACTCGTCGAGCATGAGCCGCCCCTTGCGGGCTTCCAAGGCGCGGAGCGTAAGGCCGAAGCCGACCAGCGAAAGCCCAACCGACGACCACACGCACAGCGCGCCGGTCAAGCCGATGGCCGTGGCCATTTCGAGACCCACGAGCACGAGCGCCGAGTGGCTGAGAAACAAATAGCAGAAGAACCGCCGCGCCTCGGACTGCACCAACGCCATGCCCGACGCATACACGGCCGTGATCAGCGAGATGATTCCCAGGGCCTGCAAGACCCGATCGGGGGCGATCGGCAGCACGAGTCGAATGGCGGCATAGGCACCGGCGATTGGCGTGGCGACAAGCAGCGCGGTGCCGAACGTGGCGTGCTCGAACAGATGCGTCAGCCAGCAGTGCCACGGCGCGATGCCGCTGCGAATGAGCACGGCGAGCAGCAGCGGCACGATGGCCCACCAGGAGTGGACCTGACCGGCTCCTTCGAGTTCGACAAACGACCAGCCCACCACCAAGGCGACGACGAAGAGCGCCATGTGCAAGACATACACGCGGGTGGGTCGGCCTCGCGCGCGGAGCTCCCAATAGGGCGGCACGGTTTGTGCCGCCAGCAGGGCAATTATCAGCCAGGGCTCTTTGACGCAAAACAAGGCCAGCGTCAGCGTCTCGGAGAACAGGGTCCACGCAAACGAAAAGCGGCGCACTTTGGTGCGGAGCGTCGTGAGGATGGTCAGAAAGAAGAACAGCGCCACAGCGGGTAGCAACGGCGCGCTCAATTGGTCAATGACAAACAGTTCGCGACCCACGAGTGCGGTGGTCCAATGCCACAAATCGCCGGCCTGCGGCGCATGCAGCAGATTGAAGTCTTCCCAGGCGCCGAGCAGCGTGATGAACGCGAGGCCCGAGTAGACGAGGCAAAACTTGCGCGCCGCAT
Source organism: uncultured Planctomycetaceae bacterium (assembly GCA_964652155.1). Classification (GTDB taxonomy): domain Bacteria; phylum Planctomycetota; class Planctomycetia; order Pirellulales; family PNKZ01; genus CAZZBK01. The sequence continues at coordinate 5,121 of CAZZBK010000216.1, read as the reverse complement.
GCGCGTCGGCCAATCGCCCCACGTGAATGGCACCGATCAGCGGCCAAAGCAAGGCCAGCTCCAGCCAGGGAAAATGCAAGTCGGTCATAGCAGGTCATCCCCGTTGGTACGCGGCTCGATCTCGCGTCTCGGCTTGCCGCTAAGCCAGCGGGTCCAGCGCCGTTCAAGCCCGTCGCAAAAGCGAAATACCCCCAGAAACGGCGTGACAAAGTAGTCATTCAGCCAGGCGTCGAGGAATCCGCGCTCGAGCGCGAAGCGATATAGCCAGACACGAAAGCGTTGCGAGCCGAGCGACATGACCGGCCGCGAGTCGAGCGGCAAGCGATCGCCAATGGCGTTTTCCAAGATGCGATAATCGTGCAGCAGGGTCGGCGCGCGAAGAAACTGGAGCGTCCGCAAGCAACCGTGCCCCAGAATGTGAATCAGCGCGAAGTAGCGCAGGCCCAGGCCGATCTCGGCCACGATCAGCCCCACCTGCGTGAGAGACGCGAACGAGAGCGAGCATTTGATGTCGGTTTGCACGCGCGCGGCCAGCGCCGCATAGAGCGTCGTCAGCACGCCCAGCACCACCACCGCGGTGCTTAGCGCTGGCGAGGTGTTTAGCAGCGGACTGACTCGCAGCAGCAAAAACGCTCCCAGGTGGACCGAGAGCGCTCCGTAAAACACCGCGCTCGATGGGGTGGGACCCTCCATCGCGCGAGGCAGCCAACCCGAGAACGGCACCAACGCCGACTTGCCCGCCGCGGCCACGATCAATAACACGCCCACCGAAAACGATTCGCTCGGACTCAGTAGCGTGACACCGTCGGGCCACGATCCGCTTCCCAGGAATTGATCGAAGTCCCCTTCGCCGCTCAGGTGATGTAACAGCACGGCGGCCGTGAGCAGCGCGGCGTCGGAGAAGCGGTACACCGACCACACGCGGAGGCCGTTGCGGACCGGGGACGGTCGATCGTGAAAGAAGGCGACCAGCAGCGCCGACGACAAGCCGACCAGTTCCCAGCCAAAAAACAGCGATTCGATCGTCCCCGCCAGCGATGTGACGATCATACCCAACAAAAACAGGGCATACAGCACGTAGAACCGGCTAAAGCCTGGCTCGCGGTGCATGTAACGTTTGGCAAAGGCGCCGATCGTGCCGCACAACAAATAGGTCAAGATGACGAACGGCACCGACAGCCGATCGAACACAAACTTGATCGAAAAATGATAGTTGGGAATATGAACCCACTCGGTCTTGCCGATGACCACGTGCCGATTGCCGGTGAGCAGCATGACTACCAGCATGGCTAGCGAGGCGAACAAGCCGGAGATCACCACCAGGTACACGCATTGTCCGATGATGCGCTCGCTCAGCGGTTTGCCAATCAGCGGCGGAATACTGAGCAACAGCAACAACAGCACCGGCGCGGCGACGACCAACAGCCCCAGGCCTTCGATCCAACTCAAGATATCAAACCAATCCACGGCCATCACCTTGCCTGCTCGGTTGTTGGCCGCGAGTCGTCGTCGACCACCTGCGCAAACCCCAGATGATCGCGCCACCCTCGATACCATTCGAGCGACGAATGGACTTGCGGCAGTTCATTGACCGTCGGCTCATACGGATGAAAGGCATCATTGCGATAGACGAGCAGCTGCGCGCTGTGCGGATCGAGCAAGGTGAGTTGCACCCAGCCGTTGCAGAGGATGCGGGCCACAATGGGGTTCCGCTCCATGAGCGCGCGAATGCCATCGGGGGTGGTCTCGATGACCATCAGCAACCGCATGGGCTCGTGGATCTCGACCCCTTGCCAGGGCAAGCCGCTGCGAAGGTCGCTCGAGTGGCCGTCCATAACCCCCAGCAGCGACGTGACGTTATGGGGCAATTTCGTGCCACACCCCCAGCCCGTGTTGTCGATGTACGAGAAGAAGTACTGGAGGTTGATCCCTTCACACACCGGCACCACCGCGCCGAGAATGCGACCGAGAATTTGCCAGTCGTCGGTGTCTTGCTCAGGATTGTACGAGTGCATGAATGCGCGGCGATCCATGTACAGGCCGCGGAGGCGTTCGCGGCGCCCCACAAAGCACATGGCATTCGAGGCGTTGCCGAACTCGGGTCTCGTCTGCGCCAAATCCTCGCTACGCCCGTCGACGTGCCGCCAAGCGTCTTCGCGCGAGATGTTGAGCGGCGCTGATTGAAAACGGCGGCAACGTTCGTGTGCGTTGCGGCGACACGTTTCCAGCAGCGTATTTCGCGCCGCCTCGAAAGCCGCCTGGTGCGTCTTGGGCAATTGATCCAAGTCGAAGAACGTCAACGTGTCGTTACAGGTGTTGTGCAAGCCGCCCATGAAGTACGTGTCGCGAGGGATCTCCAAGCCCCGGCTGGCAAGGATCGCGCGGACCCGCGCGTCGTTGAGCATGGCGGACAAGGCGCGGGCATTGGGTCCACCGGCACCGCCGCTGCACGCCCCGCAATCGTAAGCCGACTTGTGCGGGTTGTTCAAGCAGTACGAGCCATGACCGAAATAGAACACCAGCCGCGCGAAACTCTCGGTGAGGCCGATGTCGCGCAGCGCACGCTCGGCAAAGTCGGCCATCTCGTCGACGGTGAACCCGATGTGCTCGCCGTCGGGGCCCGGCTGTTCGGCCGAGCGTTCGAGCCGCAAGCGCGTGACTGGCGGCGGAGCCACGAGTTGGCCAACCCGGCGGCGGATGCGAGCCGTGAGCAGCGGAAACAACACCCGCGCCACCAACGGTATCGAGGCCAGCACGCCCAATCCAGCGGTTAGCAGTGCCCCACGCGAGACGCTCCGGCTGCCAATATGCAAGCGATGCGTCATGGTGCCCAGCCGGCGGCGTGTGCGGGCCCGACGCTGGTGCTCCTCCTCGAGCGAGAACACGACCTCCTCGATCAACCAATGCTGCGGCCGGACGACGATCGGGCACAAGGTCGAATAGTGCGCGTCGGCGACCCCCTTGTAATACATGGCAACCCCATAAAAGCCCGCGGCGCCGAAGGTCTCCGCGTCTCGGGCCGTCTCTTCCAGGTGGCGGCGGAAGGACTCCTCGCGCGTGTCGATGCAGAACACGGCTTGAAACCGGGGCGACTGGACGCGCCGGCGCGGCGCGCTCGCGTGAATCGAGATCGCGTCGAGCGCCTGCTCTCGATAGCGACGCTCGAAAGCCTGCTGATAAATGCGTCGCCGTTCGAGCGCGGGAAACGACTCGACCTCTTCAATCAGATCGGCCCATTGCTGACGCGACAACTGATAGAGCGTGGTCGGGCACCAACCCAAAATCTCGGCCAGTTGAAACACCAAAAAGGCCCGCTGTTCGTGGCTCACATCCGGCCGCATGCCCAGCCGCGCCAAGGCCGCCTCGCGCAGCGTGCCCAGCGAGTCTCGATAGTTCAGTGTCTGCCGTGCGGTGTGCGCCAAGGCCAAGCGTTCGAGAATCAGACGCACGGCCAGGAATTCGACCAAGCTCCCCGCGGGCGATGGCACCGCCACCCGATCGCCACGCACCTCGGTCTGCCACAGCAGGCCCGCCCAGCCTCGCAGTGCCAGCAGCGTGGCCGTGATGAACGGCGACCATTCACCGCGACTCACCCCCAGCATGTCCAGCGATTCGATGATGACTTCGATCGGGCTGAGTCCCGCCGCCTCGATCCGCCGCAATTCCGGGGCCAACGGACGCATCCAAGCATCGACCGGCCCGCACGGATGGCGATACAACTGCACGAAGGCCTTGAAGAAGCCCTCCTCGCGATGCGGCAGCGGCCACGGTGCAAACCCCTGATCGACAAACGCCGCGCAATACTTGATCAGCACCTCGTGCACCAGCGCGTCGCTGTCGCTCCCCGTCGCGTCGTGCAGAAGATCCCGATGCCGGACCATCGCGGGCAAATGCGGCGCGGTGCCGCCGATGCACTCGACCCCTTGACGACAGACGCGCCATAAGAGTTGCAGGGTGAGCGATTCCCAAGTCGATTCGCTCCAGCTTTCGATCGTCTCTTCGCCCAACTGCGCGAGCTGTTCGGCTATCAACCGCCGTGCGCTGTCTTTTTCGCTCCCCGCTGGACTGCCGTTGCGCATATCGCGCATCACCCAGTGACGCGTCTCCTTGACGATCTGCTCGCGAACGCTGGCCGACGCCTCGGCGCGCAGCCGCGTTAGGGCGTCGGTCTCGGCCACGAACCAGCGCAGCTCCTGCGCGGCACCGAAGTGCAGCGGGTACTGTAACATCGCCAGCCGCAATTCCAGCCGCGTCGTCAGCCCCGCGATCGAGTCGCCGCCGCGCGTTCCTAAGTCGTCGTGCAACACGTCGATCAGGTCGTAGCGCAATATCCGTCCGTGCTCGAGCTTCTCGCGATACTGGTCCTCGGTCAAATAAGGCTGGCAACCAAAGAGCCGTGAGCCGACGCGGACCCCATCGTCAAACGGCAGGTCTTCGAGCGCTTGCAGCGTATTGAGGAAGACAAACGCGGTGATCGGACCTTGAGCCGGTAGCAGCTCGGCCGCGTGATGAATGACGGCCAACAGTTCCCCCGCGCCGCTCACGCTCGCTTCGCCGGTCATGGGTTCCGTTGTTTCGATGGCCACGCTAGGTGCCTTCTGGTCGACGTGAATGGTCCTGGTCGGTGAGCATGCAGCACGCGTCCCACCTTGCTTGAATCGGCCGTTTCGACCCCGCACCCCTAGGGCTCGTCGTGAAACCATACGGCGATGTCATACAAATCTCGAACCGACAACTCGGGCCGACCATCAGGAACCTCGATGAGAGAGGGATAATAAAACGGGTTAGGCAGACATTGCCGCCTAGATGAGCGGTCGACGCTTGGGTCGTAACCCCGTTCTTGAGAGACGCATCAGGCATGTCAATCCGTGGGTGCTTCGCGCAAGGCCGACGAGCCACCGGGCACCGTCCCCTTCAGGCCAAAGCGTGGGCCCAAGTACCACTACCATCATCCGTTCAGAGCGCAGATTCGTCGACGACGAATACGTTACATCTTGGTAAGATTTCTGCGAAGTATTTCCTTGTCGTGACACGCCTTACGAATTCTAATCCGCAGTAGTGCTCAGCCTGATATTGCAGACCACCCAGCTCCCCCTACCACGCGATAGCGTCAACGAACAT
>CAZZBK010000215.1:0-6860 GCA_964652155.1 uncultured Planctomycetaceae bacterium | reverse complement strand
TTTACGGACTCCCGCTGGTCGTCCTGTTAACTTAATTATATGAACCTCAATAATCCCTACTCCAAGATTTAACAAGGCACTACACTCGTCGTTCCAACCCTCGCATGGTTCCTGTGCCCGACGCGAATCGGTCGGTCTCGACGCCGAGCGCCTGCAACATGCTCACGTACAAATTGCTTAGCGGGTAGTTGTTCTTGGTGTCAAACGCGAGATGTTGACCATGCTTGAATGGTCCGCCTGCCAGAATTACGGGCAGGTTGGTCGTCGTGTGTAGACCGGCGTTGCCGAAGTTCGTGCCATACAGCACCATCGTGTGGTCTAAGAGTGAGCCTTCGGCGTCGGGCGTCTCTTTCAGGCTCTTGAGCAACGCAGCCAGCTCGCGAAACTGCGCCTCCTCGAGTATCCGCAGCTCTTCGCGCTTCGGCACCGAGCCCGACTGGTGCGTGAGTCCGTGCGTGGGCGTGACCACGCCCGGCACATTCTGCTTGCCTGCGTCTTGATAGACAATCATCGCGATCAATCGCGTTGAATCGGTCTCCAAGGCGAGCTTCGACATTTGATTCATCAAACGAGTGTGCTGGAGCAACTCGGTTGCGTCGATGATATCCTTGGGGGGCTCGACGGTCACCAGCGGCTTTGGCTTGTGTTCCCACTCTTCGGCCACTCGGAGTCGCTCTTCCAAATCGCGCACGCCGGTCAAATACTGATCGAGTTTTTCGCGATCGGCGCTTCCCAAGCTGCGATCGAGCGCCTTGGCTCGATCGCCGACGGCGTCGAGAATGCTGCGTCCGCGACGAATGCGGGCGACTTGCTTGTTGATGTCGTCAGCGCCGCCCGAGAGAAACATCTTGGCGAATAGCCGCGACGGTCTGCGTTCGCCGGGAATGATGACTCCGCCGGCAGTCCACGATAGCGACGACCCCATGCGCATGACCGACTCGACGCCGACGTGCATCGTGAGTGTCGGAAAACGAGTCAGTTGGCCCAACTTCTCTGCCGCGTATTGATCGAGTGAGATCGTATTCTTGAAGCCGCCACGAGTCGGATGGGGCGCACCGGTCAAGAAGCAACTCTCGGCTGAGTGGCCGCCGTCGACATCCGGCAGCGACACGCCCGAAAAAATCGTCATGTCGCGGCGATGATCCTTGAGCAGGCTCAAGTACGGCGTCTCTTCGTAGTTTTCGCCTGACGTTTTGGGGAAGAAATAGTGCGGCAAGATTCCCATGTTGGTGCAGATGGCAATCATCCGCTGGGGCGGCGCCGTCGCCGGACGCGCGGCACACGCCGGTGTCATGGCGTCGAGCAACGGCAGGCCAATCGCCACGCCCGAAGCCCGCAACATGGCGCGTCGCGAAAGGGTCCGCTGTCGCATCGAGAAAGCGTTCATATCGATCTTCAACCTAACGGTGAATGAGCTATTTGTGCTGAAACATTCGGCTGCGGACCACGGCATGGATCATCGAGCGCAGGCCGAACCGCTCGTCGGCCAAATCGTTGACCATCTGCTCGACATCCGGCCGATCGCCAAATTGGACAGGAGCGCCGGTCGAATAGGTGATGAGTCGTTCGATCAAGTTGCGTGCCAGGCGTGGTTTGTCGGCGAGCAGAATGCGTTGAAACTCGTGCAGGTCGGCGAAGGTCCGTCCGTCGTCGGTCTCGCCGTTCGATTCGACCTTCAAGCCCAGTCCGTATTTTACCTTCACGCGGCGGACAGTCGCAACGATCGGTTTGCCCCCCAACGCTCGATAATGCGTGCGGTGAGCACCGAGAATGTCGAAGCATTCGAGCGCAAAGCCCGGCGGATCGATCGACTTATGACACACCGCACACGCCGCGATCTGGCGATGCTTGGCGAGTTGATCGCGAATCGTGACAGCACCCATGATGTCGGGTTCGATGGCGGGAACGTCGGGCGGTGGAGGTGGCGGCGGTGAGCCCAGGATCCGATCCATCAACCACACACCGCGAACAACGGGCGACGTCGTGGTGCCGTTGGCCGTCACCTTCAACACACTGGCCTGGGTGATGAACCCGCCGCGCACATGCCCGGGCGGCAACGTCACCTTGCGGATTTCCGTCCCGGCGACCTCGGGAAGATCGTAAAGCTTGGCCAGCCGGCGATTGATCATCACGAAATCGCTGTCGACCACATGCTCGATTCCCAGGTCATGACGCAACATCTCGGCAAAGTAGGCACGCGTCTCGCGCAACAAAGAGTCGAGAAGCTCCATGTCCTCGTGATACTCAGGATAGAGATCAGTGTCAGCCTGCGTGGCGGCGATCTCGCGGAGCTTGAGCCACTGGTCGGTAAAATCGTTGACGAATCGCGCCGAGCGCGGATCGTCGAGCAAGCGTTCGACCTGAGCCTGCAGGACTTGCGGATCGCGCAACTTCTCTTCGCGCCCGGCTCGCAATAGCGCTTCGTCGGGCATCGACCGCCAGAGAAAGTACGACAGCCGATTGGCCATCGCAACGCCATCGAGCGTCGGTCCGGCGTTTTCTTGAAAGTACAAGAAGTCGGGCGAGCAGAGCACGGCTTGATACGCGGCCCAAATCGCTTCGTGAAACGGCGTTTGCTCGGCGATCAGCCGATGGGCGATCGCCGTATAGCGTGCGATCTCGGTGGGAGGCGGATCGCGGCGGAACGCGCGTTTCACAAAATCGGCGATCAATCGCTCGGCGACCGTGCGCGGATCACTCGGCTCGAGCACCAGGGTACGCAAAGGCTCGCCCGGCGTCGGCTTGAGCTTGACCAGCTCGGTCTTCGGCAAGGTTTTCAACGGCGTCTCGCCGAATAGCCGGCGATGATTTTCTGGCGGCCATTGTTCATAGAGCGGCCCTTGGGCCTCGAAACTCTCCAGCCCAATCGCGGGCCCAAAGTAGGGTTTCTCGTAGGGTCGATAGGTCTGGCCGCTCTCGTGGATGCTGGCATGAATGCGACGAACCTTCTCGCCCGCGCCGAGCCAGGTGGTCAGTTCCAACTCGCCGATCCGATCGCGCGGAAGATCAAACGTGGCCAACCAGCGCGAGAAGGGAGCTTTCTCGGCGTAGAGCAAAATGACGTGCGGCTCTTCGGCGTCGGTGACTTTTCCCTCGGGCCCGCCACCTTGTTCGCGATTGTCATACGTGAGACCACGAGCGCGAAACTTGAGCTTGTAGAGACCGTCGGCCGGGGCGGTGAAACGGCCACCGTTGCTCGCCGTCATCCACTGGGGCGGATCAAAGTTTGCATTGGTGACCAACACCAATCCATGCGACGGTTTGGGGGGATAGACGCGGTCGGGTCGTGGCGGCGGCGGTTCGGCAAACACCGCGCGAAACAACGATTCCTTGGGCTGGGGATACAGCGTCGTCGCACGCTCAAGGGCCGACTCAGCCGCATTGAGATACGCATCTTGCTGGACATACGACATCGTCAACGCTTCGCCGACGGTGTCGAACCCGTTCGACTCAGAGTCGGCCGGCAGGAAGTCTTTGACGTCAAGATGCGGCAGCGCCAGCAGATCGCGCAGCGTATGTTCGTACTCGACCCGATTCAATCGCCGCAATACCGTGCGACCCTCACGTTGCTGCCGCTTAAGATCGGCCTGAATCAACGGATCGCGTAACTTGTCGAGCAGCGATTGCTTTTCGACCGCGTCAGGTTGCTTCGCATCGGCGGGTGGCATCGTGCCGGCCGTCAAGCGATCGAAGACCTTGCCCCAGGCGGTAAACTGTTTCCGATCGGCGAGGTCCCCTTGGAGTTGATCGAGCCTCAGGCCCAAAGCAGCGTCGTCGCCCGAGTGGCAGTCGATGCAAAATATTCGCAGAAACGCTTGAGCGTCGTCGACCGGAGCTGCGGCAAACGTCGGAGCGCAGCAAGTCAGCAGGATGCCGATCGCGAATCCGCGCCAGCCCCTGGCGGCGCTGGATCGAATTTTTGGGTGGCTAGAGTCCATGGCGACCTGTGTGCGTCTGGCGCGAAACATTCAACGGTTGTGAATCGGGGAAGCCGAAAATATCTTCGATCCATTCAGCGTGCGGCGGCGGGACACTCGCGCGGGCAACCAGGACAGCGTGTTCATGCTAGTTCCACCACTTTTTTTAGCCGTGGAAATGGGGGCCGGCAATGGGAGTGCCGAAATGCGGTGGGCCGAGCGCGTCGCGAAGCGTGAACGGCTAACCAAACAGTCCGCGAATGATCGATCGGGGCCGTGGGTTTGGGCTCCCGCGTGTCCATCAGGTTGGTGCCCCCCGTTTCATAGACGACCAGCACCCGTTTGGCCCGCGCGGCTGCGGCCTGAATTGTGGTCAACTCAGCGAGTCTGAAGGCTATTGAGGTTCATATAATTAAGTTAACAGGACGACCAGCGGGAGTCCGTAAGTACCGGCCTCGAGTTGCTCGGCCTATTAAGTTCATTATCTGAGGATCAATAAACATCCGGCCGAGCGATGGGCGAGGAACCGGTGTCGGCTGCCGAGTTGAGCATACGCGGGATGGTGGCGAAACAACGAGAGCATCTGAGCGACACCGGGGGGGGCGCGAACGATGAGCGGACTGCGATGGAGGGACGTGTAGACTATCACAATGCATCGGTGCTGACAAATGCGTCAGGCCGATTCCGATCGAGCGCTATTACCCCGACGTAACGTCGAGTAGCTGCGTTTCAACACATTTTCTCGGTGCGGTGCTTCGATCACTTCGCGGCAAGCCAGGCTCGCAACTCGGTGATGCTTACCAACGTCACGGTGATGCTCACCACGAATCACGAAGTAATCGACTGCACACGGAGCGAAGAATTCCTCGCTTATGGTAGAGCAATGATTTACCTTGCTATAACCTGCCTGCCGCTCCAGCGATTGGTTCGCCCGCCCCGCGGAAGAATCCCAAAGATTGGGCACACTAACACAATACAGATGCGAACCACAACTGCTTGTGGCACACGTCGGTTCCGCTTCCTCACGAACGTACCCACCGCCATGCATCCAGCCCGCATCCTATCGTTCACCTATCTACTTGCTCTCGTTACCGCAGCGTCTGGCGCGGACCCTGCGTCCGATCCGCTCACATTGCCGCCGGGATATACCAACGCCCGCACCGCAACCGATCCGAATCGGCCGCAACCCGCAACGATCGTCAACGAGTTGCGCACTTACTGCACGCTGCACAGCATCGGGATGGAATGGGATCTGACCGGCGATACCAACCACAATGCAACCTGCCGTGTGCGTTACCGTCGTACGGACGAAGCGACTTGGCACGAAGCCTTGCCGCTGTTTCGTGTCGACTTTGGGCCGTGGTACTACAAGAACCTCGGAGATCGCCCTTACAACATGCTCGCCGGGAGCATTTTGTTTTTGCGACCTGGCACTGACTATCTCGTGCAACTCGATTTATCAGATCCCGACGGCGGAGCGACACAGCGCGGACTGACGCTACGCACGCTTCCTGTGCCGGACGCAGGTGATGCCCAACGCACGTGGCACGTGGTCCCCGCCGCCCCCCAAGACACCACCCCCGGCGATGGATCGGCAGCGAAACCGTTTCGCGGCATCGCAGCGGCCGAGGCCGTGGCTCGGGCCGGAGATATTTGTCTGCTGCATGCGGGTCATTACGGAACTGCCGAGTTTCGCTGTGGCGGTGAAGCTCCGACGAATCGCACCGGTGCGCAGGCACGCTATGTGGTTTGGCGCGCGGCCGACGACGAACCGCCTGTTTTCGATCTAGCCACAATCGGCGCAGACTACGTCTGGCTCGAAGGGGTGAAGTTCGTCAAAAATGTCGATTGCCGCGCGGCCTTGCAAGCGGTGCATGAACCGCGCGGTGTCGTGCTGCGCCGCAACACGTTTCGCGGCTATCACTATTCGATCTTACTCAATGCTCAGTCGCGGGGTTGGTACATCGCCGATAACGACATCATCGGCGACAAGCCCACGGGCATCTCGGGCGAGGGGATCGAACTGAGCAAGTCGCCCGATCACACGGTCTGTTACAATCGAATCTCGCAAACGGCCGACGGCATTTCGTATCCGTTACGCAATTGCGATCTGTTTGGCAATGACGTGTTTGACGTCTCGGACGATGGCCTTGAGCCGGACTTTGGTTATGCCAATGTGCGCATGTGGGGCAATCGCTTGCAGGGGCCCATGGGCATCACGTTCCAGCCTATGTACTGTGGGCCGTGGTACATTGTGCGAAATCAGGTACTCAGTACGGCGTATGTGTTCAAGCTGCGCGTGCTGGACCGATTTGTCATGGCCAATAACACGTTTGTCGGCTGGGGGCGCGGCGGCATGGCGACGCATGCCCATACCATGCTCGGCGCTCTGTCACGCAACAATCTCTGGATTTACGCTGGCGGCGGTGGAGCGACGATCTGGAACACGACGGTGCTGACCGACCCCAAGAACCGCGACTACTCACGTAACTTTGTGATCTACAACACACTTCGGGCCGACTGGCGCACGGACCTCGATTACGACGGCTTCGATGCGTCGCTCTGCACGCGGCACTCGCGCGAGCCAGCTCCGAAGCCGTTCAGTTGGAACTCGCGTCGTTACGAGACGCTGGCTGAATTGCACGCTGAGATCGGTATCGAGACACATGGCCGGATGGTTGATCGGCAGCGGATCTTTGCGGCGTATGATTTGCCGACCGAGCCGACTGTCGCCCGTCCGATGCTCACGTTGAATCCGCGCGGCGAAGCCGTCGACGCGGGCATGACGTTGCCCAACTTGGCCGAGGAGTTCGCTGGCAAGGCTCCCGATCTTGGCGCATTCGAATCGGGCGCGACGCCGCCGGAGTACGGTCCACGCCACGGCGATTGGCGCAGCCGACATGGTGAGTGGGCACTGCGGCATCCGCGGTCGTATGGGTTTGT
>CAZZBK010000214.1:0-6870 GCA_964652155.1 uncultured Planctomycetaceae bacterium | reverse complement strand
TGGTGCTGCGCCGTGTCGAGTCTGCTCTGCGTCTTTCTCCCCCGGCTCAAGCCACTCAGCGCCGCCAGCGTTGCCACTTCGCCTGAAAGCCCGGCCGCTCAAGCACCGCGGGGTTAACGACCCCGCGCGGCACGCGGCCAGCGAGCAAGTCGACGAACCCCTGGCACACGGTCCGCCCGATGTCGCGAAACAGTTCGTCCGTCCAAGCGATGGCGTGCGGCGCGAGCAACACGTTGTCGAGGTCGGCGTAGGAGGGTGGCGCGGTCAGCGGCTCGCCCACAAAACAGTCCATGGCCGCGCCGGCGATCGTCTGCTGCCGCAAGGCATGGTCGAGCGCCTGCTCATCGACAATCCCGCCCCGCGCGGTGTTGATCAAATAGGCCGTCGGCCTCATGAGCGCCAGTTCGCGTGCTCCGATCAGGTTGCGTGTCGATTCGTTGAGTGGACAGTGCAGCGAGACAAAGTCGCTCTGGGCGAGCAACTCGTCGAGCGTCACGGAGCGTGCGCCCAACTCGGCGATCGACGCGCTCGACAGATGCGGATCGAACACCAGCGGCGGACGCATGTCGAACCCCGACAACTGCCGGAGCACCGCGCGGCCGATGCCTCCGCAGCCGATGAGTCCCAGGGTCCGCTCACGTAGTTCCGAACCCATGAAGTGCCGGCGGTCATGCCAACGGGTCTCACGCACGATCGCGTCCTTGACCCGCACGTGATGCGAGAGCGCGAGCATCCAGAGCACGGTCGCCTCGGCCACGCTGTGGTCGACCGCGCCGGCCGCAATGAACAACAGCACGTCATGCTCGGTGCAGGCCTGGACGTCGACCGAGTCGAACCCCACGCCAAAGCGACCCAGCGCGAGCAGCGTGTCGCTCTGCGCGAGACTTTGCGCCGTCACGCGCGGCGTGAGGACCATCACGCCGTGCGGACCCTTGAGCTGCGCGGGCTCGACTTCGCCGCAGTGCGTGTCGAACCGCTCGACGGCCAGGCGGGGGTCGCGCTCCAGCACGTCGAGACCAACGTCTCGGTACGATAACTGCCCATTCGACTCATAAAAGTCGGCCGTGAGTGCGAGACGAAAAGGCTCGGTCTTGGCGTTGGGCGCAACTCCCGTGCCGCTCGATGAACCGGGCGAAACGGAGAGCGACAAATCGGCGCGCATCGTCGGTCGGCGGTCGAGCGCGGCAAGCGATTGTCGCAGCGCGCGGATGAGCAGTCCGCTGTCGAGCCCGAGCCCGAGCAATTGAAACCCTTGCTCGGCGCGGCGGCGAAGGTCGTGTGCATCGCGGGTCATGACTCCGGTGTGCTTACCGGCGCGCCGCAGTGTATCGTTCATCGCCAAGAGATCCTCGGCGACGCCGGGTCCTTCCCATTGACCACGGTAGCCGGCCGAGGCCGAGTAGTCGGCCGGCCCAAAGTAAAACAGGTCGACCCCGGCAACCGAGAGGAGTTCGTTCAGATTTTGTTTTGCACGAATCGTTTCGATGATCGGCACGACGAGCACGTGCTCGTTGGCAGTCGCGGCGTGCTCGACGAACGCCTGACCCCAGGCCGTGGCCCGCTCGGCGCCGATGCCGCGCGTCCCTTGCGGCGGATAGCTGGCAAACTGCACCGCCGCGCGGAGCTGCTCGGCCGACTCGATCCACGGCACCACGACGCCATCGGCGCCGCAGTCGAGCACGCGCTTGATGAGTCCGCTGTTCAACTCGGCGATCCGCACCAGGGCCACGGTATCGCTACGCACCACACACCGCAGATGAGCGACGATGTCGCCAAAGTCGAGGTGGCCGTGCTCGGCGTCGATGATGATCCAGTCGAGCCCGAGCGCGACAGCCATTTCGCTGATGCTGGGCGCTTCGAGCGAGATCCAGACGCCGGCGGTGGCCTCGCCGGACTTCAATTTTTGCCGCAGTCGTTTGATCGCCGCTGTGTTCACGCTGCGTTCCTGATTGACGTGGGTGCGCGAGCCGATTATGACAGACCATGCTGTTTAGGGGGGCTCCTGGAGTGTGTCAAGTGGCGAAGACGGTTCCGCAACATGCGCAGTGTCGTCCCATGCTGCGGTCTGGGCATGTCATGCTGGTGTGTTGCGCAATCGTTGCACTCGGGTATCCGCTGCGAGCCACGGCCGACGAGGGCATCGAGTTCTTCGAGAAAAAAATTCGCCCGGTGCTCGTGCAGCACTGCTACAAATGCCACAGCGAGCAGGCCGACAAGGTGCAGGGAGGTTTTAAGCTCGATAGCCGCGCGTCGCTGCGGCGCGGCGGCGAGTCGGGGGTGGCCATCGTGCCGGGCCAGAGCGAGCAGAGCCTGCTCTACCAGGCGTTACGGCACGACGGCTCGGCGTCGAACATGCCCCCGAGCGGCAAATTGCCTGACGCGGTGATTGCCGACTTCCGGCAGTGGATCGCGCGCGGAGCGCCTGACCCGCGCGACCAGCCAAGCTCGGCCGCGCTCTCGTGGGAGCAGGTGCTCGCGGGTCGTCGGGCATGGTGGAGCCTGCAACCGGTCAGTAAGCCCAGCGTGCCAGCGGTGCGCGACGCGAGTTTCTCGCCGCAGCCGATCGACCGCTTCTTGCAAGCCCGCTGGGAGGCCGAGGGCGTCACTCCCGCGCCGCTCGCCGATCGCCGCGCGCTCATCCGTCGCACGACACTCATCGTGACGGGCTTGCCCCCCACGCCGGCCGAGGTCGAGGCGTTTGTGCGTGACGAGTCGCCGCAGGCGTATGAACAGCTCGTTGATCGCCTGCTCGCTTCGCCCCGCTATGGCGAGCACTGGGCGCGTCACTGGCTCGACTTGGTGCGTTACAAAGAGACGCATGGCTCGGAGCACGACCCGCTCTTGCCGCATGCCTGGAAGTACCGCGACTACGTGATCCGCGCGTTGAACCAAGATGTTCCCTACGACCGATTCGTACACGAGCACCTGGCCGGCGACCGCTTGAGCCCGCGTTGGAACCAAGAGCTGGGGATCAACGAATCGCTGCTGGGGACCATGTTCTACCGGTTCGTCGAGTTCTACCCGACACCGGTCGACGTCAAGAACGAGGAGGCGACGATCGTCGAGAGCCAGATCGACGCCTTCGGCAAGACCTTTCAGGCGCTGACACTCGCCTGTGCCCGGTGTCATGACCACAAGTTCGACGCGGTGTCGGCGCACGATTATTACGCGCTCTACGGCATATTCGCCAGTGCGCGACCGACGATGCACCGGCTCGACGACCCGCGTGGGCTGCATGAGCACGACGAGGCGTTGCGTCAGCGGTTGCCCGACATTCAGCGCGCGGTCATCAACGTTTGGCGCGACGATATCGCGCGTTGGCCAGCGCGGCTGACGGCGGCCGTCGAGCGTTTGCGGAGCGGCACGTTGAGCGAGAAACTCGAGCCCACGGCGAGCGAATCTGAGCGCGACGCACACCAACTCCGCCTCGCACTCAAGCAGCCGCATCACGCGCTCTACCCGCTGGCGCAACTCGTCGCTGTGAAGCCGAGCCAACCCGAGCGCGTCGCGGAACCGGCCCGCGAGGCGAATGCGTTCACAAATCGTGAACGCTACAAAATCTTTGCCGCTTTCGATGGACATGAACCGACCGCCTGGCACACCCTGGGCGATAACTACCCAACGATCGAGCACGGCGCGTTGGTCGTCAACCCCGTGGGACCGTCTGCCATCACGGCCGTGGTTCCGCGCGGACGTTACAGTCATCTGCTGAGCGACAAGCACGGCGGGACGTTCCGCTCGCCGAGCTTTACGATCGACATGCAGCACATCAGCGCGCTGGTCACAGGGACGAACAACGCCCGATTGCGGCTGATCGTTGAGAACTTTCAGGGAGACGGGGTGCTATTTGAGCGCGTGATGCCCAAGCTCAATGGCGGCGCGTTGCAATGGGTCACGCTGCGGCCACGCGAGCAGTGGCAAGGACGCCGAGCGTATTTGGAAGTGATTCCGCGCGACGAGATGACTTACCCCAGCAAGATCGCCGACGCCTCGACCTTGCCCGCCGACGGTCGCTCCGGCGTGGGCATTCGTTACGTCGTGTTCCACGATCACCCGCAACCACCCGAGGCGGAACGGGTCTACACGGACCGCGCGGTCACGTTTCCGTCGACGGTTGCGGGCGCCGTGGAGCATTTGCAACACGATGCCCGCGAGTCACTGGAAGATTGGTCACAAGGTCAACTCGACGACGCGCAAGCGTATTTGCTCGACGGGCTGTTGCGTGCCGGGTTCTTCTCGAACACGCCGAGCGCCGAGCAGCCGCTCGCACGGTTGCTGGCCGAGTACCGTGCCATCGAGGCGAAAATCCCCGTCCCGCAACGCGCCACGGGCGTGATCGACGAGGAGGGGCACGACGAGCATCACTATCCGCGTGGCGATCATCGCAACCTCGGCGACTTGGTTGCGCGACGCTATTTGAGCGCGTTCGACAGTCCGCGATACGAAACCGAGTTAAGCGGCCGACTCGAATTGGCGCAGGAGTTGACCAGTCCGCGCAACACGCTCACGGCGCGGGTGATGGTCAATCGCCTCTGGCAACACACCTTTGGCGAGGGGCTCGTGCGGAGCGTCGACAACTTTGGCCAGCTTGGCGAGCTGCCGAGCCATCCGGAGCTGCTCGACTATTTGGCCGCGACGTTTGTCGAGCAGGGCTGGAGCATCAAGCGTCAACTGCGTGCGTTGCTCGTGAGCCGCGCGTTTCGCTCGTCGAGCGCCGCCTCGCCGTCGGCTAAGGAGCGCGATCCCGACAATCGCCTGGGGTCACATTTTCAGCCCCGCCGCATCGAGGCCGAGTCGATTCGCGACAGCCTGCTGTTTGTATCGGGCCGCCTGAACACCACGATGTACGGACTAGGCGTGCCGCTGCACCTCAACGAGGCGGTCAAGGATTTTGATCGCCCGGTGAGTGGTCCCCTCGATGGGCAGGGTCGGCGGAGCATCTACCTCGAGGCGCGGTGCAATTACCCGCACGGCTTGTTACAGGCGTTCGACCAGCCTCGTCCGTTGCTGACGGTGGGTCGGCGCGACACGACCAACGTGCCGGCACAAAGCTTGGCGCTGCTCAACGATCCGTTCGTCCGCGATCTCGCGGCGCGATTTGCCCAGCGCGTGCTTGGCGCGTCGCTCGGGTCGCGTGAGCACCGCATCGTCGAGATGTATCAGCATGCCTTGGGTCGCGCGCCCAGCGCGGCCGAACAGCGTCGCGCCGTCGAGTTCCTCGACGAGCAGGCGCGGCTTTATCGCTCGACGCAAGGTGACCAGCCCGCGGACGAGATGCTCCCCTGGCAAGACTTGGCCCATGCGCTGTTCAACCTCAAAGCGTTCATTTACCTCCACTGAGCAAACGAGCATGGCGCGAGCAACGAGCAACATGAGAGATCCTGCGACCGGCTCGCTGAGCCGCCGGGCGATGCTTGCGCGGACCACGTATGGGCTGGGGCAGATTGCGCTCTCGGCGCTGCTCGCCGAGCACGGCTTGCTCGCAGAAACGGCCGGCGACAGCGTGACCGAAGCGCTTCAGCCCAAGCGACCTCATTTCGCTCCACGGGCCAAGCGCGTCGTCGTGCTCTTTATGGACGGCGGAGTCTCGCAGGTCGACAGCTTTGATCCCAAGCCGCGCTTGCACAGCGAGAACGGTCAGCCGTTCAAGATCAAGATCGAAGCCACGCAGTTCGACCAAAACGGCCGGACGTTCGCGAGCCCATTCAAGTTCAAACCCTACGGCCGCTCGGGTCTCGAAGTCAGCGAGCTCTTTCCGCACATGGCCACTCGGGCCGACGACTTGTGCGTGATCCGCTCGATGCATAGCCCCTTTGCCGAGCACTCGCAGGCGTGTTTCATGATGCACACGGGTCACCCGTTGCAGGGGCGTCCCAGCCTGGGGGCGTGGCTCTCGTATGGCTTGGGGACCGAGTGCGCCGATTTGCCCAGCTACGTGGTGCTCAACGGCGGACAGTTGCCCTTGGGGGGCTTGAACAATTTCAGCAGCGGTTTCTTGCGAGCCGTGCATGGCGGCTCGCTGTTTCATGTCGCCGCCAAGTCGCCAATCGTCGACAACATTCTGCCCGCCGAGGCCCGCGAGGCGCTGCAACGCAATAAACTGCGGCTGATCGAGGCCGACGATCGTGAGTTCGTACGCGACGTGGGCTCGGGCGAGTCGACGCTCGAGTCGGCCATTCGCAATTACGAGTTGGCCTTCGCCATGCAGCGTTCGGTCCCGCACTCGACCGACATCTCGGGCGAGACGGCCGCGACCCACGCGCTCTACGGCATCGACTCGAAGAACGAGTTCGAGGCACGCTACGCTCAGCAGTGTCTCTTGGCGCGGCGACTGCTCGAACGGGGTGTGCGCTTCATTGAGGTCACCATGCCCGGCGGACTGCGGTTCGTCTCGCCGTGGGACTCGCACTCGAAGCTCCAAGAGGAGCATCAGAAAATGGCCGCCGTGGTCGATCGACCGATCGCCGGTTTGCTCACCGACCTCAAGTCGCGCGGGCTGCTCGACGACACGCTCGTGATTTGGGGGAGCGAATTCGGACGCACGCCGTTCGCCCAAGGAAGCAACGGCCGCGATCATAACCCGCAGGGCTTCACGATCTGGTTGGCCGGCGGTGGCGTGCGAGGCGGGATGATCCACGGCGCGACCGACGAGTACGGCTACCATGCCGTGGTCGATCGCGTGTCGGTGCATGACTTACAGGCCACGATCCTGCACCTGCTGGGGCTCGACCACGAGCGGCTCACGTATCGCTACGCGGGGCGCGACTTCCGGTTGACCGATGTGCATGGGCAGCTTGTAAGGCCTATTCTGGCCTGAGTGATGTCCGTGGGTAGCACCGACAACTCGTTGTCGGTGTCGCCGCAGGCGAC
>CAZZBK010000213.1:0-6978 GCA_964652155.1 uncultured Planctomycetaceae bacterium | reverse complement strand
AGGCGATGCGCGATTGGATGTCGAGCGTCGAGAACACGCATTACATCATCGGCTCGGTCGTGGGGCCGCACCCGTTCCCACTCATCGTTCGCGACTTTCAATCGGTGATCGGCCGCGAGACGATCGAGCAGTGCCGCGCGCAGCTCAAGCGATTGCCCAACCTGGTTGTGGCGGCGGTGGGAGGGGGGAGCAACGCGGCGGGCATGTTCTATCCGTTCATTGGTCACAGCGAGGTCGAGTTGCTCGGGGTCGAGGCGGGGGGCCGCTCGGCTCAGGCCGGCGACCATGCCTCGCCGCTCTCGTTTGGCTCCCCCGGCGTGTTGCATGGCAGCTTCAGCTACGTCATGCAGGACGAGGACGGGCAGACGTGCGACGTGCACTCGGTCTCGGCCGGGTTGGATTATCCGGGCGTGGGCCCGGAGCACAGCTACTGGAAGGACATCGGGCGGGTTCGGTACACGTACTGCCGCGATGACGAGGCGTTGCACGCATTCGACGCTGTCGCGCGCAGCGAGGGCATCTTGCCGGCGCTCGAGAGCTCGCATGCCGTCGCCAAGGCAATGGAAGCCGCCGCGCTCCGTTCGCCCGACGAAATTGTCGTCGTGTGTTTGAGCGGTCGGGGCGACAAGGACGCGTTCGAGGTGGCCCGGTTGCGCGGTGAATCGATCTCGTAACACGGTGCCGCGCGTGTTGATTATCCCCCATTCATCTCACCTGAGTTAGACATTTCATGTCCGCAGTCGATGACGTGTTTCGCCGCCTGAAAGCCGAGCGCCGCATGGCGTTCATTCCGTTCGTCACGGCCGGCGATCCGGACATGAGCTTCACGGTCGACGTGCTTGCCGAGCTGATGACCCACGGCGCCGACCTATGCGAGCTGGGGGTGCCCTATAGCGACCCGATCGCCGATGGGCCCGTGATCCAGGCGTCGTACACCCGCGCGCTCAATAACAAGCTCAAGGTGTCGGACATGCTCGCGGCCGTGAGCGCGGCGCAGCAGCGTTTGCCCGCCCCGCTCGTGACGATGGTCAGCTACGCGATCATCCATCGCCACGGCATCGAGCGGTACATTGCTCAGGCCCGCGCGGCGGGCATTGTCGGCGCGATTGTGCCCGATCTGCTCGTCGACGAGGCCGTGCGGATGACCGAGGCCTGCCGTCGCGCCGACTTCAGCCTGATCCAGCTTGTCACCCCCACGACGCCGCGCGACCGAGCGCTGCGGATCGCCGAGTCGTCGAGCGGCTTCGTCTATTACGTCTCGGTGACCGGCATCACCGGCGAGCGAACGACGCTGCCGACCGATTTGACCGACAGCGTCGGCTGGCTCCGCGAACGCTCCCCCGTGCCGATCTGCATCGGCTTTGGCATCAGCCAGGTCGAACACATCCGGCAGCTTAAAGGGGTGGCCGACGGCGTGATCGTCGGCTCGGCGCTGGTGCGTCGAATCGCCACGCTCGGCGAGCGGACGCGCGGCGACGTGCTCAAAGAGATGGGCGAGTACGGCGCGACCCTCGCGGCCGAGTGCCATCAATAATCTCAGCCGATCAGCGTGCTCGGATGCGGCACGCGATCCACGAGCGGCAATACCCGCGGCTGATACACGGTCGTGTACGCCAGGGCGAGCCGATGCTGATCGACGGCCCCCTGATCGCTCCAATGCTCGTTGAGGATGAACACCCGCGGGTCGTTATTCGAGTGATAGACCTCGAACCGCAGGCAGCCCGGCTCGGCGCGCGACATTTCTCCTTGCTGCTTGAGGAGCGATTGCACCGTGGCAATGTCCGCTTCGTTCTTGACGGTCAGAATGATATTCAGGCAAATCATGAGCAGTTCATCCCGGCGAAGTGAGTGACCTGGAAACACACAGTGTAACAACTCAAACGGTAAACGAACGGTCTCTTTCCACGGCGGAGTTTATTGAGGTTCATATAATTAAGTTAACAGGACGACCAGCGGGAGTCCGTAAATACCGGCCTCGCGTTGCTCGGCCTATTAAGTTCATTATCTGAGGATCGATAGCCACAAAAAACGCAAAGAATCACAAAGAACAAGAGAAACATCGAGCAGGCCAGGAGGCGTGAAACTCATTCGTTTCTTTGCGCCTTTTTGAGTTTTTTGCGGCCATTCTACTTTATCTGCGGTTGTTGTTCAGTGCGTCTACCGTTTGTGTAACAACGTTGTCGAGCAGGCTGGGCAAATCGCCGAGCCGAGCGATGCGCTCGCCGTCGCTAGTTTCCACCGCGGGGTCGATGAGCACCGCGCGCCAGCCGGCCGCCCGGGCGGCTTGATAGTCGTTCTGCTCGTCGTCGCCGACCAGCATGAGTTCATCGCTCTGGCAGCCCAGGTGCCGCTCGATGCGGCGGAAGAAGTCGACATGCGGCTTGCGCACTCGCAGTCGGCTCGACGCGAACACGTCGCGGCATGACGTGAAGGGCTCGAGTCGACGGCAGATTTTGTCCAGCCGGTCGTCAAAGTTCGAGGCGATGCCGAGCCGCAACCCCTGTTGTGACAGCGTGGACCAGACCTCGGCCGCGTCGTCGGTGAGCCGCCAGTGTTCGGCGCGCGCGAAGTGTTTCCAGAGGTCGATGAACAGCGCGTTGAAGTCAGCCACGTCGTCGAACACCTCGGCGACGATCGAGCGCCAGCGTTCTAGTTCGCGCTCTTGGCAGGTGCGGTGCAATTCGACATCGCGGTCATGCTGCTCCTCGCGGGCAAACGCCCGGCGAAAGCGACGGTCGACTTCATCGAGCGCGTGGCGCGAGCCGTGCTGCGTGCCGACGCGATGGTAGGCCAGCGCGACCCCTGGGTCGGGCTGCATGAGCGTGCCGACGGCGTCGAACAGGATTGCTTTAAGTGCCACGGTCGTCGTTACGCCCAACCAAACTTACGCTGTAACATTTCGAGAAAGTCGCCAATGTCCATCGAGATGACGAAGAGCATCAGGCAGAGAATGAACGCCAAGCCAGCGTATTGCACCTTGATGGCGATTTGCTCGCTGACCGGCTTGCCACGAATCCACTCCAAGAGCAGAAACACCATGTGTCCGCCATCGAGGACCGGGATCGGCAGGAAGTTGACGACCGCCAGATTGGCGCTGAGCGCGGCCAGGAACAGCAGGAACGGCACCAAGCCAACCCCCGCTCGATTGACGGCGACGGCGACCATCGTGCCGGGACCGCGCAGGGCCAACCCCGAGACTTGTCCTTGTCCGAGCTTTTGCAGAAAGCGGTAGACCATCATCAGATCGTCCTTCGTCTGTCGCAGCCCGAGCGAGATGGCCTCGCCAAAGTTGTCGGCCTGACCGAAGCCCTTGACCCCTTCGAGCACGTTGTCCAAGCCGCGCTCGGCGACGAAGAACTCGGTCGAGAGCCGCGGCGCGACGACCACCTCGCGGCCGTCGGACAGCGTCAGCTTGACTTGCGTGTCGTTGAGCGACTGTTGCAAGACTTGATCGAACGTGGGCCAATCGAGCCGCCGCTTGCTGTCTCCGTCCAGCTCGAATCGGGTCGGATGTTCGAGTTCGGTGTACCGATTGACGACCTTGTCGCCGCCGACGTATTCGACTTTCGAGATAACCTCGCCCGCCTTGACCCCGGCCTGTTCGGCTGGTCCGCCGGGCTCGACGGCCGCGATGCGATTGATGACCGGCAGCGCGATGCCGAGGGCGGGAATCGAGAGGGGGCCCGTGTTCGTGGTGGGCTGTTCCTGCCAGTGGGCCTCGCGTGCCGTCAGCTTGATTTCGATCGACTTGGCCGGCTTGCCACGCTCGACCGTTAGGGTCACACTTTGCCCGGCACGGCGACGGATACGCTCGGCGAGCGTCATCGGGTCGCCGAGTGGTTGGCCATCGATGGCCACGAGCAGATCGTTGACCAACACCCCCGCTGCCGCGGCGGGCGAACCGGTCTGCACGCCGATAATGGGGTCGATCTGCAACCACAACCCCAGGTCCTTACGCGGTTGCGCGTCGAGTTGGGCGGTAATTTTCTGCGAGGCCGAGACTTGGGCCGACTTGTCGTCACTCGCCGAGCGCTCGACGGTCAGCGTCACCCGCTCACCCGCATGCTGAATCAGATACGCTTCGAGTTCCATCTGAGACTTGACGGCCTGATCGTTCACTTGAACGATCACATCCTTCTTGGCCAACGGGGGATCGATGCGTGTGACCGGGAGATCCGACTTGAGCGAACTCGTGTCGGCCGCCACGTTGAGCGACTGCGCCGAGGCCACGCCGATCGTCGGGAACAACGACTTGGCCGCGCGACGCGGATAGATGGTGATCGTATCGTGCTCGGCCTGACCAGGTCGGGCGTTCTCGACCGTCAGCCCGCGCTCGATGTTCCCCAACGACGAGCCGCCGCGCAGCTCGTAATCGAAGCGCGGCTTGTGAACTCCATTGACCGTGACGAACTCGTCGCCGGGACGCACCCCGGCTTGCCACGCCGGGCCGCCGGGCACAACACCCCCGACGCGGCACGGGATGTACTCGACCCCCACGCTCCAGGCAATCACACAGAAGATAAACGCGAAGATCACGTTCATGATCACGCCGGCCGAAATGATCGCCATCCGCTCGGGGACACTCTGAGCCATGTAGCTGCGCGGGTCCCATTGGGCCTGCTCGTTGCCGCCGGCTTTGGCCCGCTGGTTCTCATCGGCCTGCGCGTTGGGATTGTCGTCTTGCCCGAGCATCTTGACGTAGCCCCCCAAGGGGAGCGCGCCGATCCCGTACTCGGTCTCACCCCACTGCTTGCTCCAGAGCTTCCAGCCGTAGATATCGAAGCCGACGTAGAATTTTTCGCACTTCACGCCACACCATTTGGCGACGAGAAAGTGGCCGAGCTCATGGACGAAAATGACGAAACCCAAGCCGAGCGCGGCCAGCGCGAGCGAGCCGATCGTCTGCAACCAACTGGCGGACGCGGCGGCGATCAATGTGCAAAACAACGTTCTACCTCCTGACGAGCCCAACGATCCAAGTCGATTAATCGCTCGAGCGTGGGGTGCGATTCAAAGTCGTGATGTGCCAGCACGCGACGACACGTGGGCACGATTTCGGTAAATTTTAGGTCGCCCGACAAAAACAAAGCCACCGCAGCCTCGTTGGCCGCGTTGAGCACCGCGCCGGCCGTGCCGCCGCTGCGGGCCACTTCGTAGCCCAACTCCAAGGCCGGAAAGCGTTTGAGGTCCGGCGGCTCGAAACGCAAATCGTGCGACCGGGTCCAATCGAACTTGCTGGCCACTCCGCTCTGGCGCTCCGGATAGGTCAGCGCGTACTGAATGGGCAGCTTCATGTCCGGAGGACTCATCTGCGCCACGATCGAGCCATCGACGAACTCGACCAGCGAGTGAACGACCGACTGCGGATGGACGACCACCTGGATCTGCTCGACACTCAGATTGAACAGCCATCGCGCCTCGATGATCTCGAGCGCCTTGTTCATCATCGTGGCCGAGTCGACCGTGATCTTCTTGCCCATCGACCAGTTGGGATGGGCCAGGGCCTCGGCGACGGTGACCTCGGCGAGTTGGGCGAGCGAGTGATTGCGGAAGGGGCCGCCGCTCGCGGTCAGGACAATCCGCCGCACCTCGTGGCTTGCGCCGCACTGCAAGGCCTGAAAAATGGCACTGTGCTCGCTGTCGACGGGCAGCAGCTTCGCGCCACGCTGAGCGGCCAGCTCGGTGACCAGCGCGCCGGCCATGACGAGCGTCTCTTTATTGGCCAGCGCGACCGTCTTGCCCGCGTCGAGCGCCGCCCACGTGCTGTGCAAGCCCGCGCTGCCCACAATGGCCGATACGACTATGTCGACGTCGGGGGCCGCCACGAGCGTTTCGAGCTGCGCCATGCCGACAGCCAGTCGAGTCGCCGGGGGAAACGTGCCCGCCGCGATCGATGCGGCAGCGTCGACATCGGTCACCGCAACCCAAGCAGGCCGGAACTGCCGCGCTTGCTGCGCGAGGAGTTCAACGCTGGCCCGGGCCGCCAAGCCCACGACCCGCAAAGCTCCCTCGGCGGCGGCAATCACATCCAAGCTCGAACGACCAATACTGCCGGTCGAGCCGAGGATGGCGACATTCTTCATGCTCAAAAATCCGGGCCGAAACGAGTGACGGAGGGGTGCTAATTGATTGCGGCGCTTCACGTTGGGCGGCAGACTCGCAATTCTAGCGGAGCGTCGCGCGTCGTTACAATCGGACTATCTGAGCCAAATTTCCGAGCCTGCGGGGTTTGTTAGTCGTTGTAACCACGGTGCCGCGTTCCTACGATGGAGGTAGTCGCTCGCGCCTCATCCATCTTGAATGATGGACCAACACGGCGATAATACATTCGCAAATCATTGACTAGATTAGCCTTATAGCGAACAACGCCCCATGACTCAACGCCCAGAACCGCGTCGCCGCGAGGCCGATAAACGCAACAGCAACACCAGCAATAACATGGTCTGGTACATGCTGGCGCTGATGCTGACCATTTTCGCCATGATGGCGCTATTCAGTGAAAGCAAGGACATCGAGCTGGGCTATGTCCAACTCATGAACCTGATCGACGAAGGGAGCAAGCTCGACGCCGCGATCGACGTGACCGAGCGCAAGAGCGACGGCGAGCATACCTACCGGTACTCGAAACTCCGCGATCTGCATGTCAGCCAAACAGAGATCACTGGCAAGGTCGACCGCCAAACGCTCAGCTCGCCCGGACAGCCGGTCGAGACTAAATCGTTTCACAGCGGACGCCTGGGCTTTGATAACGACAACGGCTCGCTCATGGAGCGGCTGCAGAAAAATGGCTTCAGCGACGTCAAAGCCGAGCGCGCCCCCAGCGCCCTGCGGCAGTACATGCCGCTGCTAATCTTTACGCTCGGGTTCATTCTGTTGCTGTTTCTCGTCATGCGCCGCATGGGGGGCACCGGCTCGCCCATGGCCTTTGGCCGCAGCCGCGGCAAGATGTACGCCCAGGAAGATATCGGCGTGATGTTC
>CAZZBK010000212.1:0-6988 GCA_964652155.1 uncultured Planctomycetaceae bacterium | reverse complement strand
CCGCGAGCTTTACAGGCTTGTTCACCGCCTTAACGCCGACGACCGCCTTGCCCGAGCTGATCGCGGCTTGCACGGCCGCCACGTCCCCCCGGACCATGATCGTCACATAGGCCGCGCCGATCTTTTCTTTGCCGGCGAGGGTGACCGACGCGCTCTTGAGCATTTCGTCGGTGGCGTGCAGCGCCGCCACCAGCCCTTGCGTTTCCAACAAACCGATCGCTTCCGACGAACTCATGGCATTCTCCCGAGGTACGCGGGCGTCGTAGACGCCCAACAGAGGACTGAACACAGGTGGTTTTTTGGCCAGATCCATCACTTCGCCGCGAGGGCCTGGCAAGACGGAGTAAAAGGCGGTGGTGCCCATCAATTTGCCGAGCGCCGCGCCCTGTTCGGCCGCCTCGCGCACATCACCGGCCGTGCCGACGAGCTTGATGCACTGGGCCGCCCCATCGGTGCTCTCGATGCCGAGGATCGTAACTCCCGCCGCCTTGGCGCAGCGGTCGGCCACGATAAACGCCGGGGCCAGATTGCCAATCTCAAGCAGCGCGAGGCTTTGCATGACAAAAGTTCTCGGTTCTCGGTTCTTTATTCTTCGTCAGCCGCTGGCGCGAAGCGGATCGCGAAACGTCGGCCAACTGGACACGCTATTTCACACCCTGCTTCTTCAGTTCACTCACCACACTCTCAACAATCTGTCGCACGAGTGCGGGGTTCGCGTCGCCAGCGCCGGTCGAGCAACCGCCGATCGGCTCGTCGACAAACCCTTCCTCGCTCAGCAGGCATTGTAAATTGCGGGCCACCGCGGTGAGCTCGACCTGCTGGTCTTCTGACAACGGCTGACGCCCTTGACCGGGCTGAAAGCCGCGCAACGCCAGCGACGCCCGAAAGCCTTCCGGGAAGTCGGTCGAGTAAATCATCGCGTCGAACAGCGTCAGCAGCTTGTACTGAAGTTCACGCGCCTCGTCGATTCGCCCGGCGAGGGTAAGGTCGTACAGTTTTCGCGTGATCTCGGGCACAACACCGCTCGTGGCGTTCGTGCCGCCGTCGCAGCCGATGAGCAACATGGGCATCAGCGCCGCGTCCCAGCCGGTCATAAAGCTGAACTCGGGCCGATTCGGTCGCACCGCCTTGATCATGCGAATCATGTGCGGCAAATCACCCGAGCTGTCCTTGATCGCCACGATCTTTTCACACTCTTCGCTTAACCGCTGCACGGTGGGCACGTCGATCGGCGAGGCGAACATGGGAATGTTGTACAGCGTCACGTCGACGGGCGTGTTGCGACCGATATCGCGAAAGTAGGCATACACGGCGCGTGGACTGAGCTTGTAGTAAAACGGTGCCACGATCGCGACGGCTCGCACGCCCAACGAGTGGTAATACTCGCAAGCCCGAATCGTCTCGCGAACGTTGGCCTCGGCGGCACCGGCCAGGATAGGCACTCGGCCGCGGGTCTGGTCGGCCATGATCTCGATGATCCGTCGCCGCTCTTCGACCGTGAACCGCAAGAACTCGCCGGTCGATCCGTTCGGGTACAGGCCATGCACCCCTTTGGCGATGAGCCAATCGGTGTAGCGTCGCAACTCGGCCTCGTTAATGTCGCCGCGCGCATCGAGCGGTACGATGTTGGGAGTGAAAATGCCGCGAAGTCGATCGCCCGAATTTGCCATGTGAGAGTCAACGATTTGAAAAAAGTCAGCCGGGTGGGGAGTGACAGCATCGCGCTGCTAGCAAGCCTTGGTGCGCGTTAATGTCAACGCGGTCGCCTTATTGTGACGTAGACGTCGGCGAGGGGGCGACGTCACGTCAGAATCTGGGAAGGTTGCAGGTGAGTTTGCGGGCCTCGGGATAGTCTAGCTCACGATTAGCACTCAGGAAAGTCGCCGGCCTTTCTTTCCCAATGTGTGCTGCGTACTGATCTTGTGGATTATGCGGCGATCTCCATAATCTGAAACCTTGCCAAACTTGCGGCCGCTCGACCTGGTGCATCGACCAGGGCCGTGCGGGAGCGTGTTTGGCAGCGCGTCAAGGAAGACCGCCCTGTCATAAGAACCGAAGGCATGGAAATGAGCCGATTCGTTCGCGTTGTGACCATGGATGGTCCCGAAGGAATCTCTGAAGTCGCCGTCCCCTCGCGGCACCCCAGCTACGAACGCATGGCCGGTCCCTTGCGTCGCGCCATCATGCGTACTCGTCAGTGGTTGCTTGCCGAGCAACAGTCCGATGGCTGCTGGTGCGCTGAGCTCGAAGGGGACACGATCCTCGAAAGCGAATACATTCTGCTGCTGGCCTACCTGGGACGCGAAACGTCCGATGTTGCCCGCAAGTGTGCGCGCTATCTCATCAAGTCGCAATTGCCCGATGGCGGCTGGGCCATGTACCCCGGCGGCAAAGTCGAGATCAGCGCCAGTGTCAAAGGCTACTTCGCGCTCAAGCTCACGGGCCACGATCCGTCGGCCGAGTATATGCAGCGCGCGCGGAGCGCCATTTTGCGCCACGGTGGTGCCGACGCCGTGAATAGCTTCACGCGGTTTTATCTCGCGCTGCTGGGCCAAATCTCGTACGACCAGTGCCCGGCCGTCCCACCCGAGGTGATGCTGCTCCCCAAGTGGTTCCCGATCAATGTCTACAAAGTCAGCGCCTGGAGCCGCACGATCATCGTGCCGCTGTCGATCATGTCGGCGCTGCAACCGGTGACCCCCATCGACGCGGCGCACGGCATTCGCGAGTTGTTCCTGAGTCGGCCCGAGAACTGGCCCCCGTTGCGTTGCCCGGGGCTCAAAGGGGGCACGGGGGTGCTGAGTTGGGATCGCTTTTTCCGCGTGGTCGACGCGGGCTTCAAGTGGTGTCAGCGCCGCGCGGTGACACCGTTGCGCAATCGCGCCATTCGACTTGCCAAGCAATGGATGCTCGAGCGGTTTCAAGGGAGCGACGGGCTCGGCGCGATTTTCCCGCCCATGGTCTGGGCGATCATCGCCCTGCGCAGCCTGGGCTACGACGACGAGAGCCCCGAGTTGAAGTACTGTTTCGAGCAACTCGAAGGGTTGTATCTCGAAGACGACGACTCGATCCGATTGCAGCCCTGCAAGAGTCCGGTCTGGGACACGGCCATTGCCCTCCGCGCGCTGCAAGACAGCGGCATGAAACCTTCTCATCCGGCTATTGAGCAGGCGGTCGATTGGTTGCTGAAGCAGCAAATCACTCGTCCCGGCGATTGGTCGGAAACGGTCGACGTGCCCGCCGGTGGTTGGTGCTTCGAGTACGCCAACGACTACTATCCGGACAACGACGACACGGCGATGGTTGCGATGGCCCTGCATCAGCAGTTCGCCGCGACCAACGAGTCGTCGCTACCACCGAATCTGGAATTGGTCGACGAGCGCCAACCGCACGGTCAGACCGCTGAGTCGGAAGTCGAACGGCTGCGACAGATCACGCAATCGATCGAGAAGGCCGAGCATTGGCTCGTGGCGATGCAAAATCGAGACGGTGGATGGGGCGCGTTCGACCGCGACAACGACGCCGAGTTTCTGTGCTACGTGCCGTTCGCCGATCATAACGCGATGATCGACCCGAGTTCGCCCGATCTCGCGGCTCGCGTGTTGGAATGCCTCGGCAAGCTGGGCCGCTGCATCGGCGACCCGGTCGTTGATCGTTGCCTGACCTACCTGCGCGCGACCCAAGAGGCCGATGGCAGTTGGTTCGGCCGCTGGGGGGTCAATTACATCTACGGTACCTGGCAGGTGATTGTCGGTCTGCGGGCCGTTGGCGTTTCGGTGGATGACCCCGCCGTGGTTAACGCGGCCCATTGGCTACTCGCCTATCAGCAGTCCAGCGGCGGCTGGGGCGAATCGCCCGACAGCTACGATGACCCCAAGCTGCGAGGCCAAGGGAACGTCACCCCCTCGCAAACCGCTTGGGCCGTGTTGGGCTTGTTGGCCGGCGGTCTGCATGCCCACCCAGCCACGGTTCGCGGCATCCGCTACCTGATCAATCACCAGCGCGAAGACGGCTCGTGGCACGAGACCGAGTTCACGGGCACGGGCTTTCCGCGGGTGTTTTACTTGCGCTATCACATGTACCCGATCTACTTCCCGCTCATGGCGCTGGCGCAGTGGTCGCAGGCCATGGCGAGCGAACTCGATAGCGATCCGGAAACAATTCCATTGCACCCACTGCTCGACGATCGATAAAGCGTGTTCATCGTTTGTTCTTGGTCAGGGGTTGATTTCACTCACTCGATGCTGTGCTGACATGAGCGTACCCGTCTCTCAAATGTGGACCGTTGCCTCGTACGTATTGCGGCAACGGTTGCGCGGCGTCAAACGCTACCCGCTCGTGCTTATGCTCGAGCCGCTGTTTCGCTGCAACCTCGAGTGTGCCGGCTGCGGAAAGATTCAGTTCCCGGCCAATATCCTGCGGCGGCATCTAACGCCCGAGCAGTGTTTTGCGGCGGTCGACGAGTGTGGAGCGCCGATCGTTTCGATCCCTGGTGGCGAGCCGCTGCTGCATCCGCAGATCAACGCGATCGTCGACGGACTGGTCGCGCGCAAGAAATATATCTATCTCTGCACGAATGCCATCAAGCTCGAAGCGGCATTACCCAAGTTCACCCCCTCGAAATACCTCACGTTCTCAGTCCACCTCGACGGCCCGCGCGAAGAGCACGATCGGGCTGTCTGCCGCGCGGGGATCTATGACGTGGCCGTGTCGGCGATCCGTGCCGCCTTGGCGCGCGGCTTCCGTGTCACGACCAACACGACGCTCTATAAGGGAACCGCCCCGCAACGCATGCGGGCCTTCTTCGACACGCTCATGGACCTGGGCGTCGAAGGGATGATGGTCTCGCCTGGCTACAGCTATGCCAAGGCGCCCGACCAACATAGCTTTTTGCCGCGCGAAGCGACCCAGCGACTGTTTCGCGCCATGTTTGCCGAGGCCCCGCGTCGCTGGCGCTTCAACCAGTCGCCGTTGTTCATCGAGTTCCTCAAGGGGATGCTCGATCTGGAATGCACTCCCTGGGGCACGCCAACCTACAACTTGTTCGGCTGGCAGCGGCCCTGTTACTTACTCGACGAGGGATACGCGGCGACGTTCCGCGAGTTGATGGACGACACCGACTGGAGCGCCTACGGTCATTCGAGCGGCAACCCGAAGTGCGGCGACTGCATGGTCCATTGCGGCTACGAACCCTCGGCCGTGGCGACGACGTTCAGCTCTTGGCAGGGCTTCGTAATGACTGCCGCGCGAACGCTCTTGGGTCAGCAGCCTGTCTCCGCCGCGCAACTCGCCTGGGATCGGCAATGTGATCTCGACGAGGCCGCGACCGCCCCCCGCGGACTTGAGCCAAAGTCGTTTGTCTCAATCACTCAATTAACGGGTAGTTGCGATACGTAAATGATCGAGAAGCATGATGGCACGATCCGAACAAAACGATCGAGTGTGCTCAGGAGCAATCAGGGCTCGCTACGACGTCGCAGCATAAAAACCGAGGAGATATGCTTAATGACCTGGATTTCCCGCCATTGGATGACGGTTGCAATCGTGTGCTTGCCAACGCTGGCTGGTTGTTCTGATGTGGCTCACAACTCGGTGGAGGGGCCAGCAACGTCAGACGTTCATCCGGCACCCACGCCATTGCAACAACTAACCAACGTATCAACCGACGGGGATATCTGTGTGGTCAAAGATGGCAAATCTTTGATCCTCATCAATCTATTTCCTGATATCGATAAAGTGCTCGCACTAAATGAATCGAAACGGGAAGCATATCTCTACTGGCGGGCCGCCAAGTCCGTCTTGGAGAAAGGACTCTCCAATGAAAATCTGATCGATCAAGAGGATTTTGTCGTGCGCTTGGTAGTCGTCAAGAGTTTTGATGAATACGGACGTCTCAAATGGGGCGACGCCATCGAAGTTGCCCGTCTCGAAACGAACCGGTCGGTATTAAAGCCGTACATGGCAAGATCGCTAGAATCGCTCGATGAAGAGACGGTTGTGAAGCTCTTCGACACCAAAAAACTACAAGCGGATTCGTTAAAAAAGATCGTTCGATAAAATTGCCCGAATGGCTCAAGCATCGCTATCGCAAATGCATGTTGGCATGTGCCTGATTATTTAACGTAGCAATCTAGTCAATCAGATTAATATGTCTACAACAGAGCTGCGTTGTCAAAAGAACAGAAGAGATTTGTCCATGACAATATTAAGTCGGCGATCCTGGCGGACCATTGGCCTGATGTTTGTCGGAATGGCGATTGTGGCAATCGCTACCGTGAGCGTTGTTTATAATACCTACCGCAATAATGACTGCTCCCAAGCAGTTATTGTTGCGGTGAATGAAGAGCCAGTTCATGAAGAGTCGAATTCAGCGAAGCCGAAGGCTGAAGCTGAAACGACGAACACCGATAACCTACCAGTACAAACGCCATCGGTTGCGGCAACTCCTGTAGCGGCAACTCCTGTAGCGGAGGCATACACAGACTATTTGGCTAAACTTATCTGCGAAACCCGAACGTTGCTCGATCTACCACCCTCAAGCTGGAGTACACCACAAAAGAAGTTAGAATACATCGATCAGCCCGTGCCAAAGTTAGAAAGCTCCTTGACTCCCTCACCGGATGAGAAATTCCAAGCGGAGGCTGTCAGCAAGCACGCATTGATTCGCCCTGCCCCTTACCCGTTTTTCCGAACCGTTTCCATCCCCAGCGATTGTTGTGGGAGTGCTTGGCAGGATTATTACTACACTCACACACTGTTATCGCGAGAATATGGTCTCGATTTGCCAGCGTCGTTCTTCGGCTTCAGCGCGAATTCAAGTGGGCACAACTATGGTATACCGGCGGTCTTTTCTACCGAATCACGATCTCCCAAGGCCGTACCGCTCAAGATCGAATCGCAAGAAATCGACACCTGGATGTATTTCCTGACCAATTATTATCGTGGCTGGATCGATCATCTTCATTCTTGGACCGACGATTCAATAGCC
>CAZZBK010000211.1:0-7122 GCA_964652155.1 uncultured Planctomycetaceae bacterium | reverse complement strand
GAAGAAGGCGGCCGTCACACGCCGTTCTTCAGCGGCTACCGTCCGCAGTTTTACTTCCGCACGACGGACGTCACCGGCGACGCCGAACTGTTGGGCGACGCCGAAATGTGCATGCCGGGTGACAACGTCAAGCTGAGCATCGAGCTGATCAGCCCGATCGCCATGGATGACGGTGTCCGTTTCGCCATCCGCGAAGGCGGCAAGACGGTGGGCTCGGGTGTTGTGACCAAGATTTTGGCTTAGTCAATCGTTGGATTGAGGACGGCGAACCTTAGTCGTTGGCCCGACGAGGGCCAGCGACGACAGGGGTGTAGCTCAATTGGTAGAGCACTGGTCTCCAAAACCAGCGGTTGCGGGTTCGATTCCCTCCGCCCCTGCCATATTCGGCTGGCCGGTCCGGCTGAGTGTTCTGCGGCCTGCGGACAGTGTCTGCGGCGAGTGGACATTCGGCGCGGGCCGGAAGCCCGCTCGCGAGAGTGATGAGTTGCCGGGAGGGTGGTGAGTGTTCGGGGCGCAGGTCGGTCGTGGTCGGGGGCGGAATTGAGTTTCGAGCAGATTTGAGTGTTCGTTTATCGGTCGGCGTACTGCCAAGGAACCGGTGATGTCGCAAGATGCAAATACCGTCGCGAGCCCGTTTTTGAACACGTGGTTCAGCTTCGGTTTTTACAAGCGCAGTCAGGGTCGTTGGACGCGGTACGCCACGTTCTTCTCCCTGGTCATCATCGCCGTGTACGGCGCGTACTCGTGTCACAATTTTCTAAGTGACCCGAGCTACTCAGCCGGCGTGTCAGGGGTGGTGTTGCTGAGCGGTTTGTGGTTCGCGTTTCGGATTGTGCAGTGGCCTCGATTCGCCGATTTTTTGATCGGGGTCGAGGCGGAAGTGAATAAGGTTTCGTGGCCCAGCAAGCCAGAGCTGTATCGCAGCGTGATTGTGGTCATGCTGATGCTGTTCGGGTTGGCGGCGGTCATTTTCGTGTTTGACATTCTCTGGCGCACCGTGCTCGGGGCGCTGGGAATTGTCGGACCCGGCGGCGGTTAAGCGTCGCGGTGGGATGTTGGAATGGTTCGGTTGATGTAAGCCGGAGATGGCATTGTGATGGATGAAGCGCACGACAATTCGAGTGAACCCAAGCCCGACGACTCGGGCCTGGCGCACGATTCCGTCGCGCCCCATGATGTCGCGTCTCAGGGCTCGTCGGAGAGTTCCTCCGAATCGGCGGCCGACCGCTACGCAGAGGGAGCCGTTTCCGCTCCCGAGAGCGAGCCGATCGACGACGTCGCTGACGAGCCCGCCGAGGAGGAATCGGTCGATGACGGCAGCTACAGCGGCATGCTCGAGTCGGACGAAACAAGCGCTCAGCCAACCGGCGATCGCAAGTGGTACATCCTCAAGGTGGCCAGCAATCGCGAAGACTCGATCAAGGACGCGCTGCAACGCAAGATTAACATTGCCGGCCTGCAAGGTTTCTTCGGCGACATTATCGTCCCGGTCGAAATGCGGACCGAGTTCAAGAACGGTAAGAAAAAGGTCGTCAAGGTCAAGCTCTACCCGGGCTATCTCGTGGTCCACATGGAGCTCAACGACGACACCTGGTTTTTGGTACGCGAGACGCCGGGTATTGGTGACTTCACCGGGGCCGGTGGCAAGCCGCAGCCGATGCCCTCCAGCGAAGTCGCCCGCATCGTGACCAAGGTCGAAGAAAAGGTCGACGAGTCCCCCAAGATCAAATTGGAATTCAAACCGCAAGATCGGGTGCGGATCAACGACGGCATGTTCACGAATTTCGAGGGTCATGTCGAGGCGATCGACGAGACCAACGGCCGCGTGACGGTGATGATCAACATCTTCGGACGTTCGACTCCGGTCGAATTGGAATACTGGCAAGTCGAGAAGCTCTAAGCAATCAAATTAGCAAGTAGCGCAGCCGTAGGTCGCTGCGAGTCATTCACGGATTAAGCAATCATGGCAAAGCAAGTTGTCGGTCAAGCCAAGTTTCAAGTTCCGGCCGGACAGGCCACCCCAGCCCCTCCGGTGGGCACCTCGCTCGGTAAGTTCGGTATCAACCTGGGCCAGTTCGTCTCGCAATTTAACGAGCGGA
Source organism: uncultured Planctomycetaceae bacterium (assembly GCA_964652155.1). Lineage (GTDB taxonomy): Bacteria > Planctomycetota > Planctomycetia > Pirellulales > PNKZ01 > CAZZBK01. Next base: position 5,023 of record CAZZBK010000211.1, on the reverse strand, counting down.
CCCGCGAGGCGATGGGCATGCCGATCCCGGTGGTCGTGACGGTCTACAACGACCGCAGTTTCGAGTTCTTCACCAAGAGCCCCCCCGCCGCCGCGCTGCTCAAGAAGGCGGCCGGCTTGGCCAAGGGCTCGGGCGTGCCGAACAAAGAGAAGGTCGGCAAGGTCAACAAGCAACAGATCGCCGACATCGTGCGGCTCAAGCTGGCCGACCTCAACGCCCGCGACGCCGATCACGCAGCTCGCATGATCGAAGGGACCGCCCGCAGCATGGGCATTGTGGTTGAAGGCTAAGTCACGCCCCCACGCAACACACACCAGCATTGACCTGATAGACGGAAGATCCTCCCGATGGCACAGCACTCGAAGCGTTTTACGGCCCTGGCGGCCAAAGTCCCCAATCCTCCGCAGCCCATGGCGCTGGCCAAGGCCTGCGAGTTGCTCAAGCAATTTGGCAACACCAAGTTCGATCAATCGGTCGAGGTGGCCATGCGATTGGGGGTCGATGCCAAGCAGGCCGACCAGATCGTCCGTGGCTCGGTCGTATTGCCCCACGGCATCGGCAAGAGCTTGCGGGTCGTGGTGTTCGCCAAGGGTGACTTGGCCGAGCAAGCCAAGGCCGCGGGTGCCGACGAGGTCGGCTCCGATGACTTGGCCAAGAAGATCAAGGACGGCTGGACCGACTTCGACGTCTGCATTGCCGCCCCGGACATGATGGGGCTGGTGGGTCCGCTCGGTCGCGTGCTCGGCCCGCGCGGCCTGATGCCCTCGCCCCGTGCCGGCACGGTGACCCCGGAAATTACCCGAACGGTCAAAGAGTATAAGGCCGGTAAGGTCGAGTTCCGCAACGACGCCGGCGGCATCGTCCACGCGGTCGTCGGCAAGTTGAGTTTCACGGCCGAGCAGTTGACCGACAACATCAATGCCTTTATCAGCCACATTCAGCATATTAAGCCCTCGGCGGTGAAGGGGCATTACGTCAAATCGATCAACGTGTCGGCGACGATGAGCCCCGGCATTATGGTGGCCGCCTAGTTCAAGTCATTTTGGTGTCGTGGACCTCTGGGTCGACGATGTCGAGCATCATTTATTTAAGTGAACTGTCATGAGCAAACTGGTTAAACAACTGATCACCGACGACCTGTCGAGTCGAATCAAGGGCGTGAACGAAGCGCTGTTGGTGTCGGTCGCCGGCCTCAACGCGGCGCAGAACTTCAAGCTTCGCCGCGAACTGCGTAGCAAGAACATCAGCCTGCTGGTCGTCAAGAACAGCCTGGCCCGGCGTGCCGCCTCCGGCACGCCACTGGCCTCTGCCTTCGATGTGATGGAAGGGGCGCAAGCCTTGGTTTGGGGGGGCGAAGACATCGTCTCGCTCGCCAAAATCATCACCAAGATCACCGAAGATAAAACCATGGCGCCGTTTGCCGCCAAGGGTGGCGTCATGGACGGCGCTCGGCTCTCGGCCGAGCAGGTCAAGGCGGTCAGCACTTGGCCCAGCCGAACGGAAGTGCTCAGCATCCTGGCTGGCCAGATATTGAGCCCAGGAGCGAAGTTGGCTGCGCAGCTCAACGGTCCTGGCGGCGCGTTGGTGAGCCAGCTCAAAGAAAAAGCCAAAGAACCCGAGGGCGAGGCCCCGGCCGCTTAAGCAAATACAAGGTTGGCCGGCCTTCGCGCTGCGGAATCAGACAGTTCCGCGAGCGACAACCGGCTGTTGACGCGATACATTGATTCTTCCCCCAGTTGTCCGAGAAAGGAAACGATTCGCCATGTCCGATGCAGCTACGATGGAATACTCCGCCGACACCAAGACGCTCGGCGACCAGATTGTCACCCTGACGCTCAAGCAAGCCAAAGAGTTGAGCGATTACCTGGAAAACGTTCACGGCATCAAGGCCGCCGCCGGTGGCGCGGTGATGATGGCCGGTCCGGCTGCCGCTGCCGCGGCTCCGGTCGAAGAGAAGACCGAATTTGACGTCATGCTCGACGCCTTTGGCGACAACAAGATTGGCGTCATCAAGGTGGTTCGCGCCGCGACCGGCCTGGGCTTGAAGGAAGCCAAGGACCTCGTCGAAAGCGCGCCGAGCAAGATCAAGGAAGGACTCAGCAAGGCCGACTGCGAGAAGCTCAAGAAGGAACTGGAAGAGTCGGGCGCCAAGGTTTCGATCAAGTAGTCGAGACGCCTGGAAGCTCGCCTTCCGCGCGCGACGGCGTTCGTTGCAACGAGACACGGTGGAACATGGTTGGAGCACGGCGCGGGTTGACCGCGCCGTGCCCTCCGCTTCTGCCACGGATAGTTGTCCTGTTCGCGATTCACGCGTTGGATCGCACGCACGAGTCGGGTCGTTAGGTTACTTTGACAAACTCTCTTCCAATGGTTGTCAATCGGTTGAGTACGTGCGGTCGCCAACGGAGAGTTTGCGCCGCCTTCGGTTCATCGTTCATGGGTGCCTGTCGGTGGAGTGCGGAAATCGGCTCGTAGAGAGCCCTGCTCGCGCTCAACGGCGGTGACCCTTGTGCCCGCGTTTCGTTTCGTCCCCGCTAGGTACGCAGGAGATCGACCCCGCTATGGCCACTTCGGCTCAACGACGTCTCCAACCCAAAGAAGTCCGTTACTTCGGTAGCCAGCGTGAGCACTACCCGATTCCCAGCCTGACGGACATCCAAACTCGCAGCTACGACGTCTTCTTGCAGTACGAAGTGCCGCAGGAAAAGCGTAAAGACCAAGGCATCGAGTCGGTGTTGCGGGAGATTTTCCCGATCGAGAGCTATGACAAGACGCTCAAGCTCGAATACATCCGCTACGAGTTGGGCAAGCCGCGCTACGAACCGGACGAGTGCCGACAGTTGCGGCTCACCTATGGTCGTCCGTTCAAGGTCTGGCTGCGGCTGACCAAAGAGCAGCCGGTCGAAGAAGAAGTCTACCTCGGCGACATTCCGATCATGCTCGGCGGCGGCGAGTTCATCATCAACGGTGCCGAGCGCGTCGTGGTGAGCCAGTTGCACCGCAGCCCGGGCATCGATTTCGTCACCGAAGAGGAAGGCACCGAGCAACGTCTGCACAACTGCCGCATCATTCCCGAACGCGGCAGTTGGGTCGAACTGAACGTCACCAAGAAGGAAATGCTCAGCGTCCGCATCGACCAGAGCGGCAAGTTCCCGGCGCTCACCCTGCTGCGCGCCATGGATCGCAAATACAGCAGCAACGCGGAACTGCTGCGAGCCTTCTACGACACATCCGACGAGAAAGTGGTCGACGGCCGCAGCGTCGCCAAGATCGAAGGCAAAATTGCCGTCGACGACATCGTCTACCCTGGCAGCAGTGAACGCCGCGGCGAGGTGATTGTCGAGAGTGGTCACAAGATCACCAAGAACGCCGCCGAGTTGATCTGCACCTCGGGGCTCAAGAGCGTCGAGGTCATGGCCGACGCCAAGGACCCGTTGATCTTCAACACCCTGCAAGAAGACAACACGGCCAGCCACGAAGAAGCGCTGCTCAAGATCTATCAGCGGCTCCGTCCCGGCAATCCGCCCCAGCTCGAGAAGGCCAAGGCGCTGTTCCACGAAAAATTCTTCGACACCAACCGCTATCGGCTTGGCCGGGTCGGTCGCTTCCGCATCAATCGCAAGCTCGGCTTGGAAATTTCCGAGAACGAGCAAACCCTGCGGCCCGACGATTTGATCGCCGCGATCAACTACCTGCTCGCGCTCCGCGCGGGAGATCCGAAGGTCGAGGTCGACGACATCGATCACTTGGGCAATCGTCGCCTGCGGACGATCGATGAGTTGGCCGCCGATGAATTGCGCAAGGGCTTTTTGAAGCTCCGGCGCACCGTCCAGGAGCGGATGAGCCTCAAGGACCTCGAGGACATGACCCCGCGCAGCTTGATTAACCCCAAGAGCGTGTCGGCCGCGATCGAGTATTTCTTCGGACGCGGTGAGTTGTCGCAGGTCGTCGACCAGACGAATCCGCTCTCGATGCTCACGCACGAGCGTCGCCTGTCGGCCTTGGGCCCTGGCGGTTTGAACCGTAAGCGCGCCGGCTTTGAAGTCCGCGACGTGCATATCTCGCACTACGGCCGTATCTGCCCGATCGAAACGCCCGAAGGCACGAACATCGGTCTAATTTCCAGCCTCGCGATTTATGCCGAGGTGGACGAATACGGCTTCCTGGTGACGCCCTATCGCAAGGTCAGCAAAGGCAAGCTGTCGGAAGACGTGGTCTGGCTGCGCGCCGATCAAGAGAGCGAAGCCTATTTGGCCCCGGCCGATACGCGCATCGTCGGCGGCAAGCTGACCGGCAGCGAATCGCAACCGGAACTCATTTTGGCGCGGTACCGCGCCGACTTCGAGTTGGTGCCGTTCGACAAGATCGAATACATGGACGTCGCGCCCTGTCAAATGGTGGGCGTCTCGGCCGGTTTGATCCCGTTCCTCGAACACGACGACGCCAACCGCGCGCTGATGGGTTCGAACATGCAACGCCAAGCCGTGCCGTTGCTCATCGCCGAGCCGGCGATTGTCGGCACCGGCATGGAACGCGACGTGGCGCGCAACTCGGGCATGATCGTCAAGGCCCGCCGCGCGGGCAAGGTGAACTATGTCGACGCCTCGCGGATCGAGGTCGGCGACGACGTTTATCATCTGCGCAAGTACGTCGGCCTGAACGAACGCACCTGCCAAAATCATCGCCCAATTGTTGAATTGGGTCAAAAGGTCGAACGCGGCCAGGTCCTTGCCGACGGTGCCGCCACGCATCTCGGCGAGTTGGCGCTCGGACGCAACGTGCTCGTCGGGTTCATGTCCTGGGACGGCTTCAACTTCGAAGACGCGATCATCATCAGCGAAGAGTTGGTGAAGCAAGACGTGTACACGTCGATCCACATCGAAGAGTTCGACATCGAGATTCGCGAGACCAAGCTGGGTCGCGAGGAATTCACGCGCGACATCCCCAACGTCAGCGAGAAGGCGCTCCGCAATCTCGACGAAAGCGGCATCGTGCGGATCGGCACCTTCGTCCGCCCGGGCGA
>CAZZBK010000210.1:0-7160 GCA_964652155.1 uncultured Planctomycetaceae bacterium | reverse complement strand
CGTTGTGCGGCGGCATAGGCCACGATCTGCCCTTGCTCTTCCTCGACAAGCTGTCCGGCCGGAAAGGTTTCGAGCCGGGCGCGAATGGCGCTCGCGTCCATCGCCAGCGCCGCGGGCCAAGCGGTCTGCTCCACCGCGACAATCCCAGCGAGGTCGTCGAGCGTCGCTCTGCGCAGCATTTACGACTCTCCGAGCCATTGCCGCAACACGTCGGCCGTGTGCTCGCCGAGCTTGGGCCAGGTGTGGCCCAGCGTCGGCTTCGCGCCATCGAACACGAACGGCGTCCCGGCCGTGATGAGCGGTGCGTGATCGCCCTGCTGCAACAGATGCCACATACCGCGCTCCGTGAGCTGAGGGTCGGCGACGACCTGGCCGATGTCATGAATCGCGGCCGCCGGAACGCCCGCCTCGTCGAACAGAGCCAGCCACACCTTCACGCTGCGCTGCGACAAGCGTGCGGTGAGTTGCTCTTCGAGATACTCCAGATGCTTGGCGCGCTGCGGATTGCTGTTCAAGCGCGGATCGTCGATCAACTGCGGGGCTTCGATCACCGCGCACAATTTTTGCCACAGATGATCGTTGCCCGCCGCGATGACGAGTGGCCCATCGGCGGCGCGAAACGACTGGAACGGCGCGATCGACGGATGACGTGTCCCCAGCGGTCGCGGTACCTCGCCGCTGGTCGCAAAGCGGGCGATGGCATTTTCGAGCGTCGAGACCGTGCAATCGAGCATCGACAAATCGACATCGCAGCCAACGCCCGTCTGGTCACGCTGCCGCAAGGCAGCGACCACCCCCAGGGCAAGGTAAATGCCGGCGAGGATATCGCTGATCGAACTGCCGACACGAGCCGGCGCGTCGGCACTGTGCCCGGTGATGCTCATCAGTCCGCTGCGGGCCTGGACGATCACGTCATACGCGGCCCGCGCGGCGTCGGGGCCCGTGCGGCCAAAACCGGTGGCCGAGGCGTAGATCAACCGCGGATACTTAGCCCGCAGCGCGGCGCTACCCAATCCGAAATGCTCCATCGTGCCGGGACGGTAATTCTCGACGACCACGTCGGCTTTAGCGGCCAATTGCCAAAACGTCGCGCGATCGTTCGGGCTCTTGAGGTCGAGCGTGATACTTTTCTTGCCCCGATTGATGCTGGCAAAGTACGCGCTCTCGCCGGTCGAGATGAACGGGCCGAACTGTCGGGCGTCGTCCCCCTCGGGTCGTTCGACCTTGACGACTTCCGCCCCCAGGTCGGCGAGCAGCATGGTCCCATAAGGGCCCGCCAACACCCGGGTCAAATCGAGCACTCGCACCCCATGCAGAGGCGCTACGTCGGAGTGTTGCATGACCCGCGCTTTCAAAAGTGGAACATGAACACAACGAGCGCGATGATCAATCCGAGCACGACGGCCGCTCCGAACTTGATAAACTCGATGAGCGGATGCCGCACGAGTGGACGAGGCGCGCGTGCCACACGACGACGGCGTTTGGGCTTGCGATCGGATCGTCCGTAATCGAACTCGGCCAGCACGGCCGAGAGCACCCGCGGCTCGATCGACTCGGCCGGTCCCCAGTAGCTCGGCAGGTTGCGGCCTTCCTCGGGGGGCACCGACTCGGGCACGACTTGCAACGGCGGCCGCAGCGCCTCGGCCATCTCGCGACAACTGGCGCAGCGAGACAGATGTTCCTCGACAGCGGCGTCATGAGCGCCACCCGACGGGAACGGACCTCGCGTCAGCTCGAAAAAGACTCGATCGCAGGAAAGCATGGAACTATTTTCATGCACCCAACCGTTTCTGGCAACCAATTCTTTCTGGACTTTTTTATGGACCGTGCACATGAAGCCGCGGACGGCGCTGCTGCAAGCGATCCCAACCCTTTTCGGTGACGCGAGTTCCGGAAATATACAGCGATTCCAAGTCAGGCAGCCCCGCCAGTTCGTCGAGCACGTCGTCAGTCAAAGGCATGTCGCGCACAATCAGGAACCGCAACGAGCGGAGTTGCCCGAGCTGTTTCAGCCCCGCCTCGGTGACCCGCGACGAACTGAATCGGAGGTTCGTCAACAGGGGAAATTGCTCGAGGAGCAACAGCCCCTCGTCGGTCCAGCGACACGCATCGACGTTCAGTCGTGTGAGCCGCGGCAGCTTGACGAGCCGACGCAGCGAATCGTCCGAGAGTGACGTGCTTCCTAGCACCAGCGATTCGAGCGCCGTGAGTTGCTCCAGGTGCTCGACGACTTGGTCCGAGACATGGGCCTGCGGCAAATGCAGCACGCGCAATTTTTTAAGCGACGCGATCGTGGCGAATTCAGGATCTTGCATGACCGTGCTGGGGAGTACGATCTCGTCCGTCATGCCTCGCTCAACGTGCTCGATGGCCTGGGGCAGGGGAGGGGGCTCGGCACAGCCGACGAGCAGCGTCAGTGCAAGCAGCACCGCATGAATTGGTCGATATCTGTTCATGAACGCGAACCGTGAATAGAGTATCGCTGTCTCACGACTCCGAGCCGGAGCATTTATTTCAGACGAACATCCTACCACACCACCGCACTCGGTTCCGAGCGGCTTGCATGACTGGGCGTCTTGGCGTACGGTGACCGCTCCACGAGGTTGCGAGACTTGACATGAATATCTTGGTCGTTGGCGGCGGATCGATCGGCGAGCGGCACTTACGCTGCTTTCAGCAGTCGGGCGCGACGCTCGCGCTGTGCGACACAAACGAGGCACGTCGCAAGGAGATCGCCCATCGCTATCAGGTCGAGTCGTTCGCCGCGCTCGACGACGCGCTCGCGCCGCAGTGGGACGCCGCGGTCATCTGCACGCCGGCCCATTTGCATGTCGAACATGCCCTGCGGCTGCTGCCTCGAGTGCGTGGGCTACTTATCGAGAAGCCGCTCGCCACGCGCGCCGAGGATGTCGCGCGCCTGATCGAGGCGCGGCAGGACAAGCCGATTCAGATCGCATACGTGTTTCGGGTCCATCCGGCCGTGCTTGCCGTTCGTGATTTGATCGCCCACGGCCTGCTCGGCGACCTTCGCGCGGTCACGGTCGAAGGGGGACAAAACTACCCCTCGTTTCGCCCCACCTACCGTCAACTCTATTACGCCCGTTACGAGACCGGCGGCGGTTGCATTCAAGACGCCGCCACGCACATGGTCGATCTGATCACTTGTGTTACACAGGCGCGCTTCGATTGGGTGTTTTGCGACGCGGCCAATCAGGTGCTCGACGGAGTCGAAGTGGACGACACGGCCCACATGGTCGGCCGACTCGACGGTGGGCGGATCATGTTCTCGCTTGCTGAAAACCAGTTCATGATCCCCAATCAATTGCGAGTCAGCCTGCACGGCTCACTCGGATCGGCCGAACTGAAATTGCCCGAGGGGACCTACGGCCTGCAACGTCGCGGCGATCGGGATTGGCAATGGAACGGTCCGGTGGTCGGCGAGCGGGACGACCTGTTTCGTCGCCAGGCTCGCGCGTTTCTCGCGCTGCTCGCTGGGCAGGGGGCGAACCCTTGCCCGATCGAGGCGGCGTTGCATACGCTGCACGTGAATCTCGCGGCGCTCGAGTCGATGCGTTCGCGCCGCTGTGTCAACGTTTGAGCGACGATGAAATCCAACTTGCCCGATCGCAGAGACATGCTCTTACCCATCTCCCTCTGGGAGAGGATGGCGAGCGCAGCGAGCCAGGTGAGGGCGTGCCGAGGCGCGGCAACGATCCGCTATGTCGTCCATCCGTGTGACACGACGCCCCCCCTCATCCGCCCTTCGGGCACCTTCTCCCAAAGGGAGAAGGGATTCTGTCACACGCTCCTTTCTTTAACTCGATAGGCACCGCATGACCGACGCCTCGCCAACGACACACTTGACCGATTATCGCTTGGTGCTCCGCTGGCCCGTGCAGTGGGGCGACCAAGACGCTTTCGGTCATGTGAACAACACGGTCTACTTTCGCTGGTTCGAGACGGGGCGTATCGATTACATGAGCCGCTTGGGCTTCGATCCTTGGTACGAGCGGCAGAAGATCGGGCCGATCCTGGCTTCGATCCGTTGCGACTATCGGCGGCAGGTCAAATATCCCGACGAGGTTGAAATCGGCACCCGGGTCACGCGACTGGGTCGGAGCAGCGTGCAGATCGAGCATCGCATCTACAGTTTGGCTCAACAGGCCGTGGTGGCCGAGGGGGACTCGACGATCGTCGTGTTCGACTACCTCAAGCAAAAGCCGACCGGCATTCCGGACGAGATCCGTCAGGCGATCGAGGCGCATGAGGGGCGATCGTTCGGCACGCCCGAGGCACGGCCACAACCGTGAGCATGTCCCCTGATTCGAACGATGATCCCGCCGCGACCGACGAGTCGGCCGACCTCCCTGCTCTGAAGCCAGGGGTCGAGCATGAGCGGCGCAATATGTTGGTGATGGGTTTGTACGACGTGCTCGTGCGGATCGGTTGGATCTTCAAGACGGAGAGCGTCATCATGCCGGCGTTTCTCGACGCCGTGGCGGGCGCGGGATGGCTGCGTGGCTTGCTGCCGGTGGTCAACCGCTTTGGGCAAAGCATACCGCCGACGTTTTATTACGCGCACCTGCGACGCGCCCCCTTTAAGCGTGGCGCGCTGATGCTTTGGACCCTGGCGATGGCCGTCGCGTTTCTCACGCTCGCGGCCGTGTGGTGGCAGTATGGCGCAGCAGGACCGAGTTGGATGGCAACATTTTTCCTCACGGTCTACGCCGTCTTCTCGATGGTGTATGGCCTCAACCAATTGAGCTACGGCACGCTGCAGGGCAAACTGATCAGCATCGCGTCGCGCGGTCGACTCATCAGTTGGAGCGTGCCCATCGGCTCTTGGCTCGCCGTGCTGTTCGCCTGGTGGCTGATGGGAGACTGGCTGCGAATGGCCGACGGCGGCTTCACATTCATCTTCGGCTTCACGGGCATTCTATTCGTGGTCGCGGCCGGTTGCCTCCCCTGGTTGGTCGAGCGCCCCGACGAGCACCCGAAGCTCACATCAAGCACGCAGAGCAAAGCCTTTCGTGGCGCCTGGGAGGTGCTGTTGCACGACGCCAATTATCGACGCTTTGCGGTCGTGGCGATGCTCTCGGCCACGCAGAACATTTTGTTTCCGCACTACCAGGCCTTGGCGCGGCAAGAGTTGTCGCTGGCCCGCGAGCAGTTGATGATTTGGGTCGTCGTGCAGAACCTGTCGCTGGGGGTGTTTGGCACGCTGCTGGGGCGCGTGGTTCACCGGCATGGTGAAAGGATGGCGCTACGTTACACGATGTTCGGCATGGCCGTCGCGCCGCTGCTAGCAGTGGCTTTGGCGATCGTTTGGCCCGAATGGGGACGCGGCTACTACTGGCTGGTGTTCATCCCGTTGGGCATGACGCCGATGTCGCTCAAGACGATGCTGGGCTACACGCTCGAAGCGAGCCCCGCCCACGACCACCCCCGTTATCTGAGCACGATGAGCCTGTGTCAAGCGGCTCCGTTCGTCGTTTCGCCATTGGTCGGAGCGCTCGTCGACCGCTGGGGGTTCGAGTTGATTTTTGTCAGCGGCGCGGCGCTGCTGTGCCTGGGCGGGTTCATGACGCTGCGGCTCAACGAACCGCGTCATGAAATCGAACTCGACGCGCTCACGTAGCATGCCGCAGCATGCTGTTCGATCGTTCAGTGCGTGGCGTCTCGCGCGAATTGATTCGGATCGGCTTTACAGTTCGATCGGCTTGCGTGATACTGTGACCCTCGTTGAGTGCGAGTCCCCCATCGTCTCGCTCGTGGCGTTCGAACAGAGGAGCCAGACCAGCATGCTGCGGTTGTCGATCAACGAACTGACGACCTACCGATGGTCGTTTGAAGAAGACGTGGTCAACTTCGCCGCGCACGGTTGGAACGCCATCGGCGTGTGGCGCCGCAAACTGCTCGATTACGGCGAGCAACGCGCCATCGAACTGCTCGCCGAGCACTCGCTGAGCGTTTCGCATCTGATGTACGCCGGCGGTTTCACGGGCAACGACGGCCGCTCGCTCCGTGACAGCCTGACTGATGCGATGGACGCGATCCGCTTGACCGCGGCGCTGCAAGCCAACTGCCTGGTCATCTACACCGGCGCGCGTGGCGGGCACACGCACAAACATGTTCGCCGGCTGGTCCGCGAGTCGCTCCAGAAATTGCTCAGCGTGGCCGAGGAGCACGGCGTCACGCTGGCCTTGGAACCGATGCATCCGGAGTGCGCCTCGGGCTGGACATTCCTAACATCGCTCGACGAGTCGCTCGAATTTCTCGACTCGCTCGCTCATCCGCTGCTGAAATTGTCGCTCGACACGTATCACCTGGGCTTCGAGCCGCACTTCTGCGAGCGGCTCGCCGAGATCGCGCCGCGAACGGCCCTGGTGCATCTTGGCGACGGACGGCCCCCTGTCGACGGCGAACAAGATCGCTGCCCGCTCGGGTCGGGCGAGTTGCCGATGCGAGAAATTTTGCTCGCGCTTCGCAACGCCGGCTACGATGGCTACCTGGACGTGCTGCTGATGGGTCCTGAAATCGAGTGGACCGACAACGACGAGTTGCTCGCGCAGACACGCCGCTCGTTCGAGCACTTCTTCGAGATGTCGACCAGCTTTGATCGGCCGTAATACTGGCCGACGCACAGCCGTAGGGTACGCACCCCGTGCGTACCGCTTCCGATTTGGGTCGATTTGTCAATTCAAGCATGGTACGCACGGGGTGCGTACCCTACATGCATTTTCCTTCGTCATGCGTTAAATTAGTCGGCATCACCAAGTGACGAAGTCGAACGTGGAGCAACAGCATGAGCAAGGTTCGTGTCGCGATCGTGGGCCTGGGTTTTGGCGCAGAGTTCATTCCGATCTATCAGCGGCATCCGAATGCCGAGATGTACGCCATCTGCCAGCGGAACGTCGACAAACTGAACGAAGTCGGCGATCGCTTTCACATCGACAAGCGATTCACGAAATACGAAGACGTGCTCAAGGACCCCAACGTCGACTTTGTCCACATCAACTCGCCGATCCCCGATCATGCTCCCATGTCGATCGCGGCCCTCAAGGCGGGCAAGCATGTGATGTGTACCGTCCCGATGGCCACGACGATCGACGAGTGCCGACAGATTTGCGAGTTGGTCAAGTCGACCGGCCTCAAGTACA
>CAZZBK010000209.1:0-7281 GCA_964652155.1 uncultured Planctomycetaceae bacterium | reverse complement strand
CAGAAGGGATGAAGTATGAGGGATGAAGGATGAAAGGGGAGATACGCTCACGCGGGAGTGATCTGGCATTTAGCACTTAGCATTGAGCACTTCCCCTTGCCCTAGTTCCACCACCAACGCTTTGCGTCGGCGGCGCGCTGTTGCTGCTGGAGTTGACTGAGTTCGGGCTTCTTCTCTTGCCGAGCGGCCACGTGATGCGATTGAATCTCGACGCCCCCCGAGACGCTAATCACCCAAGAGCTCCCTTTGTGGACCGCACTGCTGATCGAAGGGGTTTGGGTGGCGACACCGTAGTTGTCGGTGGGCAAGCGCTGGTTGTCGAGCAGCAGCGGCATGCTCAACGAAGCCTTCTGGGGCAACTGTTCGCGGATCATCAAGGCCGCGATGACGGCCAGGTCCATCACGTTGCGCAATTCGGCAAAGATCGTGTCCTTGCTCGACAGTTCATCGTACTTGCGGGTCATGTTTTCGGCCCACCGCTGGGCGTGCGGGTTCAGGCGATTGGCCGAGGTCCGCGTGCCGTCCTTGCCAATGAACTCTTCTTCGCTGAGCACTTTGACGCCGGGGCCTTGCAGTTCCCAGGCCGTGCCTTCGTCGTCGCGCAACAGCGGCAGGTAATCGGTCGACAGCCACCAACGCGGGGCCATGTTGTTCATCCCTCGGCCTCCCGAGGGAATCATGTTCAGATAGCCGGGGAGACCGGCGATTGGGGAGGGGTCGAACTGCATCGCCAAGCGTTTCATGCGGTAGTCGGCCGCCACCAGTACGCGACCCAAGTGGCTCGAAGCCGGCACGCCGGTCACGGTCACGATCTGCGGACCCAACTGCTGTTCGATCGCTTGCGTTGTCGCGCGTGGGTCGCTGCCGATGCCGGTCAACTGGCTGACAAACGCCTGCAATCGCAGCATGCCTTCGGGCGTGGGGTCGATCGAGCAGGTGATATTTTGCCGGGGCTCGGCTGCCGCGCTCCGCAAGGCCACGAGCAGATCGTCGAGCAGCAGCACGGGGCGCAGCGTCGTCAGGCCCACGACATTGCCGCGGGCGTCGACCTTCCAGCCTTCGCCGGGCCCGGCCAAGACAACGTCCTGGCGATCGGGATAGACGAAGACGTAACGAATACGTTGCAGACCGGCGAGGTACCGCATCTCGTCCGGGATGGGCTGTTTGTTTTGGAGTTGCGTGGCGAGCGCCGCCTCAAGTTGTCGGAGCGAAATTTTTCGCAACTCGGTGCGATCTTGCATCTCGCCCTTGGCGGGCGCGAGGGCTTTGGCCCGCGCCTCGGCGAGCTGCCGTTGCTCGTCGAGCGAGACATTCGCGACAACCCCCTTGGCGTCGACGAACACACCGCCGACAGATTGCTGTCGCTGTAAGCCGCCACCGCCCCCTTGAGCCCAAGCCGCTTGTTGGGCAAGCGTGGTAATCGAAAAGACGGTGACCAACGCCACGAGCGCGCGGACGACGGCACATCGAGACAGCACCATGAGTGCAGACCTTTGAAAAGGTTGAAGGGCAAAATTCGCAGGGCTGATCGTTGGCATCCCACCGCGACAGAACGTGGCGGGATCGTGTCGATTTACCGCCCGATGATGATGCGTTTAGAAAAGCTCTATTTAGTTAGAGTAAGTTGCCCAGGCACCCATCGCAAGAAAACTTTGGCAAACCCATGCAATCGGCTCAAAAGGTGAGCGCTGCTTTCTCAGGCGAATCCACCATTTTGGGTGGGCATGCCTAGCGGACGGGCATCATCGACCAGTTGGGCTGAGCGTTGGGGGGGAGCCCCGGCGGAGCGGTTTGGCTCGTTGAGCCAGGGGGGCCGGCGGGCTGCGCGCTGCCGGAGAGCGCGAACTCGGGTTGTCGTCCCACGAGGTTGAGGTGTTGCAGCAATTCGGGCGAGGCCTGATCGAGGACCAAGACCCGCTGGGGGGCCTGACCACTCTCGCGCGAGCGAACAATGCAGATCAGTTCGGCGTGTTGGCCCTGCTGGCGGACGCGTTCGAGCAGCGCCGCTTCGTGCGCGGTGAGTGTCACTTGTTTGCCGGGGGGGGCGGTGTGTGAAACAGGCTGATTGTCGGGCGACTGCGCCGCGGCGCGGGTAAAGTCGATTGGGGCGGGCATGCGCGAGGGCATCGTCGGTGGAGTGGCCGATAGGGCGGTGTCCAACTCGGCGGGCTTGGCCAGCACCTTGTCGATGCCGTGGTTGGCCACCTCGGTATGGATCATGCGAAGCGAGGCATACAGCCCGGCATCGTCTTGCGGATCGGCCGCATTGCACACGCCGATGACGAGTCCCTCGGCCGTGAAGAGCCCGCCGCCGCTGCGCCCCTGTACAGGCTGACCCGTGACTTGCAACAGCGGGCCGACGAACTTGTCAGTCGACAGGACGCGTCCCACGCGCGACGTGGCCTCGGCACCATGATTGCAGCCCACGCTCACCACGGCGTCACCCGGCCGCACCTGATAACCGATGGGAGCCAGTGGCGAGGCCGAGACGTCCAAGCCCGGTCGAATGCTGATGAGCGCGAGGTCGGCTTTCAGATCGAAGCCGATGAGTTGGCCCGTCACTTGGGGTTCGCCCTGCACGCCGAGCAGATCGACGTCGATGCGTCCTTGGCCATTCGATTCGCGGAAAATATGGCCGCAGGTCACAATCAGCGCCTCGCCAGCGCGGGCGTCGATGATGGTGCCGGTGCCGATCGAGTTGCCCGACCCCTCGCCAATCCGCAGCCGGACGGCCGAGCGCATTACGCGATCGATGACTTGTTGCGCGAGGTGTGGCGGCGTGGGGCGTTCGCCACCGACGACGTTGCGAACTCCGTCGGCAAATTTACTGAAGGGCTCGCTGATCGATTTGGGCAGCAAAGGCTTGGAAGGAGCAGCGGTTGTGGTCGACGACGGTTCATCGCCGAAGGTTTTGGGCGCTTTGGGGGCGACGAGCGCGGGCAGTGCGGGCAAGCCACGATTGAAGCCGCCGAACAGGCCGCGATTGAGCAGGCCTGGTGTCGGAGCGGTGGCTGGCTGTGCGTGATTGAGCATTTGCCGCAAGCGATCGGCGGAGGTTGCGCCCACTTGGCGATCGACCTCGCGGCCCTCGACGAGCATGACGAAGCAGGGGACGCCATCGACGCGATATTGCCGCGCGAGTTCGCCTTGTTGATCGATATCGACCTTGCGAATCGGCGCGCCTTGCGCGATGAGTGGCGCGACGACCCGGTCCATCTCTCGGCAGGGACCACACCATGTGGCGCTAAAGTCGAGCAGCACCGTCTCGCTCGACGCGCCAAGAACCAGCGCGCAGAGCGCCGCCTGAACCGCAACCATGCATCCCTCCGTGGACGTGGTTCACGTACTCGTGGAACCGAACCCGCTCGGAGCGCGACATCCATGTCGTCTCGAGCGGATCAACCAACGTGCTCGCTCGATGGTCCGACCCCCTCGGGGGCCTGTCGATCGAGCGGGCGGAGAATAATCCGCAACTTGCCCGCTCAACGCAAGGGCAATCGCTCGAACCGATAAAATCCGGGCAAACTCGACTTGATTCGCCCTGGCGAGCCTGGGGTGATATTTACCCTGCCGGGTGCTATCTCCCCCGGTATCAATGGCTTGCGTCGCGTCAGCCACGACCTAGAATTGTCACACGCCCCATAGTTGCCTTGCTGTCTACTGCTTGCTTCCTACGGCCTACTGCCCTCGGTCTACTGACAACTATCTTCCGCCTACTCTCTTTCCTACGAGTGACACCACGGTGAAAATTGCGTATCTCGATTGCTGGAGTGGAATCAGCGGCGACATGACCCTGGCCGCGCTCATCGACGCCGGCGTGAGCGCCGACGCGCTGCGCGCTGGCATTCAGTCGCTCGGTTTGGAGGGGGTGCGGCTCGATGTCAGCGAGGTCAAGCGGCACGGATTCCGCGCCACCTACGTCAAGGTCGAGCATCCGCCGGAGCAAGCCCATCGGCACTTGCATCACATCACCGACATGATCGACCGCAGCCAGATGAGTCCGCGGCAAAAGGACCTGGCCAAGCGGATCTTCACGCGGCTCGGCGAGGCCGAGGCGAAAGTCCACGGCACGACCCTCCGCAAGGTTCACTTCCACGAGGTCGGCGCGATCGACTCGATCGTGGATATCTGCGGCGCGGCCATCGGCTGGGATCTGCTCGGCGTCGACCGCATCGTCTCGTCGAACGTGCCCACGGGTCGCGGCTTTGTCGACATTGCCCACGGCCGATGCAGCATACCCGCCCCCGCCACGGCCGAGCTGCTCACCGGCGTGCCGCTGGTCGAGACCGACGTGAATTGCGAGCTGACCACCCCCACCGGCGCGGCCATCCTCGCCACGCTCGTCGACAGTTACGGCCCGGTGCCGGCCATGAAGATCGAGCGGATTGGTTACGGCGCGGGAACCCGCGAGCTGACGACACAACCCAACCTGCTACGGCTCTTCGTGGGCGAGACGGTCGAGGCCCTGTCGAGCGATCAGATTTGGGTCATCGAGACGAATCTCGACGACACGAGCGGCGAGTTGGTCGGACATTGCACGACCAAGCTGCTCGAGGCCGGCGCACTCGACGTGTACACGACCGCCATTCAGATGAAGAAAAATCGGCCCGGGGTCACGATCACCGTGCTGTGTCACTGGCCGTTGGTGGCCAAGGTGGAACGGATCATGTTCCGCGAGACGCACACGCTGGGCGTGCGACGCTGGCCGGTGAGCCGACACAAGCTCGAACGCAAACCGCACTCGGTCGAGACGCCGTGGGGCGTGATCGAAGGGAAGCTGGGCTGGATCGCCGGCGAGGAGCCGAATTTCTCGCCCGAGTTCGAGTCGTGCCGCCGGGTCGCCGAGCAGCATCAAGTGCCGCTCAAGCAGGTGTACGAGACCGCCCAGCAGGCGTTCGTGGCTCAATCGTCTCCTCCGCCACAGGCTTAACGCATGAACGCCGCACCCGAATCGATTTCGCTCCCTCCGTGGTTGCTTGTGGCGGCCATGGGGATCGTTATCTTCCTGATGCTCACGCGCCGTGGGCGGAAAACGCAGTCGACCGAGTCCTCCGTCCCGCAGCGCCAACGCTCTCCCGCCGAGCACGCACATTCGATCGAGCAATGGGAGGTGCGGATGTACGACCTGCAGCGCGACATGCTGGCGGAGCTCAACACGAAGTTGAGTGCGTTGCAGCATCTGCTCACGGTGGCCGACGAACGAATCGCGCGGCTTGAAACGCTCGCCGATCGACCAACGCCGGCCGCCGAACCATCTGCGGTCTCGCCAGCGCGACAGGCGGTCTACGCGCTCGCCGACACCGGCCACGACGCGAGGCAGATCGCCGCGCAGCTGAACATGCCGCTAGGGGAGGTCGAGTTGCAGCTCAACCTCCGCGCTCACGCGGCGTCTTAAGCCGCGCGGACATGCTTGGTCCGTCGTGGTATAATTCAGCGGGAGAGTTCCCATTCTCCCGCCACGATACTCGGGTGAGGTCACGCTCGATGAGTCAAATCAAAGACGACGCAATCCGTTGGATTCAGGCATTGCCAGATGACTGCACGCTGCAGGACATTCAATATCATCTGTACGTTCGCGAGAAAGTGCTCCGCGGATTGGCGGCGATTGAAGAGGGACGCGTCGTATCGCAAGCAGAGGCCGAGCAGAGGATCAAAGAATGGGCGAAGTCATCTGGACAGAGCCAGCTCTCGGCGATGTCCGAGAAATCCTGACCTACATTCAGCAAGACTCAGAGAAAAACTCTCTCCTGATGGGTGATCGATTGGCCGATGCGCCCAATAAGCTCGGTCAGTTTCCTCAACTTGGCGCGAGAGTGCCCGAGTTCGACATCGAGCACCTCCGAGAACTCCTCGTGAGGCCGTATCGCTTAATTATACGAAGTTCGCGGCAACGATTGTTTTATCGTTGCCGTCGTACATGGTAGCCGTGACTTATTGACCCGATTGCAAGCTCGCCCAGCGTGATCACGACGCCGGCTTGTCCTTGAACGACCCGCCGGGGCCATCGAGCTGCACGGGCTTGAAGCCGGCCTTCTCGACCGCTTCCCACAACGCCTTGGGCGAAGGCTGCTTGGTCTCTTGCGGCGTGATCGTCGCCGTGTGGGTCGAATAGTTCGCCGTGGCTCGCAGCACGCCCGGCACCGTGACCAGTCGGCTGGCAATCTTCTTCGCACAGGTCGCGCAGTGCATGTCTGTCACGCGCACCGTGTAGGTCTTGACGTCGGCCGCGAATGCGACACCTGAAGTCGTCGACACGGCCGCGATCAGTAACGTCTTCAAAAATGTTCTACGCATGCTGGGCATCCTCTCCCGCGATTGAATCTGAAGTTATCGTCGCACGTAAATACCATCGGCGGCGACGAGCCAGTAGCCCGACGCATCTTGCCGGACCTTGCCTTTGACGACCACGAGTTGCTGCTTCTGCACCCCGAACAACTGCTGAGCGTCGTAGGGCAGCACCTTGCCGTCGGAGTTGCGAAACTCGATCAGCGCCAAGGCTTCAGGCTCCTTGATTTTTTTGGAGCAGAACGGACACGTGGCCGGGTCATGATCCTTATGATCGTGCCCCTTGTGGGCATGGGCTTTGCTGTCGGCCTTCGCGTCAGCACCCTCATCCGCCTCGACCGCGGCCGGGTCGGTGATGATAAACGACGCCTTGTTCTTGGTCCACGGGTCGGACACTCCGCCGATCATGCCAATGACAACCAGCGACTTCTCCTCTTGTCCCTTCATCGACTCGGACAAATCAAGCAACCCTTGGGGGTCGGCCGGCTCTTCCTGCAGCAGATACTTCCCGCGCAGCTCCGCGGCCACTTTCGGATCGATCGTCGCGCCGCAACCGCTGAGCGTCAACAGCCACGCGCCGAGCGTCATGGCCAACGAGGTTCGCAAGTATGTCATGTTCATCGTCGATCGGAGTAAAATACAGAATTCGCGAGCGCCAGCAGTCCTAGCACCCACAGCTCATCGCCCCCACCAAAATATTATCGCACTCCGAGGGATAATGTCGACGCGACCTCGCTCGAAGCTTCAATGATGTTCACCCCCTCCCAGACATCGGTTGTGGGAGTGACGTCGATTGGGGTAAATGCTTAATTTACAATAGGCCCGACAGGTTGCTGAGCACAAAGTGTCCAGCCAGCTCGACCCGAGCCACAACGCAAAACGACCCGCAGCGGATTGCGGAATAAGGGGGGGTGGCACGAGCGTGAGGGTCACCGTTGTGAGTGGCTGGCGGTTTGCGAAGCAAACCCCGGCGAGTGACATGTGACACCGCCTCGA
>CAZZBK010000208.1:0-7330 GCA_964652155.1 uncultured Planctomycetaceae bacterium | reverse complement strand
TTCCGTTTTCGGTTTTCGGTTCTCCGTTAGCCGCTGGCGCGGAGCGGAGCGCGTAACCGTCGCAAAACCGAACCGGTCCGCGTGCTTTGTGCCTTGTGTTTGGTGTTTGGTGTTTGGTTTCAGACCCCACTTCCGGCGGCTATGCCGCCGATCGTGGCGCAGCGGTTGAGATGTCGTTTTGATCGTCGCCCATCATTTCGTCAAAGAGCGGGGGTCAAAAGTCGAAAAAGATGCGCCGATTTTCGGCGTGACTCTCACGCGCGTGCAGCACGGTGACGAGCGCGCGATAGGCGTCTTCGAGACCCGAACTGCTATGCACCAAGCTGGTGACCGCCCGATAAAACTGACTCAGGAGTTGCTCGCCCATCGGTCGTTCGTTGTCGAGCGTTTCCTGATGCCGCCCGGCGTTGTCGAACCAGACGAGCGTGGAGGGCAAGTCGACGAAGGCGATGCCGTTCTCGCAAGCGACTTGCAAGGCCGCCGGCGGACGATAGGCCATCGCTTCTTGCCAAGCGTTGGGCATGTAACGCCCACAACTGATTTGCGCCGTCGGTCCGTCGCCGGGCGAAGCGGTGGAAAAATCCAGATTCATCATCTGATAGTCGTCTTCGACCGCGTCGGGGCGCGCGCGATGCCGCAGCCCCATCACGCTGGTCGGCTCGGATCCCACGACATAGCGGCACCAGTCGACAAGTTCGACCATATCGTTCATGGGCGAGATGGTGTTGGCCGTGCGACTCGCGCCTGGGGCCGACTCGGCCGGCACGCGCAAATGTCCGAACAGCAACCGCGGCTTGCCCAGTCGGGTCGCAATCAGCTCTTTGAGCCGGATCGTGCCGGGAGAGTGGCGACGCAAGAACTCGGCCATGAACACCACTCCCGTTTGGGCAATGCGCTGCCGCAACTGCTGCGCCCGGGGGAGTTCGAGTTCGAGTGTATTGGCGCAGTAGATGGCTTTGCCCGCTTCGGCCGCCGCGAGCAACGGCAAGTCGCCGTACCACTGCGGGGCGAGCATCATGACGGCGTCGATGTCGGGCCGACTCACGAGTGCCCGATAACCATCGACCGCCTGGGCGTTCCATTCCTTGGCGGCCTGCTCGGCTTTGAGCGCGATTTGATCGCAGATCGCCCGAACCTCGAACCGGTCTCCTAGCGCGCGCAGCGCCGGACGATGGCGAGACTCCCAGACCGACCCCAAGCCAACTAGGCCAACTCGTAACTTCATGGGATGAGATTATAGCCAGCGGGTTTTATGTCGCCAAAGGAAAACTCTCGGACTCTCCAGACAGGTCGTCGATCCGAGGCTACGACGAACAGGGCATACAAGGTGTGAAAATGCAATAGCTGGGAGATGTGCGATGCAAAAGCGGAGTTTAACGGTTGAAACCAATTTTGAAGCAGCTAGACTAGGCGGACTTTATCGCACGACGGTCGCTCATCCATCGAGCCCTCGACGATTTACTTTTACGATGTTTTCGGACGTGAAGGAGCGACCTAGTGAATAGTATTCTGCTGGCTGTGGTGTTGCAGGGGAGTGTGTTGGCGACCGGCGCGAACGCCTACGAAGAGGCCTACAACGTGTCGACCAAGACCGGCAAGCCGCTGGTCGTGTTGGTCGGCGCCGAGTGGTGCCCGGGCTGCCGCACGATGAAGCACAGTGTCATGCCCCAGGTGCGCAAAAATGGCGCGCTCGATGGCGTGGCTTTTGCCGAGGTCAACAGCGATCAGTACCCGCAGTTGGCGCGTGAATTGTCCAGCGGCGGCTCGATTCCGCAGTTGGTGATTTTTCACCAGGACAAAGAGGGCTGGAATCGCCAAGTGTTCGTCGGGGCCCGTAGCGTGGCCGAGGTCGAGCGGCTGATCAACTCGGCAATCGACGAGACGAAGAGTGCCGGCAAGTTGGTGTCGAACGTCCGCTAAACGGTCGCCCCGCGGCGGACCGAGATTATTTTGAGTCGACATGCCCGGCGTGCCCCCTTCTGGCCGCCGGGCATTTCGCTGCGCAACCGACTCTCGGGCACATCGATGAACAGGCCGGGGGCTCCGTGGTGTCGCGGTGGCTCAGATTCAAACCGCTGACGAGCGTCAAGGAGTTGCACGCCAAGCCCGCGTTAATTGCGGCTTTGTATCGCGAAGGATCTCGAGGATGGCTTGTCGATCGCCTGCGGAAAGATGCGCATATTTTTCTGCTCGATCCCGGCCGACCAGGATCGCTTCGAGCCGTTGTCCCACGTGGTTCAGCATCTCGGGTGGGAGCGCGTCGAAGGCCGGCGAATCGATCAGATAACTGCAAGGGTATTTGAACATCCGTCGGGTGAGCTCGAGATCACGCAGAGAGCGCCCCTGACGGTCTCGCAAGCCGAGCCGTGAGAAGTGTTCGGCATAGCCCGACGTGCCGGTCATTGGCGCGGTTAATGGCGCCTCGCCGACCATCAGCAAGGCGTCGATGAGGTCATCCGCGGCGTGCTGCACGCGTCGCGTGGTGCTGTCGAGCCGCGTGTGCGGTGGCTGGCCCAGCGAACGATTCATCATCGCCTCGTCATCCAAGGCTTGGCGCGTGGCAAAGTTTGCTTTGGTCAGCCGGTTATGCACCAAGGTCTGATGCTCCAGGATCATGAGCGCCACGATGTCGCTATGAGGCGTCAGGTACCGGTCGATATCCAGGCGGTCGTTTAATTGCAGCACGTTGTGCCCCTGGGTGTTATCGATGGGGCGCGGCACGTCTCGGCCGCGGATCACGAGGTTTCCCAGATGAGCCTGCGCGCCGTGTCGGCCGGTCACATACCAGCCCCCCCAGCGTTGATCGAGTGGCGTGGTGTGATCGACGACCCGGCCCCCCGCCGAGAGCAACGGATGGCCATCGACGCCGACAAACAGCGAGCGGACCAAATGGCCCGGCACGCCGCCGGTGCGTGACGAGCTGTGACAGATCAGGCAATGGTCAATGCGCCGCTCGAAGCGAGGTTCGGTGCTGGGCTGCTGGTCGAGCGTGTAGAAGACCGCTCCCAAGCGCGGATCGACGGCCGAAATCTCGAGCACGTCGCCCGACACGCAAAAACCGACGTACACCTCGTCGTTGAAATAGATGGCCCGAGGCGTGCGTACCGAGATTGCCCGTGCCTGCAAACTTGTTTTTGAGAACACGAGCATTTGCGACTCGACGGGGATGTTCAGGGCTTTGAGCACGGCGGGCAAGTAGCCGTGATTTTCGTCGTAGGTCCATTTCTGCTCCCCTCGGTCGAGACTCGCCTGGAGTTGGGAAACGCGATTTGCCGGCTCGCTGAGTCGGTATCGAATGGGCTCGCCATCGAAGTCGTCGTCGGCCGCGAGCGCCGGGGCGACACCACCGAGCAGCACAACCGCGGCGACTCGCAGAACGTTCAGAACTCGCATGGAAATCCCCTTGGGGTTGGCTCGAGTGACGGTTCCAAAACGGCGGATTTGAGCCGTTTCAGAGATCGCAACCGGTCCATCTAAAATACGGATTGCATTCTACATGTCAAGGTGTAGAATAAGGGACGCACCCCGCCAGGACCCCCTGCCATGCTGCCCAAAACTGCCGAATATGCGCTCCGTACCGTGGCGTGGTTAGCCCACGAGGCGGACGTCATCGAGTCGGCAGACAACCTTGCCGAGCGGACCCGCGTGCCGCGACGGTATCTGCACAAAGTGTTGCAGGACCTCGTGCGAGGCACGATTGTCCGCTCGCGCTCGGGTCCCGGCGGGGGCTACGCACTGGCCCGCGGGGCCGACTCGATCACGATCCTGGACGTGGTGAATGCGGTCGCGCCGCTGGAGCGTATCCGCCATTGTCCGCTTGGCCTGCCGTCGCACAAATCGCTCTGCCCCCTGCACAAGGAGTTGGATCGAGTGTACGCGGAGACCGAGGCGGCGTTTGCCCGGGTGACGATCGCGCAACTGCTTCGTTCGACGAGCACCGTGGTCCCCCTGTGCGACATCGCGCGCAGCGGAAATCAAACCTTGAGTACGGGAGCAACACGATGAGAATCATGAGCACGTTGGGATCGGCGATCATGGGTGGCTTGGCCAGTTTGATCTGGATCGCAGTCGCACTGTGCGACGAGCCAACGGTTGGCAAGCGGTCTGACTCGAACGACAACAGCCCCTCCGCGACCGAATTGGCCGTCGACGACGCCGATCGAGTCGAGGTTGCCGTGGCCCGTGATCGCGCGAAACTCATGCACGAAGTGTACACCGCGACGCTGGACGTGATTCATGAGCGGTATTTTCATGGCGAGCGGGCGATCATACCGGCCCGCGCGATGGAAGACGTGTTTGCCGAGATGAATCGGCGATCAAAGGCTGAAGCGCGGTGGATCTCGGTAAACGTCCGCGCCATGAGCATTCATCATGAGCCCAAGACCGCGTTCGAGAAGCGGGCCGCCGAGGTGATTGCCGACGGCCAAGCGGAGTTCGAGCTTGTGGAGAATGGCTATTACCGTCGGGCGGGGGCGATTCCGCTCGCCGACTCGTGCGTGAGTTGCCACGCGGGCTTCTTTCGGGAGAACTCGAAGCGACCGAAGTTTGCCGGGCTCGTGATCAGCGTCCCGGTGAAGCCGGTGACCGCAGCCAAGTAGCGCGGTTCATGGTGACCCCGCGCTGAAAAGGTCCCGAGTCCGTCGCCTCGCATTCATCCCGCTCCTTGGTTTCTGCCGCTGGTGATGATCATGAAACCTGCCTGCTTCTTACTGCTCACGACCGTGCTGGTTACGCCGCTCGCTCGCGGCTGGGGAGACGAACCGTCCGGAGCGGCTGCCAACCGAGCGCCAGGGGCGACACCGCGTCCGACGCAGTCGGCGGCTCGACGTCAGGCCGAGATTTTGCACGACGCCATGCACGCCACGCTGCAAATCGTTCATCATCGGTTTTACCGCGAGGATGAAGGCCTGCCCCTGCCGGCGGCAACGCTCACCGAGATCTTCAGCGAGATCAAGAAAGAACAGCAAATCGAATTGCGTTGGCTCGCCGTGGAAGGAGTGGCGATGAATGCCGAGCACAAACCCCGCGACCCTTTTGAGCATGCGGCGGTCAAGGCGCTTCAGTCGGGCCAGCGTGCCTACGAACGCATCGAGTCCGGCATGTATCGGCGAGCCGGTCCGATCACGTTGACCAATCACTGCCTCAAATGTCACGTACCCGACCGCAAGACGACGAATCCTCGCATCGCCGGGCTAATCGTGACGATTCCGATCGCTGCGCCCTAAAAGAAAAAAATCGCGGCGGACCGTCCCCGTCGATTTTTTTGAGCTTTGCGCGGCAAATGAGCCCCGGCGAGCATCGCGAGACTGGCAAACACGGGCCTTCCGTTGGTCGCCCTGGTTTATTAACTGCGCAGTCTGCGATAGGATACGCCCTCTGCGCGGCATTGTCGGCGCGAGGAGCGTTGGCAAGTTCATGGCGTGGCCCACGATCATGACGAGGTCGCCTCGGTCGCCGTCAACGGTCACGCCGCGAAGATCGATCGCCAACACGCCGGCGTGGCAGACGGGAGCATCACGCTCGAATCGCTCGCCGATGGCACCGTGGCGGCCCAGACGACCGACCGTTCTGGTAATATCGAGCGAATGCCCGATCGTCGCAGCGTGCGTTAACAAACAAGGTGCCCCATGATGTTGCTCTCCGACATGCTAACACGCAACGCGATGAACGACCGTTATCCCCGGCGATGGTTCTTGATACTGATCGGCTGGCTCTGCGCAACGACAGGATTTCAGAGTTCCACGGCCGCGGACCAGGCCGTGCCGGACGACAAAGAGCCGCCGACGAGAGTCGACTACACGATCCAACTCGACACCGTGCTCTCAGGCTTCGATGGCAAGACCTGCTGGGTGGCCCCGCGCGCCGGAGTCATACCGGGCCCCAAGCCCATCGTCGTCTTCACCCTGCAAAAACTGCTCCTCAAGGGGAGTGATATTTTCTTCGCGGTCAACGAAGTTCGCTCCGACGACCTGGGCAAAACGTGGCTGCCGCCTCTCGAACACGCCACCACCCTGGGCCGACGCCAAGAGCCCAACGGCATCGAGATCGTCGCCGGCGACATGGTTCCCAAGTGGCATGCAGCCACCGGCAAGCTGCTCGCCACCGGGCCAACCGTTCGCTACCAACGCAATGCCGCCGGCGCCGAAGTGAAGATCAGCCAGAACCTGGCCTCATCGCGCACGGCCTATTCGGTCTACGATCCGCGGCAACGCACCTGGACCGCCTGGGACACGATCGTCATGCCCGACGATCCCAAGTTCTTCTACGCCACCGTCGGAGCAAGCCAGCGCGTGGATTTGCCCAACGGCGAGATCCTGCTGCCGTTCCACTTCAAGACCGCCGGTGAAAGCCCCTACCACACCGCCGTGATGCGCTGTGCATTCGACGGCACGAAGCTCACCTATCTGGAACACGGCGACGAGTTGACCCGACCTGTCGAGCCCGGCGTCGAATACAAGCTTCCTCAAAATCGACAGACCGGCGTCTTCGAGCCCTCGCTGACCCACTATCAGGGCCGCTACTATCTGACGATGCGCAACGATCGCACGGCCTATGTGGCCAGTTCGGATGATGGTCTGCATTTCGGACCCGTGCGGCGCTGGCGATTCGATGACGGCAGCGACCTGGGAAGCGCGAACACCCAGCAGCATTGGGTTACCCACAGCGACGCTTTGCTGCTCAGCTACACGCGCAAAGGGGCGAACAACGACCATGTCTTCCGCCATCGTGCGCCGCTGTTCATTGCCCAGGTCGATCCGCGGAAACTGCATGTGATCCGCGACACCGAGCGGATTTTAATTCCCGAGCGCGGCGCCGGCTTGGGAAACGCCTTTGGGGTCACCGAAGTCAGCGCACACGAAACCTGGGTCACCACGGCCGAGTGGATGCAAGGGCCCAAGGGCATTCTCCTGCCCGGCAACCCGTACGGTTCCGACAACAGTGTCTACGCCGCGCGCATTCGCTGGAAAACGCCCAGCACGCTTGGCACTCGCTAGTCGCGGGCCGAGTGTCTGGACGGCTTGAAAGGCGGGCTCGAACCTGTTACTTTGGCATGTCTCTTGAGGAAGTGCCCGACGCGAGTCAGCCACGGTCAAGAGGCGATTGCACCCCTAGCTCAATTGGATAGAGCATCGGTCTACGGAACCGAAGGTTAGAGGTTCGAGCCCTCTGGGGTGTACTTCATAAAAACCCTTGTTTTCAGGCGTTTTCATACAAATCGGCCGCTAGGTGCCGTTGGTCAAAACTAGGGCTTGTTACCTGTTTTGTTACCTCGGTCCCGTTTTGCCGTTCCCAAGCCGCGAAAGCTACGTCGGCGGTATCCTCGGCGGAC
>CAZZBK010000207.1:0-7344 GCA_964652155.1 uncultured Planctomycetaceae bacterium | reverse complement strand
CGTCGGAGAAAATGGTTCATGGAATCGCTTATTAAGATGAGCGGTGAGTAGGGTATTCGATTTGTCCTGCCGTCATGGTAACACCCCTCGGTGGAGCGACCAAGTTTTTTTGCCTTTCATCGCTTGACGTTACGGTTTGAATGCATGTGTACTCATGGCGTGATCGGTGGCGCGCTGGCGGCGTGAGGGTCTGTGAAGCTGCCTAAAACCCTCATCCGGCCTTCGGCCACCTTCTCCCAGGGGGAGAAGGGTTTTTCTAACTACTTTCGAGACGCCCATGCGCGCTGGCTCGTTGCGCTATTTAACGCGGCGCGATCGATCAGACAGCCGCGTTCGAAAGAGTGATGGCAAGGCGACGTTATTCCCGACCTCACGGTCGGGGCTCGGATGTGGACGAACCGGAGAGGGTCGCGCTAGGCGACGTCACCGGGGCTCAGAGCCGGTCCGTCTCGGACCGGATGTGCGACGCTTGGCCCGTCCGTCGTGCTGAAATCAAAGCGAATGACGCTGCTCGGCTCTACCCATCCGGTCCGAGACGGACCGGCTATGGGGTGTCGTCACACGCATACGCAGCGGGGCGATGGCAATCGAACCGGCGAGGGTCGAAGCGGAATCCGCGCTCCGCACATGCCCACGCCGAGCCGTGGGCATGGCACCCGCAGGTGAAGGGCGGGTGATGTGCCACGACCGCCGAACGGACCGGCGGCAAAGCCGCCGGCTTGGGTGAGGAAATCGGGGGCCTGACGACCCCCGCTCTTTCAACCGAAAACGGAAAACCGAAAACCTATTTCAACTTCAGTGTCTGCGGCTCGTAGAGGGGCAGAAATCGATAGTAAACTTCGAGCGTCATCAATGCCATGCAGGTGTTGTAGAGCCGCCCACCCTGCGGGCCACTCTCATGAGCGTCTTCGAAGTACCAACTGCCGTTCTCGTGGCCCGATTGGCTCTGAGTGTCGAGGAGGTGCTGCCGCATCTTTTGGTTCCAGAGCAGCCAATCGTCGCCGCCGAGATGGTGCAGCACGGCGGTCGCGTAGTAGTTGAAGTACATGTCCCCTTTCGATGGCCCGAGCCCCGTCAGGTAGCGCACGCCGCGATACAGCTCAGGCCGATCGGGTCGCCAGCCGAGCAAGAGACGCGACATGAGCCCCACGGCCGTGCAGGTCGGTTCTTTGCCGCTGGCCAGGTAGCCGTAGTAGGAACCTTGCTCGCTCTGCACAGAGTCGAAGAACTTATTCGCGTGATAGATCACGCTCGAGGGGACGCGCAGGTCGGCGGCCCGGCCGCTCTTGAGCGCCATGATTTGCCAGCCGGTCACGGTCGTGTCGCCGGGCTGCCCGGGATCGTAACGCCAGCCGCCGCCGTTGGGGTCTTGCGAGTACATAATAAAGTCGAGGGCCGACTGCGCGTAACGATCGAGTGATGCGTCGCCGGACATGATTCGGGCCTCGCACAGCGCCAGCGTGGCGATGCCCTGTGCGTACATCGTGCCCTCGCGCAGATCGCCGCCGCGCTCGGTCAATTGCAGTCGCCGCTGCAAATAATAGATGCCCTTGTTGACGACTTCATGATACTCGCCGCTGCGATGGGTGTTGCCCCGGCCGAGAAAACAGAGCAGCGCCAGGCCGGTCGCGCCGGTGGTCGAGCTGATCGCGCCCGAGTTGCGGCAGAGACCATTGCACGCGGGACAGCGTACGAAATCGAAGTTCCAACTGCCGTCGGGAAGCTGATGCAGCGCGAGCCACTTGAGCCCATGATCGACGGCCTTCTCGCTCTGGAGCGTGGGCCCGCCGCTGGTACCCAAGATGCGTTGGCGATATGCCCTCTCGCGGCTTCCCAGGTCGCTGTAGGGATTCGCGTCGACCGTCTCGGTAAGGCCGCGGCTGAGCGCCGTGTCGAAGCCCAAATGGGACGATAGCGTATTGTGTCGCGGCGAAGGACGCGCCTCGTTCGGGGCGACGATCACGACCGAGCTGTCGGTCTGAACCTGGACGGCGTTCATGCTGCCCGCGACGGAGGCGGGCGTGAGCAGCGCCGCGATGGACTCGACCCCCGGCAGGTTCTGTCCCCAGCGGGCCTCGATGAGGAGCGTTCGCTCCGCCAAGTCGCGGGGCAACATGAGCCAGCCGAGGAGGAGCATCAGCAGGGTATGAATGACCGTGCTGACCGCAAAGCTGGTCCAGGGCGCGCGACGACCGCCGCAATAGTCGAGCGCGGCACCAAGCCGCTGTCGCCACAGGGGCGCCGGTGGCGGCGCCAGCGGCTGCTCGAACGTCAGTTGCAACTCGGCTGCTTGCAGCACCACGCGCGGCGGCGCGGCGGCGCTGGCCCGGGGGACTTGTACCGGCGGCGGGGCACTCGTGGCGCGGGGTGTCTGAATGGGTGGCGCGACGAGCGACTCGCGCTCGACGGGCAACTCATTGCTCGACACAAAGGATGGTTCGGACGAATTCATACGCGCGTTCAGGGCTGCGGCTTGTCAGCTTTCTGCTGCCGATAGAGTGGCAGATGCCGGTAGTAGACTTCGAGCGTCAACGTGGCCATGGCGGTGCAATAGAGCCGCCCGCCCACTTCGTTGTGCTCGTCCTGTCCACCGGCGGTGTACCAGCTTCCCGAGGCGTGTCCTTGCCGAACTTGCTGACTCACGAGCAGATCGCGAGTCTTGGCGTTCCAGTCATCCCACAACGGGCCATCGTAGTGATAGAGGACCTGTGTGGCGTAGTAGTTGTAGTAGTAATCGGTCGCCGAGGGGCCGGCGAGCGCGAGTCGTTTGACCCCCAGCTCGAGCCCCTGATTGTCGCGCGACCAGCCCAGGTACATGCGGGTGAGCAGGCCGATGGCCGAGGTACTGATGCGTGGCTCGCGATGCGACTCGATATAGAGATAGCCGGCGCCGTCTTCGATTTGCACGCTGTCGAGGAACCGGCTCGCTCCGCCCAAGGTCGCCAGCGGGACGTTGAGGTAGGCGTTCTGGCCACTCTTGAGCGCCATGACTTGCCAGCCGACGACGGAGGTGTCGCCCGGCTGGCCCGGCGAGTAGCGCCAACCGCCTCCGAGCGGGTCTTGCGCGGCGGAGATGAAATTGAGGGCCCGCTGGGCAGGGATTTGCAACCAGCGATCGCGGGTCATGGTGTGCGCCTCGCACAACACGATCGTCGCCAGGGCATGCGAGTACATCGTGCCACCGGCGGTCAGGTCGCCGTGCGGGTCCCGTTCGAGTTGTCGGTACAGGAAGCTGAGCCCGGCCTGCACCTGTTTCTTGTAGGGGCCATCCTTGTGCGTGTTTCCGGCTCCCAGCATGGGCAGTAGTGCCAGCGAGGTGGCCGCCACGCGCGCGGCGACCATCACGCCGGGGTCGCCACACTGGCCTTTGCATTTACCGCCGCGATGATCGAAGCTCCAACTGCCGTCGCCGAGTTGATGCTGCACGAGCCACTGCAAGGCGCGATCGACCGCCGACTCACTCGCGGCCGTGCCGCCCCGCGCGACGATCGCGAGACGTCGACCGCCGGCGCTGCGCAAGCCGTTGATGCCCGCCGAGACGGCGCTGGCGTAGTCGCCCGGAGCCGAAGATGTTGCGGCCGGCGTTTCGAGCACCGTTGCCGACGCCACTTGCGGCGTCTCGGTTGACGCGGCCGAGTCGGGCCGGGGCGCGTCGATCGTCACCGACAACGGCTCCTTGAACGGTGACGCGACCGCGTCTTGCGTATGCAGTGTGAGCATCAGGTCGCGCGGCGTATCGAGCTTGACCGTCTCGATCTGCGGCGGCGTGTTGTCGTAGCGGGTCACGATCAGCACGCGCGGCTCGTCGTGACGGTCGGCCTCCATGAGCCAACCGCCGAGCAGCAACATCGCCAAGCCATGCGCCAGCGTGCTGACGGCGGTCGAGGCGATGAGTTGACGCAATTTGACGTGTCGTGCGACGACCGCGTTGGTCTCGATCTTCACCGCGGAGGGCTGGCGTTGAGGGGCGCGTTGCGGCGCAGGAGCAGATGCTGGCGCGGCAGCCATCGGCGCAGAGCTTGGCACCGTGGGTGCAGCTGCCTCGGTAGTGGCGCGAACGTCGGCCATGAAACGGCGTCCTGACGATAAGCAAGGGCGTGCGACAACACCACGTTCGCCGCGCGCACCCCTGCAAGTTATTGTAGCTTTGCCCAACGGCTTGCACCCCCTGTTGCACACGGATCGTCGGGAATCGATTGCCGGATCGCTATAATCGGCAAAACCGGTGTTTTGGCCGGGAGATTCCGCTCCGCGGCAACTCAGCCGACGCCGGCCGTTATGGGTCGCTCGGGGCGAAATTCGACTGCCAGAGGCCGAGATGCTCGGCCTGGGCTTGCTGTTGCGCACGTTGAAAGCGGCGTTTCATCGTGACCGAATACGAGAATTGCCCCTCGTAGCGCGCCAATCCGGCACGCAACAATTCCTCGTTGAGCAAGGAATCGCCTCGCCACACATACGCCAGATAACGATCAAAACGGTCGAGCCGCTCGCGATCGAATTGCAGCCGCACAACGAAGTCCGACTCGGCGACCCAGCGGCGCGTGAACTCGGTCGCCTCGGGCCCCCAGCGCTCGAGCGTTTCAGGGGTATTGACTCCCATCAGTCGAAGTCGCGCGCCGCCGACAAGCTGGAGTGTATCGCCATCGATCACGCGCTCGACGACGTAGCGCCCCTCGGCAAGATTCTCGCGCGAGGCAACCGGAGCGAGCAGCCACCAGCGCAGCAACAACCCCAACAACGCTACGGCAGGGACCGCCGAGAGCAGAGCCATGCGACGACGAGGCAATCTGCGCCGCAGTCTCATGGCAACGACATCAGTGCCGTGGGGCAAATAGGCGCCCGTGCCGTCAGGCGAATAGGCACCCGTGCCGTGGGGCAAATAAGACCGAGGAGCAAAATCAGTTCTGGCTGAAATCGAACTGTTCGGTCACCTTGCGTCCGAGCGGATTTTTGAGAAAACGCTTGCGGCATTCCGGGCAGAGGTCGAACCGCATCTGCTGATACACGTCGTCTCGCAAGGCGTTCTCGGTGATCTCACTGGCGCCATCGAGCGCGTCGGCCAGTTCCTCGAGGTTGTCGCGATCGTTGTCGCAATCGTCGAGGTTGAGTGGATCGAAGGCAGCGTACACTTCGAGCTTGACGACGTAACGCAGGTCGTCTTTCGGATCCAGCGGCCGCTGACATAGATCGCACGTGTAATGCAACATGTTAACGTGATCTCCTGTGGACGAGCGGCGTGCTCGTGGGCAACCAACACAGATCGAGCACACGACTGATCTGCGACAGGTTTCATCCTAATAGCAACGTGCGCTGTGGAGCAAGTCGGCTTGCGCCGCTTTTTTTGAGCGGGGCAGGTGCTATCGCGGCAAACGAGAAAATGCTCTTGACACGGCGCAGGCGGCGAAGCACAAGCGCAATGTCGCCGACAGGCGTGCCCGAAGCCATCGGGCCCACAATTCAGAAAAACTTTCCTCGCTCGCGGCCAATTGGTAGAATAAACAGGTCGTGATGAATATGCGACAAGTCGATTGGGGAGCGCCGCGGCAACTGCCACGGTGAACTCCGCCAGGAGATTCGTTGTCCTATCTCGAACGACATCCGCTTGGTGGCGTGATCCAGTCATGGTTTGTCCAGCACAGGAGACACAGCCTTCGCGTTCTACAACCCTGCCCTTGACCCCGCGCGTCCTGCCGCGAGCGAGGCGATCAACTCCAGCGTGCTGGTGTTGAATCGCTTTTATCAAGCTGTCCACATTATCAATGT
Source organism: uncultured Planctomycetaceae bacterium (assembly GCA_964652155.1). Taxonomy (GTDB): domain Bacteria; phylum Planctomycetota; class Planctomycetia; order Pirellulales; family PNKZ01; genus CAZZBK01. The sequence continues at coordinate 1,581 of CAZZBK010000207.1, read as the reverse complement.
GCGTCGCGCGTTTGCGCTATTGTTTCGCGACCTCGCCGAAGTGATTCACATCGACGAAGGGGGGCAATACGCCAACTACACCTTCGAGTCATGGCGCGAGATCAGCGAGCTCAAGTCGCAATTCAAAGAGCCGCACGAAGACTGGATTCGCAGCGTGCAGTTCGAGATTCAGGTGCCCCGCGTCGTGCGGTTGCTCGGCTACGATCGGCTCCCCAAGCAGGGCGTGCGCTTTAACCGCCGCAACTTGTTCGCCCGCGACAGCAACCGCTGCCAGTATTGCGGCAAACGGTTCCCGACCGTCGAGCTCAGCCTCGATCACGTCGTGCCACGCAGCCGCGGCGGCGAGACCAGTTGGGAAAACATCGTCTGCGCCTGCATCAAATGCAATGTCCGCAAGGGTGGCCGCACCCCGACCGAGGCCGGCATGCACTTGATTCGCAGTCCGGTCAAACCCAAACGCAGCCCGTTGCTCTCGATCAAGCTGGGCAACCCCAAGTACGAGAGCTGGAAATCGTTCTTGGACAACGCCTACTGGTCGGTCGACCTGAAGTAGCTGCGCGTCCGTCGCGAGATTCGGTGAACCGGCTCAATCAAGGCGAAGCTGTTAACCACCGAGTGAAAAAAGCAGAGGAGCGGGGGAGTGGAGGAGTAGCGCTGACGCGATAGCTCCACTCCTCCACTCCTCCACTCCTCCACTGGCTGCGCGGCGTGATGATGTGCCGTTATATCTTCCCTTCCAGCGCCAACTGGTGGAAGAAGTGCGGCACGCTGTCCTGGTTCTCGAGCAGCCAATCGATCGAGGGCTCGTTGCAGAGCGCCTTGTGGATCGCCTTGGCTGTCGCTTGGCGATTCGTCTCGAACAGCACCTTGTGATCAATCTCGACGTCGACCACGCTCGGGTCGAGCCAGACCGAGACAATAATCCCCAGGTCGTTGGCCTTGCTCTTGGGTATGTCGCCAGCGCGGACCGCGTCGAGCACGCCGTGGGCAATCGCGGCCTGCACCGTGCCCATCAGAATATTGGTGTACTTCTCGCTATTCACGGTCACTTTGCTCACCATCACCGTCGCGGGCCGAACCTGCACGTCGCTATTAAGGATCGCGAACACGCGAGTGTGCCCCTTCACCTGATCGCCGATCAAGTTGGCCAGCGCATAGCCGACCGGGCCGTCCAACTCGCCAATAACCACCTCGGGCTCAGCGGCCGACCAGGGTTGTTCCGCCTCGACCAGGGCTTCGCCCGTGCGGAGGACGATCCGCCCGCTGACCTTCTGCTTGCTCTTCTTCTGGGCCTTTTTATTTTTCTTCGCCACGGTGCAGGTTCTCCGCTGGGGTGATACTGGGTGAGGTGGTATGCAAACTGCCGCTGGCAGCAAGGTTCCTGAGCGACACGAGAATAGCTCGTCGCAGAGCCCAACAACAGGGCTCGTAGCGCCGTTCAGATCGATTTTCAAACGATAAGGGAAAAAACGAAGATCGCTCCAATCATTGACGATGCCAAGCACGCGGGCAAGTCAGCCGCGCGATCATCCCTCATCCCTCATCCCTCATCCCTCATCCCTCATCCCTCATCCCTCATCC
>CAZZBK010000206.1:0-7346 GCA_964652155.1 uncultured Planctomycetaceae bacterium | reverse complement strand
AGCATCAGATTGTGGCTCTGAGGGTCGTGGGTTCAAATCCCATCAGCCACCCCTTGCGACGCTCGTTGACAGGTGTTGTCAACGAGCGTTTTTCTTTGACTGGGCTTGATGTTGCGTCACGCTCATCGGGCACGTTGCGAGCGTGCGTCGCATCTGCCGTTTTGTCAGGAACAGTCTCCGATTTACTCCAAAAGTCAGCTTTTGGTACAAGCACCGGTACAAGCGGCGAAGCCCGCATATCGTCGGTGCCCGTTGCCTTTACGGCGATTCGTTCTGATTGCGGACCCGTCGACAATGGCAATGATGGCAACGATTCGACCGCTCCGCCCACGTCTAAGAGCTTCGGGTCGGTGTAGACGTTCATCGTTAAATCGATCCGGCTGTGCCTCATCGCGGCCTGTGCCGTGCGGGGCGTCACGCCGGCTTTACTGAGCAGCGTGCCGAACGAATGCCGTAGAGCGTGTACGTCGAGCGTGCGGCCCCGTTCGTCGCGTTTAGCGATGCCGGCGGCTTTCAGGTCGCGGTCGAGAATCTTGACCAGCTTGTCGGGCACGGTGAACAGCGGCACGGCAGCCGAGAGCCGGCTGGGGACAATCTCTCCACGGCGGAGCGAGTCGACCCGCAGCACGGCCAGCTTGTCGTCGAGCCATGCCCGCAGGTCGTCGGCCAAGTCGGACCGCAAGGGGATCGACGAGCCTTGCCGGTTCTTCTCGTCGGCGGCGTGCAGGACCGCATAGGGGACCGGTCCGTCGAGTTCCAGTTGTCCCACGGTGAGCGAAGCGAGTTCCCCTTTGCGGAGCCCGGTGAGAACCAAGGTCTTGTAGATCAACGCCCGTTCGCGGCCGAGCCGTTCTAGGCGGTCGCGGGTTGCGTCGGTGAGCTTTCCGACGGCTTGCCCTTTGTACTTACCCCGGCGAACGGTCATCGCATCGAGCAACGGCCGGCGTTGGGCCACGTCGAGCAGCTTGACCAGTTCGGCCTCGGTCATAGCACGCCGTTGTCGGCGACGGTCCGACTTTTCATCGACGACCGGCAGGCGAACGAAGGGATTATCAAGCAATCGATTCTCGGCGACGCACCACTTCACGAACGTAACCAAGTCCGTGCGGTAGGAATTGCGGGTTCGGGCACTCAAGCCGGCGGTCCGCTTGTCTGTTGCCGTATCAACGCTCGGCTTGGCTTTGTCGACCAACCAGCGTTCGACCCGTTGGCAATCAAAGTCGACAAGCGAGCGGAATTCACACTCCCGCATCAGTCGCCGTAGCTGGCTCATCGTGTTTTTGCGGTAGTTCGTGCTCGCACCGGTGGCTTCGAGGTGGGCGTCATATAGTGCCAAGTGTGATTCGATCGGCAATCGTTGTCGATCGACAATCGTATCTTCGGCCTGTGTGCGGAGCCCCGAGCGTACCTTGTCGGATCGAATCTCTAGTCCCTTCAATACCGATTCGGCGGCAGTCTTATCGCGGCAGCCGGTCGCCACCTTACGAATCAGGCCCGAACCGTCGCGATATTTTGCGGTGTACGTGCCGGCGACGATCAGCAAGCGGTCGGTGCCTTCGGCCCCAGTGGTGACGGCTTCGGTTCGCGATCGCCCCTTGGCATCCTTGAACCGAGCGAAGCGTTCGCCCTTGCGGGTGAAAAGTTCGGCGTCGGGCGGTAGCGGCTTAGTGTACGTTTCTCTGTAGACGGTACCCATTGGACGACTACCTTTTGCGATTGGTTAGGGTCAATTCAAAGTAGGCAGCCAATTTGTCCGCCATATCGAGCCGCAGAGACCGCTCGCCTCGAACAAACCGACTCAGGCTTGCTCTTTCGACGCCGGTCTCTTCGCTCAATCTGAGTAGCGGCAGTTCGCTATCGACGATGGCTTGGCGCAAGGCCTCAGTGATTGTCATTGCTTTCTTGTTTGCCATGATGTGTCAATTGTCACGATTACTGCCCAGCTTGTCAATATGCTTCTGTCGACTTTGTTCCGCAGGGCGATACCCGATGAATGTTCCGCAGCGCCGGCACATTGTCCGGATGTAGCCAGGACGTCCAGAAGCTGGCTGATCTTCCCAGTCTCCTGGATCGATATGATATCGACATCGCGGTTGCGTTGGGACGCTTCGATTCCCCGTAACAACCGCCACCGGCCGCGCCCACAACGCCTGAAGTTGTGCCAAAACTGCTGGATCAGTACTCACGTAATCACGCTCTCTTTCTGTGGGTCGCCTCACCAGAGGCGGACCCGCCTTCTGGTCCCTTATGGGATACCCGGCATCGGTGTCGGCTGTAAAAGCACTCCAATGTCGGCTACTACCCGGCACCGGTGTCGGGTAGCCGGCGCTGCGGGTGGACACGGTAAACCGAGACTCCACGCTGAAACCCGCCCTGGTAAATGACGTCGAGCAGGCCAGCGGCAACAAGTCGCCGAACCGCGCGTTCAACCGTGCGTTTGTCGACCCCCGCTCTTCGTGCCAAGTCAGCCTGCGACGTCCGAGCAGTCCCTTCGGGCTTGGTGTCACGATAGAGCAGCAGCCACACGGCCAACTCTGCACGGGTCAGCCTGGCCATCGTCACGTCGCAAAACGTGTTGAGCGTCAAGAAACGCCCCTGCGATTGCTGGCGGGGGCAAGGGTCGCGTTGCTTGGGACGTTGCCGAGGAGAGCCCCGAAGTGGCTTCGGCTCCTCTCCAACGCGGAGGATGGGCGAGTTCATTCGTCCACATCCTCTTCGTTGGTACCAACCGTGGTACTGTTCCACATCGCTGCCAAATCTTGCCTCAACCGACCATTGTCGGCGTCGGGTCTCCATGTTCGATCGACCGGCGAGAACCGCTGACACGCGCCGTCGAATTCCAGAGTCAAGTCGCGGGGCTCGGTGTGGCGTGCTTTTAGATGCCGCAGCACGACGCGCCCGGGTTGCTTGTCGGGTGCGAGAATAAAGGCGTCGTCGGCCCCAAATTCAAGTTCGCTCGATTCGCGAAACGAAGCCAAGTTGAGCCCGTCGCCATCGTAGGACGAGCGGCCTGATTTATCCTTCGTGCGCCCCACGGCGGCGACGACGACGACCGCGACCCCAGCTTCGGCAAACTGCCGCAGATAGTTCATCGTCGCGTCGACACTCGACCGCTTATCGCCATGCGAGCCCGGCGGGGCGATCCGTTGGATATAGTCGCAGACGATCATGCCGGCGTTATTCTCGTCGGCGGTCGCGGCGATGTTATCCAAGTCGAACGGCGGCCGCACGAATGAGAGCCGATCGGCGATCGCTTCGAGTGTGTTCATCGCTTGGTCGATCCGGTCGGCGTGCTCCGTTCGCAGGCGTCGATAGCGAATCGTTTGCAGGTCGACCCCCGAGAGCCTCGCCAGTTGACGGTCGAGCAATACGTCGGGGCTCATTTCGATGTTGCAGACCGTCGCCCGCAACGTTGGGTCGAGCCGCAGCGCATCGATAACCCCTTGCATGACGAAAGCGGTTTTGCCCGCGCCGGGTGCGCCACCGAACAGCGTCACAAGCCCCGGTCCAATTTCGACGTGTTCTAGCTCCCCGGTGCCGATCCGATAAAACGTCGGCGGCGTCCCTTGCAGTACGTTGTCGCGCCAATGGTCGATCGCATGGGCGGCGGTTACGAAGTTTGCATTCGTCATGGTGTTGCCCCCTTATGATCGAGCCCGCATTGAATGACCCGCGCCACTTCCTTCGGTGGTAATCCGCTGTCACGGGCCGGCTCGGTCAGCAGCGCGTGAGCCAATGCCGGCGGACAACCCAACTCGGCCAAGTTCGCGGCAGCCGAGAACAGCCGAGAATGCCGTTCGCCATCCCTCGCCCCGCTGGTGATGAATTCGAGCGTTGCGCGGTTCAGTGTCGTGGATGTCGAGCTTGATTCACGCCGCTGCTGCATCGCAGTGTCGTGTTGTTCGACGGCTTCGCTCGCCTTTATCCAGTCAGACTGGGCAGTGTCAGACACACCGCCAGTTTCTGGAATATCGAACGGAGCCGGCTCAGCAGCGAGTTCGACAATCCTCTCCACGGATAGATGAAGTAATTCGTCGAATGTCAGACGTCGCTTGTGCAGACCTGTACGCGGATGTCGACTGTTGGGGGCTCGAAAGGCACGAACCTTGTCGTACACCTGCGTGTCGATAGTTACCTGTGCAACACTTGCCAAAGTCTCGGCCATCTGTCGGGCGATACGATGAAACGTCGTCGACGGCTCCGGCTGCCAGAGCCAAGTCGGCAAGCCGATATGAAAACCCTTTGAGCCCGAGAAGAATATGAGCAGCGTGTCGTCGGCGAGCCGATATCGCTCGTCGAGGGTCGTAGCGAGTCGTCGAGCTTCGACGGTGGCGCGTGCTAAGTCGTCGGCGTAGTCAATATCGAACCAAAGCCAGGTCGCCCAACACGGTCCAGGGTAATCCTTCACATGTACTCTCTTGTAGGCATCGACCCGTTCAAGAAATTGGTCATCGTATGTGAAGGCCGATAAATAACATTCGGTTTCGAGCTTTGCTATGGGGTCGCAAGCGGCGTGCGCCGAGAACGCGACGGCCCAATCAATGAGCCGCCGCGCCTCGTGCATCGCCCCCACGATTCGGAAACCGTAGGGGTGTGTTTTCATGACGCCACACCTCCTTCGGATCCGTTGGCAGGTGCGAACGGGTCGGCCTCGGGCGGTTCGATGCGGATAACATCGAATGACCGCACCTTATTATGCTCGGTGCCGTTATCTTCGTGGTGCAATGCGAGCTTGACCCGACACACGATGCCCGGCGGCACTGGCATTTCGAGTTGCCCCAAGTCGGTTATCATCAATTTGCCAAGGTCGCGTTTGGCCATTGCCGACGCAGCCTTAGTCAACCAGATGTCATGCCAGAATTTGCGACCAACGTATTCCCCTGCAACGACTATAAACTCCAATTTGTAGGAGGGAGTCGCTTTGTTGCGACTCTTTTCGAGTTCTCCCGAAACGATCCTCGCTTCGTATACTCCTGATGGCAGCGGACAAAAGTCGCCTGCTGCTTCCGTGTTATTCCAATGGTTTCGGAAGTCGTCGCTGTCGGAACCACCGAGAATGTCTTTGAGTGATTTACGAGCCATGATAGAATCCTTTCAGATTGATGGTACTTTCGGGCCCGGTGGTCATACCCGCCGGGCTCGTTTTGTTAATGGGGCTGCAATTCGTTGAAAACACATTTGATTGCGGGACACTTCGCTCTTCAGGATCAGAGTGAACGGCGAGCCAATTCTCGACGGCAGCACGATCGACAAGTGCCCAGATGGACATGGTGGCAAATGAATCGGAGGCGATCACGCTACACCCCTTTCACTTTGACAGTGCGAACGGGTTTGCAGCCGCCGGCGATCCACGTTTCAATCTCGGCACGGCTCCAACGAACCAGCCCTCCCAGCTTTCTGGAAGCAGGCATGCGGCCTGAGTCGGCGAGTCGGTAGATGTGACGTGGCGAGCAATCGCAGAGCGACGCGACCGCCTGGACGTTGAGTAAGAGTGCTAAATTTCCTAGCGCTGGGAAATCTCGCCTTGCAAGACAATCCAATAGTTGGTCTTGGTTGTCTTGCCTTGTTCCCTCCGCCCCGCAGGCTTTGAGGGATACCAACTCAGAGGCCGACGGACTTACGGCATTCATGATGAATACTCCTTAACCCGGCAGGCTCATTTGCTGCCGTGGGTGCGAGTATTCAGAGACAAAAATATTTCGTGAATTGGAGTTGCAAGCGGCAATGCAAGTCGTTAACAGACAAACGACTTATATCACCGACAGAGGAATGAGACAAAATGAGACAAAATGAATCTCGTCTCATTTGTCGGTGCTGCCGGTGTCTCGGCGGCCGTAAGCGAGTCGAATTGTATCGCGACTGGCACCGCTATCTTTCGGGTATTTCTTGCGATACTTTTCGTAGATTGCGGAGTACGCCAAAGGCTCATCTTTGTGCCGGTGCTGATGAGCGAATTCGGCGCGTTGCGTGACTAACTTGGATTTCTTTCTGCCTGTCGCCAATATTTCACCGGTTTGATCGCTTTTTTTGCGTCCCGGTAGTGATTCTGAATGCGGAGTGACTTGTGAGGCGATCTCTGCCACGAACGAGCTAATCAGTTTTGAGTGCTTTGGTTTGAGCTTCGTAACACTGGATTCTAAAACTGCGAAACTCATGATGTGTTTCATCTGTGGCAAGTTCTTATCCCAAATGCGGTTTATATTCCAAGGTGCGATAGGCAACTGGCTTTCGCCGCTTCGCTCTGACACGTGCTTAATCAGCCGATTGAAAATAGCCGCAAGGGCTGCGTACTTCGCTTCAATAGTCAGTGGGTTACCAAGACACAATGGCGGTGGGCCAAAAACTTTCGGGTGTTCATGGAGGTCAATCTGAACATGCCGTTCTTCTTCACTCGGATAGTCTCCATTCTCTGGAATTTCGTTACGCATTTTTGAGACATTCTTGGCAGCTTTGCCCCAAAGCTTTTGGCGACTTTTCGCCCATGCCTTGGTCATTTGCTCGAACTTCTGGCGTATCACCTTGTCACACACTAGGTCATTGACGGTCATTGCAATGTTGATGAGCCACTCTGGTGGCTTTCGGGCTTTCTTTTTCATCGTGTCACTTCCGAATTGCGTTCGCTATCGCGCTGAATTACTCTAGCGTGGTTTGTAGGTCGTCGGCGATCTCTTGAGCGGCGCGACTTCGGGACGCATCACTCCCAACAAATCGCTCCGCATCGACTCCTTCTACGCTCTCGACAAATTGGGGTCGGACGACGGCAAAGGAAATAAGCCGAGTTGTTTCAGCAATTCGTTGTGCTCGGCGGTTACCTTCTGGATCTCCTCTTCGATACCGATCAGATCGCGATGCGTCGCGGCCGAGTCGATCTCATCCTCCTGCAAAGCAGTGTTACTCCCCCGCCTCCGTCGACAGTTCCGCCTGCTTGAGCACAAGCTGCGTCGCGTCTTCCGACAGGTCAGGCGGATATCCGTACATTGCGAGCAACCTCCGCACCTTACGGCGCAGGTCCGCCCGTACTGATTCCCGCTGCGTCCAATCGAGCTTGGGCATCTTCTTGACCATCTCGGCCAACTCACGAGCCATCAAGCGAAGCTGGTCGGACTGCATCACTTCTTTCGCCGATCCGTTCTCCGCCAGTGCGTCGTAAAATGCGACTTCCTCCGTGCTCAGCCCCAGGTCCTGCCCGTGCTGCTTGGCCTCCCGGACCCACTTCGCCAGCTCCAGCAGCTTGGCGATCATCTCGGCTGTGGTGATCTGCTTGTTCGTGTAGCCGAGCATCGCCTTCTCGAGCGCCTCGCGGAACTTCTGCGCCTGCACGAGGTTCGTCCGCTCGCTGATCTTGA
>CAZZBK010000205.1:0-7356 GCA_964652155.1 uncultured Planctomycetaceae bacterium | reverse complement strand
CGCCCACTCGACCTCGCGATCGATGCTTTCCCAGAAGTGGATGCCGGCCCCCACGTGATGCGCTCGCGCGATGCGAAAGATGCTCCGCACCGCCTCGTCGAACTTCGGATGCGTGTACTGCTCGGGAATGCCCAAGCTGCACGACAGGTCGTGCGGGCCGATCAGCACGGCGTCGAGTCCGGCGACGCTACAAATCTTGTCGAGGTTGTTGATCGCCGCGACGCTCTCGATGTTGGCAATGCAGATCACGTCGGCGTTACGGTCTTCAAGGTATTTTTTCAGTTCCGGCTCGAGCACGCTGGTGTTATCGAGCGCCTGCTCCAGACGATCTCCCTTGAGCGGACGCCAGCGGGCGGCTCCGGTGATGGCCCGGGCTTGCTCGACCGTTTCGAGGTACGGGCCAATCACGCCACTCGCCCCGCCGTCGAGCACCTTGACGGCTTCGTACAAGTCATTGCACGGAATGCGGACCACCGGAGGCAAGCCCATCGCGGCATACGTGCGACACATCCAGGAGAGCGTCGCGCGGTCGAGCGGAATGTGCTCGCTATCGATGAACACAAAGTCGACCCCCGATTGCTTGACCGCCTGCGGCCAAAAAGTTGACGGGGCAATGGCAGCCGTGGCGAACACGTTGCGACCCTCGTGCAAAGCGCGACGAATTTCTTGACCGGTGGGCATGCTGCGAGTCCTTATGGAGAATAAAGCGGTTGATGGATCATGATCCGTTACGAGACATCCACGCGGCGGCCGCTACAGGCCGACGCGAGCGCGGCCTCGACCGTGGCGCAAATCGCGCGGCTGGCCTGCGCGTCGAGGATCGTCGAGCCGTCGGTCTCGATGGCCCGGCGAAAGTTCTCGACCTGTTCGTAGTCGTTGTCGATCGCCAGGCGACGGTGTCGGAACTCGGCCGGTGGCTGTCCGCGATAATAGACGGCCGCCTCGGGTCGCGCTTCGCTGATGACTAGCGCGCCGCGCTCGCCGAGCACGTGCAGCTTGATCTCGCCAATGTCAGGGTGGCTTGCCTTGCCGATCCGGCCAATGCACAGGGTCCCCAGCACGCCATTGTCCATTTCGAGCGAGACCGTACCCAGGTCGTCGATGTCGTTGTCGACGTTGAGCTGATGAAAGTGGCGTGCCGTGCGCGCAAACACTCGCCGCACGTTCCCGCCGATCAGCGAGCGTATGTAAGCCAGCGGATAGATACCCTCGATTTGCAATTCGCCCAGGGGCTTTTGTCCCAGCCCGCCATCGCTGCCGTCGGCATGAGCGGCGATCTGATGGCACTGCCAATCCATCGGCTGTTCGGCTGCCTTTTTCGTTGTTTTGGGTGGGCCGGCATCTTTGGCAAAGTAAAAGTCAACATGCACGGCGTAGGGCTTGCCGATGGCCCCCTCGGCGAGCAGTTCGCGAGCCTGGATCACGGCGGGCAAAAAGTTCCGGTTCCACATCAGGAACTTGACTTTGTGTCGTTCGATCACTTTGACAAGCCGGTCGCACTCGGCGAGCGCGCTCGACATGGGCTTGTCCTGAATCACATGCTTGCCCTGCTCGATGGCCCGAATGCTCAAATCGCAATGCCGCTCGGCCTGCGGGCTGACGACCGCCACCTGCACGTTGAACTCGGTCAGAGCGCGTCGCACGTCGCGAATATAGGGGATGCGATACTGATCGGCGAACGCCTGGTTACGCTCGTGCACCCAGTCGGGCTGCTGCGGATCGTCGGCCACCACGACCAACTCGAACTGCGGATGGGCAGCGACCCCCTGCGGCACATACGCGTGCTTGACCACGCTGAGCACGGCACATCGATAGCGTTTGGGTTCGCTGCTCATGATGGGTTGATCTCCGCGAGTGACACACTCTGACCGGTCGAAAGCGACCGCTCGGCCGCGCCGATCAACCGTTGCACCTGTTGCCACTGCGACTGTCCGCACCTTGGCGAGCGGGGTGTCGAGAGCGCGTCGATGAACTCTTGCAGCGTGGCGAGCCGTTCACGGTCGCCTTGCGCGGTGCGTCGAGCCTGCGGATGACCGCCGCCGAACACGAGTTGCATGTCGTGATGGTCATCGGCATACGCCGCGCCTGTCGAGGCGATCACGCTCAATGCGTAATAGTCGTCCCCCTGCGGCAGGCCGCTATTGCAATCGATGATCGCCATCCGATCGTCGGCAAAGCCCAGGTGGAGTTGCACGTAAGCGGCGGTCGACGAGTGTTTTTCCGTACCCACGCGCGTTTGGGCAAACAGGACCGTCGGCGGTTGGTCGACCAGCGAGCAGGCGACTTCGAGCTGCTGTGCCGCCAGCTGCCAGGCAGTTAGCGCGGGGTCGTTGAGCCAGTGATGGATACGAATCAATCCCGGCTCGCCGAGCTTTTTCGACTGCAATTGCTCGCGGATGGTCTGCACGCTGGGCAAGTACGTGAAGCGGTGTCCCCACATCCAGGCGGCGTGGTTTTGGTTCCACCGGGGCCAGTCGAGTTCGATCGGTCGGTTGTCGCGCGCCGCGATCAACCAGCCATACGGGGTCGCGGCGACCCAGGCATCAAAGGCCCCCGCGTGTTGCTCGAGCAGCGCAGAGGGTGAGGTGGCCGAGACCGTCGCGCCAAGCTCTTGGGCCACGCGCTGAGCGAGCTGAGCCGAGGACTCGACCACGGCCGTGATGCTGCCGCCGCGCAGTCGAGGCGCGATCCGCTGGAGCGCCGCCGCTTGACTGGCCAAGTTCACAATTGCCAACCGCAGCATGGTGATGATCTGCCGGTGTGAAATACGTCGGGACCCGGTCCCCTGAGCACCGCTCAAATTGTGGCTGGGCGACCGCTGAGTTAAGATAAACGTTCCGTGATCGATTTACGACTCCCGTCTGAAAATAGCATCATGCTCCATCGCGTTTCCCGCTGGTCTCGTTTCTGTGCCGCGACGACGTTGCTCGCGCTGCTGGTGAATTCGGCAACGCTCGATGCGGGGGAGGCCGACTTCTTCGAGCAGAAAATCCGTCCGGTGCTCATCAAGCACTGTTACGCCTGCCACTCGGCCGAGGCCGCCGAACAGAACAAGCTCAAGGCCGGCTTGGCACTCGATACCCGCGCGGGCTGGTCGACCGGAGGCGAGAGCGGGGCGGCCGTTGTGCCCGGCCAGCCCGACAAGAGCCTGCTGCTTCAGGCCCTACGGCACGCAGACGACGCGCCGGCGATGCCCCCGGACGAGCAATTGTCCGCCGCGATCATTGCCGATTTCGAGCAATGGATTCGCGACGGGGCCTTCGACCCGCGCCAGGGCAAGGCGGTCGCGGTCAAAAAGGGGCTGAGCCTGGACGAGGGGCGCAAGTTCTGGTCGCTCGTTCCTCCCGAGTCGCCGCGAGTGCCCGAGGTCCGGCAGCGTGACTGGCCCGCCGACGATATCGATCGCTTCGTGCTCGCCAAGCTGGAAGCGCACAACTTGCGACCGACGGTCGACGCTCGGCCCGAGGAACTCATCCGCCGCGTGTATTTCGATCTGATCGGATTGCCGCCGCAGCCGGAGGCGGTCGAGGCGTTTGTGCGCGCCTGCCAGGCCGAGGAACCAAAGCGGAAAGTGGAAAGCGGAAAACCGGATCCAAATCCGTCCGCTCTCAGCTTTCAGCTTTCCGCTTTTTCAGCACGGGTCGACGAGCTGCTCGAGTCACGCCACTTTGGCGAGCGTTGGGGACGCCACTGGCTCGACAGCGCGCGGTTCGCCGAGAGTAACGGGCGAGACCGCAACGTGTTCTTTTATCATGCCTGGCGCTATCGCGATTGGGTCATCGCGGCCTTCAATCGCGATCAGCCGTATGATGCGTTCGTGCGCGACCAAATTGCCGGCGACTTGCTGGGCGGGGCCGATCGTGCCGAGCGCGACGCTCGACTTGTCGCCACGGGTTTCTTGGCGCTCGGGGCCAAAGCCTTCGAGGAACAAAAGCCCGACGTGTTCCGCATGGACGTGGTCGACGAGCAGATCGAACTCATCGGGCGCACGGTGCTCGGCCTGAGCGTGGGTTGCGCGCGGTGTCATGACCACAAATTCGATCCCATTCCCACGGCCGACTATTATGCCCTGGCGGGCATATTACGCAGCACCGAGACGCTCCACGGCTATGGACCAACGGGCATCAAGGCCACGTCCCATTCGCACAGCACGTGGCACGCGCTGGGCGCCGACGCCGAGGCCCTCGCCCCAGCCGGTCGTGAATATCACGCTCGGCTGCATGAGCTGACGCTCAAACGCAACACGGCCCGTTCGGATCGTTACCGGATCGTGCGTCGCGTGGCCGACGCCAAACAGCAGTTGCTCAAGGAGGGGGCCGACCAAGCGAAGCTGACGCAGGACATTGCCCGCCTGGAGCAAGAGGTCAAGGATTGGGATCTCAAGATCAAGGAACACGATCGCGTGTTGAACGAGGCGCTCGATCAACCTCCGCCGCAGCCCGCGTGGGCGATGGGGGCGCGTGACCGCACGGCCGTTGAAGACTGCCGCATTCATGTTCGCGGCGACACGTTGAACCTGGGAGACTCGGTGCCGCGCGGCGTGTTGCAAGTGATTGCGCTGCCGCAAGAGAAGATCGACCACACAAGCAGCGGTCGCTTGCAACTTGCCGCGTGGCTGACCGATCGCCGCAACCCGCTCACGGCGCGGGTGTGGGTCAATCGGGTCTGGCAACACCTGCTGGGACGTGGTCTCGTCACGACGCCCGACGACTTTGGCGTCAATGGCGCGCGCCCCTCGCATGGCGAATTGCTCGACCATCTGGCGTCACGATGGATGAACGACGGCTGGTCGACCAAACGGTTGATCCGCGCCATTGTTCTGAGCCGCGCCTATCGACAAGCCGTGCAAGGAGACTCGGCACAGCTGACCGCGGCGAACATGCAAGCCGATCCCGACAACGTGTATCTGTGGCATTTCAAGCCGCGACGACTCGAGGCCGAGGCGCTTCGCGATGCGATCATGAGCGTCAGCGGTCAGCTCGACGTCTCGCCGCCAGAGCAGCCGTTTTTGTCACGGTTGCATCCGCATCGCGAGGAGGAAAACCGCACGTTTCAGCCGGTGTTTACGCCCGACAAGCTCGAGCACGCGCAGCGGAGCGTGTATCTGCCGGTGGTGCGTGGCGTGCTGAACGAGACGTTCCAGTTGTTCGACTTTGCCGCGCCCGACCGGCCTGTCGCGCAGCGCGACGAGAGCACGGTGCCGGCGCAGAGCCTGTTCATGATGAACAACGCCTGGGTGATCGAGCAGGCTCGACACGCGGCCACTCGGGTATTGCAAGACGCGGCGCTCGACGACGCGGGTCGGATCGACCGCCTGTATCGGCTCGCCTTCGCGCGTGCTCCGACGTTGGCCGAGGTCGACGTCGCGCAACGCTACTTATCCAAGCCCGAAACCCTTCAAGTGGATCCCAAGTCGAAAACGGCTCCTTCATCCGACGTATTGCGTCTCGCGCGTTGGGCAAGTTTTTGCCAGGCGATTTTTGCGAGCGCGGAATTTAGGTACCTAAAATAAGAAAGGATGAAGGCTAAAGGATGAAGGATGAAAGGGGAGTCATAATGAATCGAGGTCAAGAGGGAGTGGTCGACCTCAAGACGAGGACACGAGAATTTGCCCTGCGCGTGATACGGTTATATTCATCATTGCCCAAAACGATCGTGGCTCAGACGTTGGGAAAGCAAGTCCTGCGATCTGGTACTTCGGTTGGAGCGCAAGTGCGCGAAGGAATTCGGAGCCGGTCTAAAGCTGAAAACATCAGTAAATGGGAAAGTGCTCTCCAGGAGTTGGAAGAAACCCAGTATTGGTTCGAGTTGCTTGTGGGAGCTGAAATTGTTAGGCCAAACCGCATGTGCGAGATCGTTCAAGAATGCAATGAACTGATTGCGATTGTCACGACCTGCGTCAAACGCATGAAAACCAAATAAGATTCGACCATGAACAACCAACTTTCCGTACTTCATCCTTCATCCCTCATCCCTCATCCTTCCTTGCCTTCCCGCAGGGCGTTCCTTCGCCGCGCCTCGGCTGGTTTCGGCTACCTGGCCTTTTCGGCCTTGGCGACGGCTGCGGCCGAGAAAGACACGACCGGGCCGTTGAGCCCGAAGCAACCGCACTTCGCGGCGAAAGCCAAGCGGGTCATCTTTCTGTGCATGCGTGGCGGACCGTCGCACATCGAGACCTTTGACCCCAAGCCGCAACTCACGGCCGACACCGGCAAGCCCGGCCGAACCAAAAACTTCAACCTGCTCGGCTCGCGGTGGAAGTTCAACCGCCACGGCGAGAGCGGACTGGAAGTGGTCGAGTTGCTCGCCGAGACCGCCAAGCACGCCGACAAACTGTGCGTGCTGCGCGGCATGCACACCGACAACGAAAATCATCCGCAGGCCTTGGAGCAAATGCACACGGGTAGTTTTCAGTTCATTCGCCCTTCGATGGGCTCGTGGGTCGTGTATGGCTTGGGGACCGAAAACGAAAGCCTGCCCGGGTTCATCTCGATCAATCCGCTCACGGCCCTGGGCGGATTACGGTACTACTCGAGCGCATTTTTGCCGGCTGCGTACTCGGCCTCGCTGCTGGGCGACGCCCAACGACCCAGCCGCAATCCGACGATCGGCAATCTGTCGCAACCACGCCTGACGGCCGCAGCGCAGCGCGAACAACTCGATCTGTTGCAGAGCCTGAATCGCCACGCGGCCGCGCAGTTGAACGACGCGCGCATCGACGGCGTCATCGAGTCCTATGAACTCGCGTTTCGGATGCAGAACGAGTTGCCCAAGGTCATGGACCTCTCGGGCGAATCGAAAGAAACGCTCGCCCTGTACGGGATCGATCAACCGGCGAGCGACACCTTCGGACGACAGTGTTTGTTGGCGCGGCGGTTTGCCGAGGCAGGGGTCCGATTCATCGAGGTGACCCACACCGATTGGGATCATCACGGCTTTCTTAGCACGCTGATGCCCAAGAACTGTCAGGCGATCGATCGACCCGTCGCCGGGTTGCTCAGCGACCTGGAACGACGCGGGTTGCTCGACGAGACACTGGTTGTGTGGGGCGGAGAGTTTGGCCGCACGCCGGATGACCCGACTCAAGATGGTCGCGGGCACAACAACAAAGGTTATTCGATGTGGCTGGCCGGCGGCGGCGTGAAGCGCGGCACGGTGCATGGCGCGACCGACGAATATGGCTACGAAGCGATCAGCGGTAAGATTCACACGCACGACCTGCACGCGACCATGTTGCACCTGTTGGGACTCGATCACGAACGGCTCACGTATCGCCACGGGGGCCGCGACTTCCGGCTGACCGACGTGAAAGGCCGGGTCGTGAAGGAGATTGTGGGCTAGTGCTGCATGGATGGC
>CAZZBK010000204.1:0-7468 GCA_964652155.1 uncultured Planctomycetaceae bacterium | reverse complement strand
GGGCCTTAAACCGTCCGTACCCGTGCGAGGAATGCCCCGGTAATAGAACGTGACGCCATCATCATCCGGCCACGGCGCAGCGTTTGGCGCGGCACAGTGACGTGCGGCTGACCCTGGGGCGGTACACACATGTCGACTTGGCCGATCAGTCAGAGGCTTTGGCGATGTTGCCCAATTTGTCGGCGGACGATTTTCAGCAAGCCCGAGCGACTGGAACCGACGGCCGCGCTGAGCCCGATTCTGTCTTGGCGTTTTGCTTGGCGCGAGAGCACTCATTTTCGAGCGCCGGCATGCACTCTGATGCACTCACGGAGCAAGGGGAGGGCGAGTTGAGCACCAACAGAAAACCCCGAGAAAACACGGCTAATTGCGTGATTCCCGGGACGAAAAGTGAAGTACACCCCAGAGGGCTCGAACCTCTAACCTTCGGTTCCGTAGACCGCCTATTGCCTCCGAATAGAATTTTTATTGGGACCGAAAAGCCTCACCTGTGCGATATTCCGATTGTCATGGCCGCTCGGCAAACAGGGCTTAGCGGTTGAAAAGGTAACACGCACAGTAACATCGCTGAGTTGCGGAGTAGCTACCGCTAGCCGGTCGTCGTCGTGTTCGCACCTGTTCACGGCGACGGCTGGCACTCGGCACAACCAACAGGTGCCATCATGGGCAAAGTCGATGCTTTGCAAGAGGCGTGGTCGTGTGGCCATGCAATCGTGGTCAGCAAGTTGAACACGATGCTGGCAACGTTGCCTTATGACGTGAGGCCGATCAAGGCCAACTCGATTGGTAAATTCAAAACCCTTCGATCTGCTCGCGTGCGGTTTGAATCGCTCGCTGGTGCGTTGAGCGAGTTTCACGACTTCGGATGGTTTGGAAATTTGCGTTTGTGGTCGCTGGGCATGTTCCTTGGTCAGGAGCCTTTCGTGATGATTCCACGAGCTGAAGATTCCATCGACGAATCGATCGGGGTACTACATTCTCAAGCAACAAAAGCAAAGTGGAGCGCGGAGAAGTGGACCGAGAACACGGTTAAGACTGTCGAGCGTCACGAGAAGGAATGGAAACATTTATTTGACAGGCTCCGTAGACTGGCTGGCGAACAGAAACCGAAGAAATCACCTTCAGGACGAAGGCCGAAGCGTAAGCCGCTCGCTGACTTTGTGAACGATAAAAAAACAGAGGGGCTGATCTATAAAGAGATTGCAAAATTGTGGAACGAACAGCCCGAGAGAAAGTCTGACAATGACCTGGTAGATAAAGATATCTGCCATGATGCGTGGCGAGATTATCACGGCGACAAAGCACGGCGAAAGCGTAGTACGATCAAGAAAAAACGGGGTAATTAAAACCCCACAATCTCCCCACGCAGTTTGTTTCGTAGCCTTTTGAGAGTTGGATCGAAACCAATTCTCAAAGGTGAAACGATGAAAGCCTCACTCGACGCCTGGGCGGCCGCGATTCTCGCCCCAGCCGCGTATCCGCTGGAAAGTCTGAAAAAAGACTACGGCCTTGGCGTTGCCGCTCTGCGAACCGCTCGCCGAAAAGGGCTTATTGTACGCCGCATCGGCCGCCGTTCGTTCGTGCTTGGCAGCGACTTGTTGAAGTACATCGAAACCTGCGGCAAGGTGGTTTAACGATGTACTCGAATAAATACTCCTACCCGGCTGTAACGATCGGTTCGCCTAATCTGGCCCATAGCGAACTTGTCGGCCTTATGCGCGATATGCACGCCATTGAAGAAGCTGGCTTCATGGAGGACCTGCATCGCGAGTTGCGGACAACTCAGAAGCGACCGTGTTTCAACGATCCGCAAACGATCGAATATGACATCACAGCCAGCGTGGAGCTTGAACGGCTCGCCGCCAGCTTGCCGAGCGTGATTTGCAACAACACCGCCGCACGCGAAGCTGCCGCCGCCGAGGTGTTGGGCATTAATAAAATTCGCATGGCAACGATAGAAGTTGTCCGACGCCACGGTCGTTTCGCACGCAATGAACTTTCCAAGCTGCGAGGCCGGGCTCGTGCTTGAACAACTCTCTAACGCCACGACGATCGAACAACCAAACGGCAAGGCAACAAGCGTTCCGTTGCCGATGGTCGACATAATCCGTAACGTGACGGACGCGACAAATGGCTGGCCGTGTCGTGTAGGCTCGGCTCTGTTTGCCTACAGCCAAGAGCGTGTTGATTGGATTTCATCGGCCGCCGCTCTGTTCGGATGGCTCGGTAGTCAGACAGGCGTTGTCGATTGGAAACGAGGCGAGGGTTACACAACGAAAGATGAATTGTTCGCCGAGCTACGGCGTGTTGCCAAAGCGTATGACGCGGTCGAGTTGCTGCCGCACGTTCCACCGCTCGCAACACATTTTTACGCTCACCCATCTGTACGGCATTGTGACGGCAGTCGGTTGAATCGGTTGCTCGACTTCTTTTGCCCTGCGACGAACGTTGACCGCGAACTCATCAAAGCCGCATTCGTGACGCCGTTCTGGGGTGGTCGTGGTGGCTCACGGCCGGGTTTTATCGTCACCGCTGACGCCGGTCGTGGGGCTGGCAAGTCAAAATTGGTCGAGATGGTCGGCCGCATTGCTGGCGGACTGCTGGACTTCTCGACGAACGAGGACGGTGGCCAGATCAAGCAGCGACTTTTGAGCCCCGATGGCTTGAGCGCTCGCGTCGCGTTGCTCGACAACGTCAAGACCTTGCGATTCTCATGGGCGGAACTCGAAGCCTTGATGACCGCTCCGAATATCAGCGGCAAGCGGCTGTATGTCGGCGAAGCCTCACGCCCCAACACGCTCACCTGGTTTATCACGATCAACGGAGCGAGCCTCTCGACGGACATTGCCCAACGTTGTGTCATTGTCAAGCTGGCTCCGCCGCAGCGGTCAGGCACTTGGGAGACAGAGGTTTCGGAGTACATCGACGTGAATGCCCAAGGCGTTGTTGGCGATATCGTTTCGCTGCTGTCGGCCCGTGCGGCTCCCCTGGCACGGTTCAGCCGGTGGGCCCTCTGGGAACAAGCTGTGCTCGCCCGGCTGAATGATCCCGCCGCCCTGCAAGCCAGCATTGCCGAGAGGCAACAGTTGGCTGACGTTGAACTCGACGAAAGCCAGATTGTTGAAGACTACTTCCGACAACGTCTTGAGGCGTTGAATTATGACGCCGACGTCGATCGCGTTCACATTCCTACCGGAGTTGCTGCCGAGTGGTTCAAGCAGGCCACAGGCGAACGGCACAGCGTCACCGGGGCCAGTCGTTTGCTCACACAAAAACACGATGAGGGCAAGCTGACGCAACTCGCTCCCAACCCATGCCGCAGTTACGGGCGTGGTTTTGTCTGGACCGGAGACCAAGCCGATTTGTCCGAGACGGTTCGCTACGACATTACCGACCGGCAACGTCTGCATTCAACATTCAATTGACCTTTAGGACGCTTAGGACGCTTTTTTTCTATTCCCGAGTACTCAGAAAATAAAGAGTGGTGAAGGGATAACAATAGGAAAATACCGTCCTATGTGTCCTACGCGGCAGGCTGTCGAGGATTCCGAGCCCCAAGAATCCCCCCGAGCGTGCTGCTCACGATCAGCGATTGAACGCCGCAACGGATTAAGTATCCGACGACCGAGCTAGGCGACATAACGACTTACGCGACGTGTTACCCAAGAGTGTTACCAAACATGACCGAAAACACCCTCTCAAGACCGGCGAGCACCAACGCGGCAAGCCTCAAGCCGGGCCGCCGTAGACTGCTCACGCTGGGCGCTATCGGCGACTCGAAATGGATCAAACGGCAGATTGACCGCCTACGCGACGTTCTGGCCAGCGAACTAGAGCGGCGTGGAGTCGAGGTAGGTATCGCCGAAGCGTGTTTGCTGCAATCCGTTTGCCGACACGAGCGACACGCCCAACTCGTTCAACGCTGGCTCCGTCAACGTGGCGACGACCTCGACGACGATCTGAAGTTGCGATTCTCAAAAGAGGTGTGCGAAGCGAGCGACCGCCGAGACCGAGCCCTTGAGAAGCTGGGGCTTAAACCATCCGCCGCCGCTGGCTGTGCGTGGGACGTTGCACTAGCCGCCGAGGCCACGACGACGCCCAACACGCCAGACGCAACAGCGGGCCACGTGGACGCTCAGGAAGGGCAACAGCAATGAACGCTTCCCGGTTGCGAGCAATGGCCAACGATCCAATGGCATTCTTGAATGAACTGGTCGTGCCGATCAACGGCCGTGGCATTCGATTTGCCGAGGCGATGGCAGCCTTTCAACGTGAGCGATTTAAGCAACTGATCCCGGCATTGGTCGACGTAGCCCACGGTCGCAAGCCAGCGATTCAACGGCATTGGATCGAGGCGACAAAAGGCGCGAGCAAGGATTCAGATTTGGCGACGTTGTTGCTGTGGCTCATCGCGTTCAGCCGCCGACCGTTGACGATCCAAGTTGGTGCAGCAGATGCCGACCAAGCCGCCGAGATGAGGAAGGCCGCAGGGGATGTTTTGCGGCTCAATAGCTGGCTCGCTGATCGAGTCAAGATTGGCAATTGGCGTATCGAGTGTCGAGCAACTGGAGCTGCCGCCGACATTATTGCGGCCGATGCTGCTGGCTCCCACGGTTCTCGGCCCGACGTGGTTGTGCTCAACGAGCTAAGCCACGTTCAGAAGCAAGAGTTTGCCGAAACGATGCTGGACAACGCCGCCAAAGTCCCCAGTGGTGTTGTGATAGTGGCGACGAATTCCGGGCACTTGGGGACGTGGCAACGCAAGTGGCGTGATATCTCGACCAACTCGCCCGACTGGTCGACCCACATTTACAGCCAACCCGCGCCTTGGCTTGATGTTCGGCACATTGCCGAAGCTGAGCAACGCAACAGCCGAGCACGCTTTCGCCGACTGTTCTGGGGTGAGTGGTCGTCGGGCACGGGCGATGCCCTCGACAGTGACGATATCGCCGCTTGTGTCACTCAACCCGGGCCGATGGAAGGTTGCGAGCGGGGGTTCACTTTCGTCGGTGGTTTGGATTTGGGCATTAAGAACGATCATTCCGCCTTGGTGGTCATCGGCAAGCAACACGACAACCGTTTACGGCTCGCCTTGTGTCAATCGTGGGCTCCGGGCCTGAGCGGTCAAGTTGACCTCGACGCCGTCAAAGCTGGTGTGCTCGCAGCATCGCGACGCTTTCGCTTGCACAGCACGTTATACGATCCATACCAAGCCACATTGATGGCACAGCAACTTATCGTTGAGCATGTTCGCATGGTTGAGACGCCCTTCGTCGGCCGCACGCTGAACGAACTCGCCTCGACGTTGCTGGAACAATTCAGAAGCCGCAACCTCGACCTGTACGACGATGCCGAGTTAATCCGCGACCTGGGCCGCTTGTCGATCATCGAAAAGAGCTATGGCCACCGCTTGGAATCGACCCGCAACGCTGATGGTCACGCGGATAGAGCAACTGCCTTATCGTTGGCCATGCTTGGTGCAAAGTCCGCTCCGCGAACCTTCTCACGGCCGCTCAAGATCATCGGCATGATGGGCAGCATTTTTCAAAAGTGGAGTCCGCCTGCATGAGATACGCCAACTCATTTTTTGACCGTTGGTTTCGCCAGCTTATCGCGTCTGGTATGTCGCCAAACGAAGCCAGCGAACGCATCGCCCAATCATGGGCTACACCTACCAAGGAGACCGCAGACCATGACATCCGCAACACAGGAACCGCTCGCCGCACTGAAGCAACAACTCGCCGCGAACAAGATCAAGGAAGCCGAGCAAAACGCTGAGGCGTTCGCCAATCTCGTTTCGTTGGCCGATCGGGGCTTGCCCCTCGACGCTGTGCGAACTGCCGAAGATTTGCAACGCATGGGCCGGACATTCGACGAACTCGAAACCGCCGTAGAGCGACTACGCAGCCGTCGCCAATGGATCAAGCAAGCCGAACCGTTGGCTGGTTTGGAAGCCGAGCGAGCAGAAGTAACCGAGCAATTTGCTACGCTCAATGCCAACTTTGAGTGCATCAAGAAAACGTATGAGCACGATCGCGTTGAGTTGCAACTGCGTGACCAACAGATTGCCCAACTGCGTGACAGGGCTCTCGAAGCCAAGCGTCAACTGCGTGCCACAGCGTCAACCAACTCGCTGATGGCATTGGCCCAAGCTGAAGGGGCTCGCGACAAATGCACCGGCGAAATTGCCGAACTTCGCGAAACCTTGACCAATCTGGCCATTGCCATCGGCACGTTGCGTATCGACCTGGCCCACGCTCAGGGCGACGCCAAGAAACGCCTCGCCGCCGAGCTTGAAGCCGCGACCGAACGGCAAGCCACCGCTGGCAAGCGTGTCGCTCAACTTGAGAAGGAATTGCCGAAGCTGACCGCCGTGGTCAAGCGTGCCGAGC
This sequence comes from uncultured Planctomycetaceae bacterium, assembly GCA_964652155.1. Taxonomy (GTDB): domain Bacteria; phylum Planctomycetota; class Planctomycetia; order Pirellulales; family PNKZ01; genus CAZZBK01. Next base: position 1,076 of record CAZZBK010000204.1, on the reverse strand, counting down.
GTGACGTTTACGAACAAGTCTAACCCCATCCGATAGGAGCAATGACTATGCAAGCCGTAAAACTGTCCGACGATCAACTCAAGCGCTTCCGTGCTGGTGGCTGGGTGACGATTGGGCCCAATCTCCGCATCCGCTCGACCAAGTACCAACTGCCAGCAAAGGGGAATCGACGCGACGTTTCCGCGATGGTCGACGAGTGTTTCCCGAGGCTGAAGAAGAAATCGACGCTCTAGGATTGCTCAGGATGCACGCAAACCACCGTGCAGGACTCCCGAGACGTTGACCGCTGCAACGCAATGGTGGGCCGCTAATGCGTTCGCGATAAAACTTGACAGCACGCCCCGGTCTGGACGATAAACAAGTCGGGCCGGAAGGATGCTACAAACACCCGACCGGCCCTAACCAAGTTGCCCGAGTAAGCGAGCAACCCGGCTGCACCCATCATAATCTGCGAGTGCTCTTGCGCGCAGGGTGTGGCCGTAGTGCGACGCTCACCGGGCGGTTTATCCCGTCACTCTTTTTGAGGTGAGTTATGAGCAAGTCTGAATTCCGTGTTCAGGTGGTGAAGTATCCTGACCGTGCCGCATTCGTTCTGCGATGGCGTGACCCGATGACCAATCGCATGATGACCAAGACGGCCGGAACGACGATTCGCAAAGAGGCGACCCGGGCCGCTGGCGTGCTGCAAGCTGAGTTAGAGAGCGGCAAGCATCAACCGGCCAACAAGCTGACGTGGGCCGCGTTCAAGGAGCGACTTTATGCGGAGTATTATCCGACCGTCGGCGAACGCACCCAAGAAAAGGCGGATACCGTTATTGCCGCAATCGAGCGAGTATTGAATCCGCAGTTGTTGTCTCAGTTGACCAACGAGAAACTTTCCTTTTTTGCGTCGCAAGTACGCTCCGAGACCACGAGCAAGGACGGCAAAACCTCGATAGCACGTGGCGAAGCAACCGTTGCCAGTTATCTGCGGGTGGTGCTTACAATTCTTCGCTGGGCACATGACCTAGGATTGATTGCCACTGCCCCGAAACTGACCAAGTCGGCAAGATCAAAAGGCAAGCCAACCGGAAAAG
>CAZZBK010000203.1:0-7471 GCA_964652155.1 uncultured Planctomycetaceae bacterium | reverse complement strand
CCCGGCATGGGCGAGTACCACACGAAGATCCACGTCCCGCCGCGCGCCAACTCCCTGTTGACGGCCCACAGCGCCTCGCGCGCCACGATGCCGTGCACGCGCGTCACGAAGACGGAGCCTTCGGCCTTGGCGCGGAAGGTCTTGTCGGCGAGCTGAATGGTGACGTGGAAGGCCGTGTCGGTGAGGCCCTCGTACTCCTCGGCCATGATCTCTCCGACGATCTGATCCTTGAGTGCCCGCGGGATCAGTTCGTCGGTGATGTTCATGGGTCTACATGCCTCGGTTCTGCGGAACGTTCGGAGCGACGGGGATGTTGTTGGGCGGCGGCGTGAGGGCTGGCGTCGAGGCCGGCACGCCGGGAGCCGCCGGCGCGGCGCCTGGGGCTGTCGGGGCCGCGCCGCTCGGAAGGAGGCCCTGCTGGGCGCGCAGGCGATCGACGATCTCGCGCTTGCGCCCGACGCTCGAGGCTTCAACCACGATGTCGTCGGGGATCGGGATGCCCATGTCCTTGCGCATGGTCGCGATGTCGTCGAAGTCCTGATCGGCGAATGTCGACGCCATCGGCGTCTCATCCATCGCCACGGTGTAGCGGCCGAGCGCCACGTTGTTGATGACGCGGCCCTCCGGGGTGAGCTGGTTGATGATCAGGTCGTTGTATTCGGTGCCGCCCTGACCGTCGCCGCGCACGCGCACCAAGCGCTGCTCGGTGTAGTAGGTCTGGATCATCTCGAGGATGCGGCGCGCGCGGAACTCGCGCGAGCGGGCAAAGTTGTCGAAATACTCTTCGGCGCCGACGATCGCTTGGCGCTGGCGCGCGATGACCGCCCTGCCCGACTGCACGCGATCGAGATTGCCGAGCGCGCTGTCGTTGATGCCACTGATCTCCTTGAGGTCGAGCTCGGCCGCCTTCTCGGCGCGCTCAACATTGGCAGGCGGCGCCGCCGGCTCGATGCGCTTGGGTGGCGACATGCCCTGCTTGTGCTTGATGTGCAGGCCTGGCCGCGCGCCCTCGTCCTCGATGCGCTGCTCCATCTCCTCGGAGAGCGAGTTCTCCTCCCATATCCAGCCCGAATTGCTCTGCGTCGAGAGGATGTGGAGGATGGCCGAGCGGCGCTTGTTGATCTCGCGCTGCGGGTCAAGCAGATCATCGACGAAGCCGCGCGTCTTGCCGCGGCGGAAATAGGCGAAGTACGGGATGACGGTGAACGAGCGATCGAGGGACCAGTCGTCATAGAGCACGATGTCGGCGGCGGTATAGGTGTGCCGAATGCGCTTCTCGATGCCAGGCGCCACGTCAATCTGGATGCCCTGATAGGCCCAATACTCGACGGTCTTGCGGATGCGGGCGGCGTCCCAGGTGTCGGGGATCGTCTTGCGGTCTCCGGTCTGCAGGTCGACGAACTGCTTGACCATCTTGACGACGCGATGCTGGCACTCGATGACGCGCACGAGCTTGCGCTGCTTGTCTATGAAGTCGTAGGGCCCGCCGACGCGGTTTGGCAGGCGCATGAGGCTGTTGTGGCCGTTCATGTAGCTCTCGAGCATGAACCAGCGCTCGGGCGAGACTTCCTCGTCGGCGCTGCCCGTCGTCGCCATGCCAGATCGCGTCGAGTTCTGCCCCAGCGTGTCGACGAGCGTTGCTGCACCTTTCCCAAACACCTCTTGGATCGTGTTCCACGACAACCAGCGCGAGATCATCACGAAGTTCCAGCCGGCCGGGTCGTAGGTGTCGGCCTCCGGGTCCGGGTAGACCGCGAACGGGTCGAGCACGCACTCCTTGATGTCGCCGAAGACGTTGTCCGTGTAATCACAACGTAGGTCGAAGTAGCCGCGCGCCGTGACTAGGCCGTCGTTGAACACCTCGGCCTCGTTCCAAGGTGTCTGATTGATCTCTGAGACCTGCTTCGCGACGTGAGTGAGGGCGCGCGCGCTTTCGTCGTTGCCGTAGGCGCCGGGCAGGTACTTGATGTCGTAGCGGTTCTGCCGGAAGTAGCCGACGAGCATGCGGCGCAGCGGGTTGATCTTGTTTAGGGTGACGGGCGGACGCTTTTCCGCCAGCAGCTTTGCACGATCAGCGTCCGACCACTGGTTGCCCTCGACGAAATCTGTGCAGACCTTCGCGCTCTCCTGCCACGAGCCGTGAGCGGCGACGGAGCGGTCCCAGCGATCGATCTGAAGGTCAATGACCTCCTGATCCTGGGCCGGCTCGCGCTGGCTCAAGAGTGGCTTCGTCAGCATCGGCGATACCCGTCAGCGGATGAGGAGGTCGGTGATGCTCTGCACCGGAGAGAACGTCGGCGAGAACGGGATGCCTTCGCTGGCCTCTTCCGATGGCGCTGTCGCAGCAATGCCAGGATATGACCAATCTATGTGTTGTCTATCTGCCGCTACGATCGCCCCATCCGGGCTTGGCCATACGCGGCCGTGGCCCATCGCGATGGCGATGCACGCCGCACGCTCATCGCGTGTGTCGATAGCCATCTATCAGGCCCACTCACCGCGGGTGAACGTTGTGCCATCGTCGCTAATGGTCGATGTAGCCACCGTACCGGAACCGGCATCGTTCTTCAGCGATTGGGTCGTGCTGGTCTGGGTAATGGTGTTTCGCGAAAGAGTGGTCAGCCAACTGATCTTATCTTTCAACGATGCGTTAGAAGTGGGCACTCCACTTGCTTCGCCGAACGTATCAGTCACGAGCACGTCGAGAACTTCGGCATTGACCGAAGCCTTCATCGTCGCGGTCAAGTCTCCAGCCGTAGGCGCGTTGGTTAAGTTGCCAACGGTTGTATTGCTCAGGCTGACCGTAGTGGTCGGGCCTCCGACGTTAGCCCAATCGATGCCCGCCTCGCCGCCTGCCGACACGTCGAGCGTGCGGCCAGCGGTCGTGGGCCTGAGCGCCGACTGCTTATTGAGCGTGAAACGGCCGACGATTGCGCCGACAAAGCTGACGCTGTCGACCGTGCCCGTCGTGCAGATGACGGTGAAGCTCGACCCGGCCGAGTAGAATGTGCCGTCCGCGCTCGTATCCACCGCCCAGTCATGCAGCCCGGCGATGCCGTCGAAGTCGACCGTCAACGTGACGCCTGTCGTCGATTGCGTCGTCGAGTTGTCCTTGTAGACGGACAAGGCTGGCGTGCCAGCGAGCGTGTACGGAGCGCCTGTGCTCGGGCGGAAGGTGTTGAACTTGTCGCGAATGACAGTCGAAGGAGCGTAATCGGGAATGCTCATGCCACAAATCCTCGAATGGGGTGACAGGCGGCTCCGCCGCCGAACAAGGGATTGGCTGCGAGACCGCCGCCACCAGATTGATACTCATGCGCGCCGATGTCCGTCGTTCCGTTGCGCGACGCACCCGAGCTATCCGTCGACGGAGCGTCCGTGCTGGTGCCGTTGTCTTTGAGCTTTGCGCTCGTCGACTTCAGCCGCAGATCGATCGTGCCGGAGAAGCTTTCGAACTCGTCGGCCCCAACCGCGTCGTATTGGTTGCTAGTGCCGCCAAGTCCGGATGCGCCAGACGAGAGGCTCGTCGCGTTGTTGGTCCTCGCGGTGTGCGAGATCGAGTTAAACGACGCATCCGTGGCGAACCCAACGAATGCGTTGTTCCGATGCGTTGCGCCGGTGAAATAGGCCGACTCGTACCGGATGCCGATCGATGACCCGGCTGAACCGGTGTTCGCGAAGGTATTGTTTACGACTGTTGGGGTAGACGACACACCGGCCTGCGAGAAAACGAGAGCCCAGCCGACCGCCGCCGTGCAGTGGAAGAAATTGTTTCTAACCGCGATTGTCGACGCGCCGTCAGGCCGAATGTACACCCCGCGCTGGCCCGCCACGCGCAACTCGAAGATGTTGTTTTCGATGACAAGGTCCGCGCTTGCCCGGACGTTCATCAGCTCGCTGTAGAAGTTCGAAGGAGCGCCACGGAATTGCAGATTGCGGATCGTCAGGTTCTGAACGGACGAGTCGACGACGATATTCTTCTGGTTGGCGCCAGACCGCTCCCAGCACGCACCAAGCGACGCATCATACGCGCGGACATTGGTGGCCACGTTCGCATGATCTCGCCACGACTGCCCGGACTGCGCCTCGATAATGAGGCGGTTCGTCCCCATCGTGACGCCGGTGAAGTTCAGCTCATCAGTGACGACGTTCGCCGAGGACGCCCACTCGACCTTCAGAATGAGGTCATCAGCAAACGGATCGTTAGCCTGAGCCCACGACACAAACGACGCCGTTGTGGTGTGGTCGGGAGACCCTCCGCCGCCGTATCTGAGGGTGCGCGTCGGCATCGATCAGCCCACCACGACAAGGCCGGGCAACTCCGGCGCGAGGGTTTCGAATTTCTTCACGTCCTTGAACGTCACTTCCTTCGTGTCGACCTTCTCGCCGCCTTGTTTAGCGCGGCTTCCCGCTCCAGGCTCTTTCATCACTTTCGCAAAATCGACCTTGACGGTGCGGGCAGGCTTTGCGGCGGTCGGATCAATCTCGCTATCACGGTACTGCTCATGCTCAGTTAGGTACTCCAACTCATGTGGCTCGGCGTCGCTTACGTAGTAGAAGTCCAAGTTGTCGCGCTCCCACTGGCTGAACTCGGCGTCAGTTTTGCAGACGGAAAGCACCATGCCGGCCTTGAACGCCTTCGCGTTTGCGATGCGATCTGCTTTCACGTTGTCGGTTCGCTGAACCATAAGGATTGCGGGCATCACACATCCTCCTTGAATGAGGCCAGCACGTCAGCGCGACGTTCGCCGTTCGGCCCGTACTTGCTGAACACGCAGATGAATCCGCCCTCTTCGCCTGCGATCATCGTTAACTTGTGATGCACGCCGGCTTTCACGTAAGCGCACTCACACGGGCCAAGCTCGCGAGTCACTGACTTCCCATCGACGATCGCCTCTAGCAGATAGCGCGGGTTCCCAACTCCGGGCCAAGTGATCATCATGTGGTCGAACTCGTGCGCGTGCATCACGACATGCGCGCCGACGCCGACAAGACGATTCGGGTACGTGAACATCTCGCCGTAGTTAAAGATGCCATCCAGCAGTCGATAAGGCGTGGCGTTAGTCATGGCTTCCTCAGAACGTTGGATCGGCTGTGATCGAGTTGGCGTAATACTTGTTGTAAGTTATGTTTGACTCTGTCACCGGCCCGGAGTTCTCGCATGTGGCCCGAAAACGCGATAGAGACGTTGCCGCTTGCGCGGTTCTATCGAACCACGATGCAGCCACTGCCGCAAGAATGGTGCCGTGAGCGTTGTAGTCGAGATTCGAGGTTGTATAGCCCGCCGTCGTTGCCGTTGGCTTCGTTGCTCCGGGCTGGAACCAGCCATCGATTGATTGAGATGCGCCAATGCTCCACGTTAGGGCAGCCCCGCCCAGCGTGCTGGACACCTTGAATGTGTTGCCGCTGCGGTTCACCACGTAGAACGGGATCGCCGGGCCGAACCCATCAGGGCACATGCTCGAATCAACGCCCGCAAAGATGCCGTCGTTATTCGCTGGATTGGCTCCAGTCCAGGCCGAGGAGATCGTCACTGTTCTGGTTGGCCCATCCGAAGACGAAATCTGGCGGATCTGCGGACCCGTCGGGCTCCACCACAGCAACCATTTATGCGTCGTTCCGAGCGTGGCGAAGTCTACCGCGAAGTCATTCGGGACCAAGCCGCCAGTTGGGCACGTTACAGTCGTCGATGTTGCAGACCCATTGGAGCGAAACGCCGTCCAGCCATAAGGAAACAGGGAATACGGATTGAACATCACGCGAGCGCCATTAACGACGCCGAGTTCATCAAGCTGCGTGCTGGTCAATCCCGGCGACGTAATCGTGCTGCCATCCGTCTCGAACCGCACGACATCGAACCACCCCATTAAGTCCCGGCATGGGTGCAGATCGGAGTTCCAATGCTCTGAACGGGCGTTGGAGAAGGACCTTCCGTAATCGGTCCCAGAAGACCACAGCCGGTAGCCGAAGTATCCCCACTTAATGTAAACATTGGCATTCAGCGCCGCGGCAACACCACCAGTTGGTGTAACGCGAGTGATGCCGTCGCTCGGATCGTTGGCCATATCGCGCCAGTGCTCTTCGAGATACGTCATCAACGTAGAGTTCGTATCGCCGACAGAGAAAGCGGCGATCTGGCCGCCAAGCGTCCCGTGCGCCGCCGCCCAAAACCCGACATCTCGACCAACATAAGTGCGATGGTCGTCAGCCATTGCGACGAGTCCGGCGCGCTTAGCTGCCGCGCACATAATCGTGGTGTCCGCAAGGGCGACATTCATCAGCGCAACGATCCGCGTGACCCAGTCTCGGAATACCGGCCCCTCTCTTTGGCTGTCACCGACCAAGAGGGATGCTAGCGCGATTGTCTTCAATACCTTCCCGCGAGCGCGAGTCTGGTCGCCACCGTCATATGCCGGAGTAACGAAACATCTGTAATACGTCGTCCCGTCCACTGTGACATGCGGAGATCCGACTCCTGAGTTCGCTGTCGCCGCGCTCATGTACCTAACGTCTTCGGAATAGCTCGCCGAGTCGCTCCATCCGGCAGCATGGGTCGCCTGGAGTAGCGCCATTCGCAAGTCGATCGACGACCCGTAAAGCATATATGACCAGAACTGCGCGTCGGATACATGGCTCATGTCTGAGGAACCGGTGATCGGCGACGGCCCCTCCGCACTCCACGTTCCTACGTCGCCGTTGTATGCTGTAAGCCTAACCTCCCACGAAGGACGCGACGGCGGCATTCCGGTGTATTGCCCGCCGATATTGTCGGGTCCGTTTGTGACTACCGGAACGGTTGAAAACCGCTCGCCTCCTCGGCTTCCGTCCGCCTCATCGTTGTGCCAAAGCGAATAAGTCCGCATCCACATTTCTTTCGCGATGATCCTCGCGCGACGATGTGTATTGGGACCGGCCATACCAATGGCAGATGGGAAATACTGGTTGATGTGCCCGATAGTGACGCCATCTCCAGTGCTGTCACCAATAGCGCGCCCGTATCTGTACCCAGACGGGGCCAAGATCGGAGCCGAGCCGAGGTCCGTGTATGTCACGTCGCGGTCGAGCGGGAGCAACCCCCGCCTCATGCGCCACCCCTTCTCGTGCCGAGTCCATGCGGGATCCGCTAGCTTCTGCCCCAAGACGACATCAGGTCCGCCGTCAAGAGCGCCTGTCCAAATAGCCCCGTTCCAGTTATTTGTTCCGCCGCCGCCCAAGGACGACCGCGTTGTGTACGTCATCGTCCCGCTACCGGTAGCGGTGATCCCCATAATGTTGTTGGGGTCCCCTGTCTGTTGGCAAAACCTAAGCCTTCCGTCTTCTTCGTTTGCGGCGACTGTCAGCATGTAGCGGCGATCAAGCTCTAAGCCTGTCGGGGCAGCCCCGGTGAGATATACAGACATCCCCACGGTCGGGCGGTCGGCTTCTGCGATCCCCGAAATCAACCATGTGTCGTCCGCGACATTGATCGTCG
>CAZZBK010000202.1:0-7568 GCA_964652155.1 uncultured Planctomycetaceae bacterium | reverse complement strand
ACCCTAGGGAACTCTTGTATGCGTCGCTTCATGGTCGTTGGGCTTGTACTGGTCATCTCGATGTTGCTCGTTGCGACGAGCGCATTCGCCGCCGAGAGCCCGACCGAGCGGCCGAACCTACTCATCTTGATGGCCGACAACTGGGCTTGGCCGCATGCCAGCGTCTACGGCGATCCGGTCGTCAAGACGCCAACTTTCGATCGCCTGGCTAGCGAGGGGATGCTGTTCCGCCGCGCGTATTGTTCCGTGCCGTCATGCTCTCCGGCGCGGGCCGTGTTTCTCAGCGGACAAGCGGCCCATCGACTCGAAGACGCCGCCAGCCTGCACGGCCGATTCCCGGCCAAGTTCACCGTGTTTCCCGAGCTACTCGAGCAAGCCGGGTATCGGGTCGGCCACTCGGGCAAAGGCTGGGGGCCCGGCCGAATCGCCGAGTCGGGCCGCACGCGTAATCCGGGGGGCGACACGTTCGAGAGCCTCGACGCATTCCTTGCCGCAGCGCCGAAGGGCCAACCGTTTTGCTTCTGGCTAAGCTCGCGCGATCCGCATGTGCCGTGGACCGAGGGACGCGACTTCATGCCGCAAATTGATCGCGCGAAAATCGTCGTGCCGCCGCACCTGCCCGATCATCCGTCGCTGCGCGACGACATTGCCGGTTACTACTGCGAAGTGCAAAACTTCGATCGCGATTGCGGCCGGGCGATCGAATTGTTGCGAGAGCGTTCGTTGCTCGAAAAGACCGTGGTGATCATGACCGGCGACAACGGCTGGCAAATGCCGCGCGGGCTCGCCCATATGTACGACCTCAGCACGCATGTGCCGCTGGTGGTTCGTTGGCCCAAGCTCATCCGCGGCGGCAGCGAGTGCGACGCTTTTGTCAGCTTCGAGGACTTCGCGCCGACGCTGCTCGAGTTGGCCTCGCTCAAGCCGACGAGCGAAATGACCGGCCGCAGTTTTGCCGATGTGCTGCGCGGCGGAGTGGCCGACGGCCGCGATGCCACGTTCATCGAGCGCGAGCGCCACGCCCATGTTCGCTCCGGCAACGTAGGCTATCCGTGCCGCAGTATCCGCACGAAAGATTATCTGTACATCGAAAATCTCCGCCCTGATCGTTGGCCCGCGGGCGATCCGCAGTTGATCTTCGCCGTGGGTCCGTACGGCGACGTCGACGGCTCGCAGACCAAGTCGCTGCTGACGGCCGACCCCCTTGAGCCCGAGCTGCGCCGGTTTTACGAGTTAACGTTTGGCAAGCGACCGGCCGAGGAATTGTACGATTTGCGCAAAGACCCCGGCGAGGTTGACAACCGCGCTGCCGACAGCGAGTACGCGGCGATCAAGGGACAACTTGCCGCACGACTTCGGCAATGGCGCATCGCGACCGGTGATCCGCGGATGACCCGCGACGACGACCGTTGGGACGCCTATCCGTACTACGGTGGACCGGCGAAGAGCGCCCCCACATCGAAATAGCCGGTCCCTCTGGGACCGGATGGGTAGAGCCGCGCCGCGGCGTCCGCTGAGATTTGATCGTCGCCTTTTGGTCGCATTACCACTACAGGTACGCTTTCAATTAGCGAACGATGACACTGGCCTGTTCATGACGATCAACTATAATACGATAACCATCTGCCAGCGGTTGCTTTGGACTGGCTCCCTGACTCCCGTAAGGAGGACGTACCGTGGCTGATTTGACGGATCGAATAACGGTTGACCCTCAGCAATGCGGCGGACGCCCATGCATTCGGGGCATGCGCATCCGCGTGAGCGACGTGCTCGACTTATTGGCGAACGGTCTCAGCCCTGAGCAGATCGTCGATGAGTTGCCAGACCTGGAGTCGGCGGATATTCAAGCTTGCCTGCGATTTGCCAGTCGTCGGATCGATCATCCGGTGTCGGTTGCATGATCATCTGGTTGGACGCGCAGTTGCCTCCGTCAGCGGCCGCGTGGATTACAGTCATGTTCGGCGTCAACCACGCCTATCTTTTCCCATACTCAATTGATTTCGACAAGCAGCCCCCAACATTCACCTCAACGAGACACCTCCGATGGAAGAAGCTTTTCTTGCTGCCGTGATGCAGGCATTTCACGAGGCAAACGTTAACCAAGACTGCAAATTATTTTAATCTCCAGACACGGGCTGTCGCCGCAGGTACTGTCGCCCAGTGCATTGTCAAGTATGAATCCGGAAACGAATACATTCGACTCGACATACTTATCGAATCGTTCCGCAAATACGGCGATATCGACCTGATTGAATACCGTGGACGAGGAAGTAACGATGCCCATCAAATATTGATTGAGTTTAAAGGGCCGGCGCATCAAGTAATCTACATTTTGCCATAAGGTTGATCGAGAATCCGACTAGCAATGACATCGAACAGGGCGGTCATACCGAGTCTCGGTTCGTACTGGTTCTGTATTCACTGGTACTTGGCCGCGGGCGGTTAAACCATGCCCTTCGGCCTTAGGAAGCCATGACAAGACCCACCGCTTACATTGAAACGACGGTCATCGGACATTTGGTCGGTCGAATGCTTACCGACCCGATTGTCGCTGGCCGACAGGCCGTGACTCGTCAGTGGTGGCCTATCGCCATGCTGAAATACCGTTTTTTCGTTTCGACGGTTGTCGCCGACGAATGTGCTGCGGGCGATCCCGCTGCCTCAAAAGAGCGACTGGATGTCTTGGATTCACTTGAATTTATCGCGACTTCGCCAGCGGTCGATGAACTCGCCCGTAAACTGATGGATGCTTTGGCCGTTCCCAAGACGGAGCCTCGCGACGCTATTCACATTTCACTCGCGGCGGTCAACGGATTAGAATATCTGGTGAGCTGGAACTTCAAACATATCGTGAATCCGACAATTCGTTCCGCGATTGAACGCGTCTGCCGTGATGCAGGTTTCGTACCGCCGATGATTTGCACGCCAGATGAACTCCTGGAGGCCTGACATGCTATCCGATTCAATCACCGACGAAATACGTGGGATACGCCGCGGACTTGCGGCGCAGTTTGGCAATAATCTCGACCTGATCCTCAAGGATATCCGCACACGAGAAGCTACGGATGGTCGCGTCTACGTGTCACTTCCACCACGTGTCGCCCTTCGAAAACCGGCCGAACAAAACGATGTCCCACAGCCATCAGCGCAGTCGACATAACAGTGTGATTCGGCATCCAAAGTCCCGTCACCACCAGTAGCTCGCCTGCCCCCTGGTTCAAGGAGAACAAGTCGCAGTTCGCCGCGCTGGCTTGTCCAACATGCCACTCAAGTTGACCCGACCGGGCGTGCAGAGGATACTCCAACGGTCGGCCGTGTGGCTCGACGGCCTCCCCTCGATCCTCTCCGCAGCCCTACACGCCCCTCGCCATGAACTGTTTCGCGCCCCGCTCGCGTGCTTCGTATCTCGCTTGGACGCGCACACGGCTCGTGTGCGGCTTGCTGGCTCTGGCGACGTATGCAGGGTGGTTGAGTGCCGCCGACAAGCCGACCACGCCCGCTCCACTGCCGCCGGCCCGATTTTATGAGTCGACGGTCGACGCTCCGCTGAAGGCGATCGAGGCGGCCCGCTCGATGATCGTGCCCGAGGGGTTTCAGGTCTCGCTCTTCGCGGCCGAGCCCGACGTGCAACAGCCGATCGGCTTTTGCCTCGACGATCGCGCGCGGCTCTGGGTCGTCGAAGCGTATAGCTATCCGCAACACACCCGGCAAGGGAACGATCGGATTGTCATCCTGGAAGACACTGACAACGATGGCCTTAGCGACAAACGAACCGTGTTCTACGACAAGCTCAACTATGTGACCGGCATCGAGGTGGGCTTTGGCGGCGCGTGGGTCATGTCGCCACCGTACTTATATTTCATTCCCGACAAAGACGGCGACGATCGGCCTGACGGCCCGCCGCAGGTGTTGCTCGACGGCTTCGGTCTCCACGCCAACGCACACAACCTGGCGAACGGTTTCTCCTGGGGACCCGATGGCTGGCTCTACGGTACCCACGGGCGGACGAACTGGTCGCTGCTCGGCAAGCCCGGCACGAGCGACAATCAGCGCGAGCGTTTCGACGGCGGCGTGTATCGGTATCATCCGACGCGACACGTTTGGGAACCCTACTGCGACGGCACGACCAACCCTTGGGGCATCGATTGGAACGACTGGGGCGAGGCCTTCGTTTGCAACTGTGTCAACCCGCACTTGTTCCATGTCATCTACGGAGCCCATTACGAGCCATGGCGCAATCGCGAGTCGAGCCAATACTCCTATGAGCGGATCGACACGATCGCCGACCACTTGCATTTCGTTGGCGGCAACAATGTCCGCGGCGGACTCGGTTCGGCGGCCGAAGATGCGGCCGGCGGCGGACACGCACACTGCGGCACGCTGGTCTATCTGGGCGACAGTTGGCCAGAAACGTATCGCAATACGCTGTTCACGAACAACATCCACGGTCGTCGCATCAACAACGATCTGCTCAAGCGTCACGGTTCAGGCTACACGGCCGCGCATGGCCCTGATCTGATGCGCTCGCGTGATCCGTGGTACATGGGCGTGACGCTGCGCTATGGTCCCGACGGCAGCGTGTTTGCCAGCGATTGGTCCGACACCGGCGAGTGTCACAGCACGAAGAACACACGACGCGAGACCGGTCGGATTTACAAGATCAGCTACGGACCGCGCCGCGCGCCGAGCCAAGACGTCGCGCAACTCAGCACGCGCGAACTGGTCGAGTTGCAAACGCATCGCAACGATTGGTTCGTACAGCACGCCCGACGATTGTTGCAAGAACGGATCGCCTCGGGCCAAGACATGACCGGCGCGGTCGAGCAACTGCGTGGCATGTACGCGGTCGAGAGCGACATTCCGCGCAAGCTCCGCTCGTTATGGGCACTCCAAGCGATGGGGCAACTCGATGACGCATTTCTCGTGGCTCAGCTTGCGCATGAGCACGAATCGATTCGCGCCTGGGCCGTGCGTTTGCTGTGCGAGGACCACGCTCCGCCGCCGATTGCCCTGGCCAAGTTTGCCAGCATGGCGCGGCAGGATGCGTCTTCATACGTGCGACTGCACTTGGCCAGCATGTTGCAGCGGCTGCCGAGCGCCGACCGCTGGGAGATTGCCGCCGCCTTGCTCTCGCATGGCGAAGACGCCGACGATGACAATCTGCCGCTGATGATCTGGTACGCGGTCGAGCCACTGGTGAACGACGACCTCGAACGGTTCATCTCGCTGGCGCGTGACGGCAAGCTGCCCAAGGTCGCGCAGTTCATCGCCCGTCGCGCCACGTCGTTGCTTAACAAGCCCGGTGCTCTCCAGCAAGTCACTCAGGCACTGCGTCAGACGAGCGAGAGTGTGACGGCCGCGTTGCTCTCCGGCACGCTCGAAGGACTCGCCGGGCAACGCAAGGTGACGATGCCCGACGGCTGGTCGGCGACATTCGATCAACTACAAAGCCTCAAGCACGAAGCGATTCGCGAGCGGTCGATGCAATTGGCGTTGGTGTTTGACGACCCTCGGGCCTTGGTGGCCTTGCGCGCGCAGGCGCTCGACATGAGCTCGTCGGCCGAGCTTCGCAATCGCGCGATCGCCGCGCTCGTCGCCAAGCAGGCTGACGGCGTCGCTCCGCTGCTGCTGCGGCTCATTGCCGATCCGGTCACGCGCCGCGCGGCGATACGCGGCCTCGCCGAGTTCCAGCACGACGAGACCGCCTCCACGCTGCTCTCGGCCTATGACTCGTTCGACCCCGCGTCGAAACAAGACGCCGTGCAGACACTGGCCGCGCGCGTCGACTGGGCGCTGCGGCTCATGCAGGCGGTCGAATCGAATCGTCTGTCGCGCTCCGATGTGACCGCCTATGCCGCGCGGCAAATGCAAAGCCTCAACAGCCCGACGCTCACGGCCCGAGTGAAAGCCGTCTGGGGCGAGCTACGCTCGACTCCAGCCGAGAAGCAAAAGCTCGTCGAGAGCTACAAGAAGCAACTCACGCCCGAGGCGCTCGTGCGCATGGATCGCAGCGTTGGCCGGGCTGTGTTCCAGAAGACATGCGCCAACTGTCACAAGTTTTTCGACGCCGGAGGCGCGATCGGGCCGAACATCACGGGCTCGCAACGAACCAACCTCGATTACCTATTGCATACGCTGGTCGACCCCAGCGCGGCGGTCGCCAAGGATTATCAGATGCAAATCATCGAAACGACCTCCGGCCGGGTGCTCACCGGACTGATCGCGGCCGAAACTCCCGCGGCGCTCACGGTGCAAACCGTGAACGAAAAGATTGTCGTGCCCAAGGCCGAGATTGAGAGCCGCACCCCGTCACCCCTCTCGATGATGCCCGAGGGAATGTTGCCTACGCTATCGACCGATCACATGCGGGCATTGTTCGCGTACCTGATGGGTCCCGACCAAGTCCCGTTGCCGGCCGAGAGCGCTTCGTCGGCGGGGTCGTAATTGTTATCCGTAAAAATATCTCGCCGGCCGATCCGCTTGCCTTGGGTATGGAGTTGAAGTCATGCTTAGAATTGTGGCCACTGTCATTCTATTCCTCTTGGGCCATCAACCGCTCTTCGCCGCGCCGCTGATGAAGTCGACTCACGTCTATCGCACGGCCAACTGCGTCGACGTGTCGGCCGACGTCTACCGGCCCGAGGGGGATGAGCGTCGCCCGGTGGTCGTGTGGATCCACGGCGGAGCGTTGATCGTTGGCAGCCGCACGAGCGTTCCGAAGAACTTGTTCGAGTACTGCGAGCAAGAGCGGTTTATTCTGGTGTCGCTCGACTATCGCCTAGCCCCCGAGGTCAAGTTGCCCGCGATCGTCGAAGACCTGCGCGGAGCGTTCGAGTGGCTCCACGCACAAGGCCCGGGCAAGTTCAACGCCGATACGGGTCGAGTCGTGGTGGTCGGCGGATCCGCCGGCGGCTTCCTCACGTACATGGCCGGGGCCATCGTCCAGCCGCGCCCCGCGGCCCTGGTGAGCTATTGGGGCTATGGCGACATCGACGCCCCCTGGGCGAGCGCGAAATCGACCCACCATGGCGCGCCGATCGACGCCAGCGCGGTGCAAGACGTGGTCGATCGCGGCGTGTTGACCAACAGCGACCCGCCCCACAACAGCCAGGCGCGCGGTCAATACTACCGTCATCTGCGTCAGCAAGGGCTGTGGGCCAAGGTAGTGACCGGTTTCGACCCCACGACGCAACACGCTGAGATTGCCAAGCTCAGTCCGGTACACATGGTCACGCCCAACTACCCACCGACGCTGATGATTCACGGCACGGCCGACACCGACGTGCCCTACTCGTCGTCGCAGGCCATGGTCGAGCAGTTCACCAAGCACAACGTGCGACACGAACTGATTACGATCGAAGGGGCCGAGCACGGCTTGCGCGACGGCGACAAAGCCCAGGTCGCGGCGGCACACCAGCGTGCGTTGCAATTCATTGGCAAGGCACTAAAGAAAGGATGAGGGATGAAGTATGAGGGATGAAAGGAAGACACGCTCACGCGGCAGCGTTCCGTTTCATCCCTCATCCCTCATCCCTCATCCCTCATCCCTCATCCCTCATCCCTCATCC
>CAZZBK010000201.1:2314-7684 GCA_964652155.1 uncultured Planctomycetaceae bacterium | reverse complement strand
GCGGCGAGGGCGAGGGCGGCGGTCTCGACGCGCATAATACGCCGACCCAGCGACACGGCTTGCCATGACGATGCGAGCGCGGCGGACACTTCTTCGTCGCTGAAGCCCCCCTCGGGCCCAATGGCGAACCACACTCCCTGTGACCGGGCCGAGTCGTTGAGCGTCGAGAGCTCGACGCCGCCGGGATGCGCGAGCCAACGCCGAGCGCCGCCCGGCGCCAGTTCGTGCAGGTGCCGCAACTCGCAGGCTGGGGCAATCTCCATGAGCCGATTGCGGCCGCATTGCTTGCTGGCCTCGATGACGCCGCGACGCAAGCGTTCGAGCGCCGAGTCGACCGGCTGCGCCACGCCGCGTGCGGTCCGTAAAGGCACGAGCCGCGTCACCCCCAGTTCGACCGCTTTCTCGATGAGCCACGCCTGCCGGTCGCCGCGCGGCAAGGCCACGGCCAGCACCAACTCGAAAGGCAACTCCCGGTCGACCGCCTCGCGCGTGGCGATGCTCAGTTCCAGCTCGCGTTTGCCACAACGGGCGATCGTCGCGCGATATTCGCAGCCCAGGCCATCGAACAGCGTCACCTCGTCCCCCACGGTAGCTCGCATGACGTGCAGCAGGTGGTGGGCCTCGGGGCCGTCGAGCAGGACGGTTGAGTCGACAGGAACGGCGGACACATAAAATCGTTCTGACATGATCGCGGTGCTGTCACTATTTTTTGCCCAGCCAGCAAAGCCAGCAGCGGGCGAATGCGTTCAGATTGGCCGTCGATTGTACCGAAGAGAGAAGAGTTAGGGCAGTTGCCCGCGACGCTCAGCATCCATCGCCGTGCGTGCCTGATTGTGTTTGTTTGTTGAGTACGAGACTGCCACCATGTATTTACGTCATTGGCGACTGACGACGGCACCGTTTGTCGATCAGCTAGAAGCGCGGGTGTACTTCGCGACTCCAACGCAGGAAGAAGCCGCGGCGCGGCTGCAATTCCTGATCGAAGGCCAACAGCGGCTCGGGCTGTTGACCGGTCCCTCGGGCACCGGCAAGTCGTTGCTCCTCGAGGTGTTCACGCAGCGCTGGCGCAGCCAAGGGGCCAAGGTCTGCCGGCTCAGCTTGCTCGGACTCGAAACGAGCGAGCTGCTCAATGCGATCGTTTGGGCTTGGAGCGACGGCACGATTCCTGCCGCGCCGCTGGCCGAGCGCTGGCAGCAAATCACCGATCAACTCACCGCCTGGCGACATTGCCGCACCCCGGTGCTGTTGTTGGCCGACGACGTCGAGCAGGCCGACCCCACCTTGCTAACACAACTCACCCGGCTGGCGCTGCTCGACCGCACGGCCGGCTCGCCGTTGACGATCGTGCTCGCGGGACGTGGCGCGGCCATCGATCGCCTGTCGTCACGGCTCTTGGAGCTGGTCGATCTGCGGATCGATGTCGAGCCCTGGGACTTGGCCGACACGCGCGGCTTTGTGACCCACGCACTCGCGCAGGCCGGCCGAGACGCGCCGATCTTTACCGACGAGGCCCTCGAGCAACTCCACGAACTGACGCAAGGCGTGCCGCGGCACATCGTGCAGTTGGCCGAACTCGCCCTGATCGCCGGCGCGGGTCAACAGCGCGCCATGATCGACGTCGAGACCCTTGAGAGCGTGTTTCATGAGTTGGCCGTCGTCCACAGCAGCGGCGTGGCCGCGTAGCTCGGCGGCCGATTACGGCTTGAGCGCCTTCTCGATCACGGGCGTGAATTTGTCGGCCATGTGGACAAAGCCCAGGTCGGTCGGGTGCGACGAGTCGACCGTGTCTTCGCCATCGGCCGCAAGTTGCGTCTCGCCATCGATGTAGTACAGGCCTTTCACGCCCGCCTTGAGCAACCGTTCGTAAGCCTGTTTCAACTCGACACGGCTCGTGTCATTACGCTCGCGTTGGGCGGGTACCCATTTGGCGTTGGCATACGTCCGGTCCTCGCACAGGACGATCGGTGTGTTGGGGCGCGCGGCGCGCAGGGTCTGCACGAACTTCTCGGCCCGTTCGCGCACCTGTGTGGCGTTCATGTTAGGGAGCGAATTCAACACATACACGCAAGGGTCAAGCTCGGCGAGCAATTGGGCGATCTCGCTCTCCATGAGCGCGTTGCCGCTGAAACCCAAGTTGAGGTGCGGTCGATGGAGCCGCCGCGCGATGATCGCCGGATAACACATGCCGGGGCGCGAGGCACACGCGCCGTGCGTGATGCTCGTGCCGTAGAACACAATCGGCTTGGCCTGCTCGCCCCACTGCGGTGCTTTGTACAGTTTGGTATCGACCGGCAGGCCGATCTCGACTTGCTCGACGCCGTTGTACAGCGGCAGGTAGAGCAGAAACTCCTTGCTCCCCGGGATGATGCTGGTTACCAGCGCTTGTTGATTGACGGGGAATTGCGTCGGCCGACCGACATTCACCCAATGCCACGGCTCGGAGCCCCGACGGGCATACAGGTCGACGCCGCTCACCCCCGTCGCGGGCATGTGCGGCAAGGCCAACGTTTGCGAGCGGAGTTTCCAGCGGGCCTGGATCGATGGGGCGTCGGTCACAAATCGCACGTTCATGCCGGCGCTGTTGAGTGACAAGTTCCAGACCGCCTGTCGGATCACCCCTTCGGCCTTGGCCGGAAAACGATCGTAAAACGACTTCGTCTCATTCCAGCCGCGTCCTTCGACCCCCAGCAGCTTGATGTCGTACCACACGAGCGGTTGCTTTTCGTCCTTGACCCCTTGCGACGCGGGGATCAACTCCGGCTCGGCGGCCGTGGCCAGCGACACGAGCAGCGGCAGCAATAAGAGCGACGACAAGGCAACGCGGCGACGCATGAAACATTCTCCGGCGAAAGGTGGGTCAACAAGCAGTGTGACGAGTATAACGCGTCCGTCGAGCTTCGCCAAAAAGTTCAGGCCTCAGCATTCGATCGCCTCGGCATAATCTTATCCTGATCGGGTGCCATGCCCACGGCTCGGCGTGGGCATGTTTGCTGCATGGTCACCCTACGTGTGGCCATGGCACCTCAAGTACAGCTTCGGAAATGCTCTAACGTGACACGACCCTCATCCGGCCTGCGGCCACCTTCTCCCAGTGGGAGAAGGGTATTGGATGAACCGACGCGCGTGCATTTGTGTGAGCGCAACTACCGGATCTTTGCGGCGTCGAGTTCCTCGACGCGCTTGGCGGTCACGTGACGCATGCGTTGCTCGGGCAGATAGCCCATGATGCCGGTCACACCAATCTCGCGACCCAAGAACGGACGCAGGTTCACTCCCGGGGCGGGGGTGACGTAGAACTGCACATCTCCCGTGGCATTGACGAGCGCGAACTGCGGCGCGCCCGTCTTCTGCGACACGACCTCGGCCAAGCGTCCCGTGCCATCGTATTTGCGCAACGGGTCGCGGAGTTCGATCTGTGAGTTGTTGGCGGCGCGCGACGCTGTCCGGGTGCGCGACGCTTCTTCGAGCGCCAATCGCTGCGCTGTCACTTGTGCCGTCCGCTTGCGAATGTCGTCAAACTTCTCGACCCGGGTGAGCAAGTTTCGTGCTCGCTGCCGCTCGGCCTCGGTCGAGGCCACGGCCAGTACTCGCTCGGCCTGGCCGGTCACATCGCGAAAATCCCACAGGGTCGTGTCGCGCGACACGACTTCGGCCACTTGTAGTTCGAGCTGATCGAGTGCGTACGGGACGTTGCCTTGGTGAATGGCAAATGTCTTGGCAACCGACGGCGCGGTGAGCGCGGTCGAAGCGTTGCCCGGGGTCGAGTTGCCGGAGGTCGTCGAGGCTTGTCCGCGACTGACCCAGCCGTCACGCGGCCCGGCGGCCTTTAAGGCGGCGAGTTCCTGTTGCACTTCCTGCAACTTGGCGAGCAGTTCGAGCGACTCGGGCGCGGGCGGCTTGTTGAGCGCGGAAGGCGTGGGCTCAGGAACCGAAACGCTCGTGGGCGCGGTGGAGGTTCGCGGCGGCTCGGCGGCCGCTTCGGTCGACTGTGGCGCGAGGAACTTGCCAGCCACCCAACGAAATTCGCCCGCCGGCGGCGTGATCTTGTACCAGGTCTTCAAGCCCTCGGGCGTGTTCTGCTCATGCTTGTCGAGAATCTCGACCTCTTCGCCCTGCCCCAATCGGACTTGGATCACATCGCGAATGTCGCTGAACACGCTGCCGACGCGCGACACGACCCGATTGCCGACGACGCGGCCGGTGTTGCCTTCGCCCAACTCGACGAACTCGCCGGCGATCCAACTGAAGCTGCCCACCGGAGGCCGAATGGCCTGCCAGCCGCCGGGGTCATGGCGAAACACCTCGACGATGTCGCCGAGCTTGAGTTTCATCACCGGGTAATAGGTCTCGCCCGGCCCGCTGCGGACGTTCAAATCTTCGAGCGTGACCGTGGCGCGATAGGGGAACGTCTCGTCAGCCGAGGCCGACGACACGATCACCAGCAACCACAACCAAGCCGCACTCCGAGCGAGCATTCCTTTGCTCCGCCAATGGGATCGAAACCGTGCGCGCAGAAATTAGACGCGGCCTTGTACCCCAATCGCCCGAGGGACTCAAGACCGAATTACTCAGCATGCCAGCAAGGCTAGCTGACACGGGTTGATAAACAGCGTGATCGCGAGTCCCTCTCCCGACGGGAGAGGGTGGCCGATAGGCCGGGTGAGGGAGTATCGAGGCGCGATGCCCGTCGGCGATGGGTGGACTTGGTGACGAGGCGAGCCACCCTCATCCGGCGACTGCGTCGCCACCTTCTCCCGACGGGAGAAGGGGTTGCTACGCCAACTCGTGGAATGCGACGGGCAGGAATTGCAACAGGTCGCCGGCCGTCAGCGAGATTTGTCCGAGCGATTTGACGGCCAGGTCGGCGGCGCGGCCGTGAACGTGACACGCGAGCCGGGCGGCCTCGAACGGCGCGAGCCCTTGAGCCAGCAGCGCCGCGATGACGCCCGTGAGCACGTCGCCGCTTCCTCCCTTGGCCAGGCCCGGGTTGCCGGTCGTGTTATGCTCGATACGCGTGCCGTCGGTGATGAGCGAGCGATGACCTTTGAGCACGAGCACCGCGCCGGTCTGCGCGGCCCAATCGATCGCGGTCGCTTCGAGCTGTTCGCGCGAGGCGTCGGGGGCGCACGACACGAGCCGGCGGAACTCGCCTGGGTGCGGCGTTAAGACGCGCGCGGCGGGCAAATGTAGAAGCGTCGCACGGTGTCGGCCCAGGGAGTAGAGCGCGTCGGCGTCGACGACCATCGGCCGCGAGACGCTTTGATACAACTCGACGACGAGTCGTTGCACATCGACCGAGCGCGCGATGCCCGGCCCGAGCGCGACGACATCGGCCACCTCGATGAGTGGCCGCAACTTGGCGCGTGCGCG
>CAZZBK010000201.1:0-2214 GCA_964652155.1 uncultured Planctomycetaceae bacterium | reverse complement strand
CGGGCGATGACCCCGGCCAGATACGCACCTTTGAAACCGGCGTCGATGTTGACGACCGCGACGTTCGACGCGCAGCTATTGAGCATGCTCAGCAACGCCGACAGCCCGCCAAAACTCGCGCCGTAGCCGACACTCGTGGGGACTCCGATCACGGGGCAGTCGACATAGCCGGCGACGACACTCGGCAGGGCTCCTTCCATGCCGGCGATGACCACGACCGCATCGACCCCCGCGAGTTCGTCGAGCCGCGCGAGCAAGCGTTGCGGCCCGGCCACGCCGACGTCGTTGAGCATGCGGACCTCGAGCCCGAGCCACTCGGCAGTCTCGCGAGCCTCTTCGGCCACGGGTCGATCGCTGGTCCCCGCCGTGACAATGGCCACGCGGCCGATTGGTTTCGCGGCGGAGTCGTTGAACGCAACGCGATAGGTGCGGGCGATGGGGTTGTATCGCCCGTGAGGAAACTTCTCGGCCAGGGCCGCGGCCTGTTCGGCGTTGATGCGCGTGGCCAGCACGCTCTCGCCGCGCGCGAGCAGGGCGGCAAAGACTTTTTCGAGGGCCGTGAGCGTTTTGCCCGCCCCGTAGACGACCTCGGGGAAGCCACAGCGGCCGCGGCGATCGAGATCGACCTGCGCCTCGCCGACGTCGGCGATGCTGGGTGACTTGAGGCGGCCAATAAACTCGGGGAGCGAGAGTTCTCCGCCGAGCAATTGCCGCGCGAGCGATTCGAGGTCAGGTGCGTTCATGCCCTCAGTTTAGAAAGGCTCGGGCAGTGCGGTCTACAGGGAATCGCGATTCTCGAGGGAGTTGCTCGAGTGGGCGCAAAAAAACGCCGCCCAGACACCGTTGCTGGTTCTGGGCGGCGTGTGTGAAACACTCGTGGTGTCGCCGGGATGACGCTTAGGCACCCGGGTCGATCAGCGGGCCGCTCTTGCCGACGCCACCCTTGAGTTCGGTGGCGGGCTTGCTCGACGTGCTCGAGCCAGAGTCGCCGCCGGTAACCGGCGCGTCGGTCGAGAGATCGTCGTTGGCCCAGCCCACGCGCTTGCGCGACAGGCCGATCTTCCGTTCGTCGGTGTCGACACGGAGGATTTTGACCTCGATCTCCTCGCCCACCTTGACCACTTCCTCGGGGTTCTCGACCTTGTGTTCGGCCAGCTCGCTGATGTGCAGCAAGCCTTCCAAACCGTTCTCAAGTCCGACAAAGACACCGAAGTTGGTGATCTTGGTGACCGTGCCTTTGACGACCTGGCCGGGCTGATACTTGCCCGGGATGTCGGTCGCCCAGGGGTCGTCTTGCAGTTGCTTGAGTCCCAGCGCGATGCGGCGACGTTGTTGGTCGACGCTCAGCACGCGGCACTCGACCTTGTGACCCTTCTCGAGCATCTCGCTCGGATGGCTGATCTTGCGGGTCCACGACATGTCGCTGACATGCAACAGGCCGTCGATGCCTTCTTCGATTTCGATGAAGGCACCGTAGTTGGTCAGGTTGCGAACCGTGCCGGTGACCGGCGTGTTGGGCGGGTAGCGGTCGGCCACCTTGTCCCAGGGGTTCTCTTGCGTCTGCTTCATGCCCAAGGAGATTTCTTGCTTCTCCTTGTTGATGCCGAGCACGACGACATCGACTTCGTCGCCGATGTGGACCAACTCGTTGGGATGGCTGATGCGCTTGGTCCACGACATTTCGCTGATGTGGACGAGGCCTTCGATCCCTTCTTCGAGCTTGACGAACGCGCCGTAGCTCATCACGTTCACCACCTCGCCGCGAATGCGGGTGCCGACGGGATAGCGTTCTTCGACCTTCTCCCAGGGGCTGGCCGACTTCTGCTTGAGTCCCAGGGCGATCTTTTCGCGTTCGCGGTCGATGTGCAGGATTTGGACTTCCAGTTCCTGATCGATGGCGACCATTTCGCTTGGGTGACCGATGCGGCCCCAGCTCATGTCGGTGATGTGCAATAGGCCGTCGATGCCGCCCAGGTCGACGAACGCGCCGAACTCGGCGATGTTCTTGACCACGCCTTTGCGGAGCTGGCCGATTTCGAGTTCGCCCAGGAGCTTCTTCTTCTTTTCGGCCCGTTCGGTCTCGATGAGTGCGCGTCGGCTGACCACGATGTTGCGGCGGCTCTCGTCGATTTTGAGGACCATGCACTGGATCGTGCGGCCGATGTAGTCGCCAATGTCGCTGGGACGACGGATGTCGACCTGGCTGGCGGGCAG
>CAZZBK010000200.1:0-7812 GCA_964652155.1 uncultured Planctomycetaceae bacterium | reverse complement strand
GTTTCCCCGGATGAGTGCGGAAAATCCATTTCGTGTGGCCTTGGTTGTCGTCATCGTGCTCACGATGGGGGTGACGGTCTACTATCGGCTTCAAGCCGCGGCGTCGGGCGAGCGCATCTCTCGCAAGACAGAAGGCTACGCGCTGGCCATCGTCCTGCGGCTCGCGGGGCTCGGCCTGTGGGGCGCCACGTTTGGCTACCTGCTCTCGCCCGCGGCTTTCGAGTGGGCGTTCATTCCGCTCCCCAACGGGGTTCGCTGGCTGGGCGTTGTCAGCGGAGTGCTCTGCTCGCTGCTGATGTACTGGACGCTATCGAGCCTGGGCAAAAACCTCACCGACACCGTGGTGACCCGGGAGCAGGCCACGCTGGTCACGCATGGCCCCTACCGCTGGGTGCGACATCCCTTCTATGTCACGGCCGCGTTGCTCATGGCGTCGGTGACGGTGCTCACGGCCAACGGGCTGATCGGCGTGACGAGCCTGATTGTTCTCGCGCTGCTCGCCATGCGAACGCCGAAAGAGGAGGCCATGCTGATCGAGCGTTTCGGCCAACCGTATCGTGATTACATGGCGCGGACCGGCCGGTTCATTCCGTGGAGCCGGTGAGGCAATCCCAGGCTCGCCGCTGAACGGTTTCATCGAACTACGTGTGCTAAGCGCCCGCTTGACGAGAGCTTCAGCGCACGCGCTCGTTCCGTGGCAAGTCATTGGCGCGCAGGTCGCGGAGCTTCTGTGCGAGTTTCTCCTGGAAGGCTTTGACCACGTCGGCCAACTCAGGCTTGAGGGCGAGATTCGTGTATTGCTTGGGGTCCGCGAGCATGTCAAACAGTTCGATGCCGCGCGACGCGTCCTCGCCATATTGCAAATAGGCCCACTGCTCGTCGCGCAACAAGAAGCCCTGGCTCGAAGGTGCCACGCAAAACGCCGTCTCGCGGGCACGATGTCCGGGGTCGTCGAACATCCTCGCGATGTCCAGCCCCTGCAATCGCGCCGGAACCTCCAGGCCGCACAAACGGGCGACGGTCGGGTAGAGGTCGATCAGCTCCACGAGCGAGCGGCAGACGGCCGGCTTTTTGCCCGGCACGTGGACAATCAGCGGCACCATCGCCGACTCGTCGCGCAGGCTGACCTTGGCCCAAAAGTCATGTTCGCCCAGATGATATCCGTGATCGCTGGTGAAGATCACGATGGTATTGTCGGCCTGTCCAGATCGATCGAGCGCGTCGAGCAGTTTGCCGACCTGGGCGTCCATGTAGGCCACGGCCGCGTAGTAGCCGCCGACCGCTTTTTGTTGGCGGCGCAGGTCCAGTTTCATGTTCACGCTGGTCTTGTAGTTGATGCCGGGCTTGGGAATGTCGTCCCAATCGCCGGGTACCTTGGGGGGCAAGGGGAGCTTGTCATACGGCAGATACGGCTCGAAGTAGTTGCTCGGCGCGACGAACGGCACGTGCGGCCGCACAAATCCGACCGCCAGAAAGAATGGCTTGTCCGCGTGCTGCTGGAGCAGTTCAACGGCCTTGGCCGCGGTTTTGCCGTCGGAGTGAACCAGATCGTCGCCGTCGGCTTCGACCACGACAAACGTGTTGCCGCCAACAACGGGCTTCTTGCCGTCGGGGTTCGCTTCCAGGGTTTCGCCCCGACCCGCGGCCTTCCATTCGGGGCCCGGACTGTTGAACCGTTCGGTCCACGAGATCGGATCATCCGCGCCGTCGCCGCCGTCCTCGATGCCCCCTGGCACGCCCATGTGAAACACCTTGCTGACGCGCGCGGTGTAGTAGCCGGCGTTCTTGAAGTGTTGCGGCCACGTGGCGCGATCGCCGATGGCCGGACGCGGACTCGTGTAGCCAAGCACGCCCGTGGCATGGGGATAGTAGCCCGACAAGAAAGACGCGCGCGATGGCCCACAATAGGTGCCGTTGCACAGTGCCCGGGTGAATCGGGTGCCCCGCGCGGCTAGGCGATCGATATGGGGTGTCCGACAGATCGTGTTGCCATAGCACGACAAGGCCGTCGCCGTCAGGTCATCGGAAATGATGAACAGCACATTGGGTCGTTTGCCATCCGCCGCCAAGAGCGGCGCGCACGTCGCGCTCAGCCACCCACCCAACCCAAGCAACAGGCATGCGAAGTATTTCATCGGTGCGGGCTCATAAAATCGAGAGGTCGACGACTGAAACGAATCTCCATTGTAGGAGGCCGCTCGCCGGGAGCCAACCAAATCCGATGCGAGGATGTTGCCACTCCTGCGAGCATTGGGGCCGATGGCCTTGAGCTGCGCCAGGCGTTAGAATCGATCCGACATGTGCCCCGCTGGCTCGCGCGGCGTGGGCTGGATGACGCGCTATTCCTTACATGATGGAGAGAGGCTCTGATGTTGCATCCTGTGACCGTCTTCCTGCTCGCTTTGCTCACGTGGGCCGCAACGTTGACGGCCGCCGATCCCCAGCCGACCGCGGCGACGCCCCCCGCAGCCAAGCCGCGTAGCGTGCGCGTGACGGCGACGATTGGCAAGTCGCTCACCCCCTCGCGGATCGTGACGTACAAGACCGTCGAGGACGGCAAGCTGCCGCTGACGCTGCATATTTTCGAGCCGACCGATTGGAAGGCGTCCGACAAGCGGCCGGTCCTGCTGACCATTCATGGCGGTGGCTGGGCGGCCGGCGATCCTACGACGCAATACTACATGGCCAGCCGCTTCGCACAACGCGGTTGGGTCGGCATCAGTCTGAAGTATCGCCTCAGCAATAAGCTGCATCCCGGCACGACGCCATTCGATGCGGTGAAGGACGCGCGCTCGGCCGTCCGATATCTCCGCGCGCACGCCGCCGAGTTGGGGATCGATCCCGCTCGGCTCGTGGTCAACGGAGGCTCGGCCGGCGGACACCTGGCGGCGGCCACGGCCCTGTTCAACGAACTCAACGACACCGGCGACGACCTTGCGATCTCCACCATGCCGCAGTTGATGATCCTGTTCTATCCGGTCATCGATACCGGCCCGCAAGGCTATGGGTACAAATTACTCGGCGAGCGTTGGAAACAAATTTCACCGGTCGACAGCGTCGTGGCGGGGCTGCCGCCCACGTTGCTGTTGCACGGCGCGTCCGACACGGTCACGCCCTACGCTGGGGCGAAGCTCTTTCACACGCGGATGCTCGCGGTTGGCAATGCGTGCGAATTGATTACCGGCAAAGGGGGGCATGGCTACTTCACCTATCAGCAAGAGCCGCTCGATGCCGCCATGGCCCAGGTAGACGCTTGGCTCAAGACGCACGGTTACCCGGTGGACCCAGCATCGGCCCAGAAATAACGTCTCCGCGCGACCCTGCCGACGCTTTTGTTTCCTCATTGCCCTGCGGATCAAGCTCTACGTTTGACCGCTGGCCTGATCGTACGCCCCCTGCCCCCCTCGGGTCCGAGACGGACCGGCGCTGGGTGCGATTCGCACTTCGCGTCGCTGGGCTGCTTGGATTACAATAAGTGGCCTGCCTTGCCACCCTGCACCATCTCGCCCCCCTGAGTCACCATGACCGCGAGAAATTTAGCCGTTTGCGTCATCCTGACAGCCTGCCTGAGGGTTGAGGCAGCCGAGCCCAACCCACCGGCGACTGTCGAGTTCAACCGCGATGTGCGGCCGATCCTCAGCGAGCACTGCTTCGTCTGTCACGGCCCGGACGCGAATCGCCGCGAGGCCGAGTTGCGACTCGACACCCAAGCCGGCGCACTGGGCGAAGGGCGCGACGTTAAGCCGGTCGTGCCTGGCAAACCGGCCGCGAGCGAGTTGCTGCGGCGGATCACGTCGAACGATCCAGATTTGCACATGCCGCCGGCGTCGACCGGCAAGCGACTCTCGCCGCGCGAGATCGCCGTTCTTAAGCAGTGGGTCGAGCAAGGAGCGAACTGGCAGGGGCATTGGGCCTATCAGCCGCTCCAACGACCGGCCGTGCCGCCAGTCGATGAGCCTGGCTTTGTGCGTGGCGACATCGATCGTTTTGTGTTGGCGCGGCAGCAATTGGCTGGCGTCAAGCACGCCCCCGAGGCTGACCGTCGCACGCTCATCCGTCGATTGTCGTTTGACGTGCGGGGCTTGCCACCAAGCGAGGCCGAGGTCGACGCCTTCGTGGCCGACACGCGCAGCGACGCTTATGAGCAACTTGTCGATCGTTTGCTGGCCTCGCCCCAGTATGGCGAGCGGATGGCGGCATACTGGCTCGACTTGGTGCGCTACGCCGACACGATAGGCTATCACAGCGACACGACGCGCGACATCGCTCCCTACCGCGACTACGTAATCAACGCCTTCAACCGTAATGTGCCGTTCGACCGGTTCACGATCGAACAATTGGCCGGCGATCTGCTCGACCACCCCTCGATCGAGCAGCGGGTCGCGAGCGGTTACAACCGGCTGCTGCAAACGACCGAAGAAGGGGGCGCTCAGCCCAAGGAATATGCGGCCAAGTACCTCGGCGATCGGGTGCGGAACGTGTCGGCCGTGTGGCTCGGCGCGACGATGGCCTGCTGCGAGTGTCACGATCACAAGTTCGACCCGCTCACGATGCGCGACTTTTACAGCCTGGCGGCGTTTTTTGCCGACGTGCGAGAAACTCCCGTCGGGAAACGCGAGCCGGGCATCCTCGTGCCCAGCGCCGAGCAAGCGTCTCGTATCGGGCAACTTGAGCAAGCGCTCTCGATCGCGAAGCAGCAACTCGAGCGCGACGACGACACGACCCGCGCGGCCGAGCAAGCCTGGGAAGCGAAATACGCGGCGCTGACGAATTACGCCTGGCGGCCGATGGTCGCATCGCGGGTCGAGGCCGAGGTCGCATCCTTAAAAGTCGAGGGGAACACCGTGGTCGCTGGGGGGACCAAACCCGACCGCGACCGCTACATGCTCACGTTCAAGGGGCCCATCAAGGGCACCACGGCGCTGCGACTCGAAGTGCTGCCCGAGGGAAACAACCTGGGCCGGGGCAAGTCGGGCCAGTTCGCCATCACGCGATTACAACTACAAACTCGTGCTGGAAACCAAGGGGCGAGCCAGGACGTGCCCCTTCGGCGTGTGACGGCTTCACCCGGCTCGCGTGGTGCCACGGCTCTGCTCGCCGCGACGAAAGACGCCCCGCATTGGATCAGCGCCACGCCGCAGGTCGCTCAACAAGCCGTGCTCGAACTCGAAACGCCGCTTGAACTCGACGACGCCAGCCAGTTGACCGTGACTGTCGAGCAACAGTTGGGACAGCAACAAACGATTGCTCGACTGCGGCTCAGCGCGACGACGACCGTAGGCCTCATCGCGTGGAACGAACGCGAGTCGTTACCGGCCGACGTGCTCGCGGCGCTCGACGTGAGCGAGGCGAAACGCACGCCCGCGCAGCGAGACATCCTGCGCAAGGTTTGTCGTTCGCAAGCCGAGGCGTTTCGAGCGGCACGCGAGCAGATCGTGAAAGCCGAGAAGGCACTGACGGAGTTTCACGCATCGGTGCCGCGCTCGCTGGTGACGACCGTGCAGCCGCCCGCGATGGTGCGGATTCTGCCTCGAGGTAACTGGATGGACGATAGCGGGCCGGAGATGCTTCCGGCCGTGCCTGCGGTGCTCGGCAAGCTCGACGTGGGGGACCGTCGACCCACGCGCGCCGATTTGGCCCGCTGGCTCGTCTCGGCCGACAATCCCGTCACCGCGCGGGTGCTCGTCAATCGGCTTTGGAAAATGTTCTTCGGCGTGGGACTCTCGAAGACGCTGGAAGATTTCGGCAGCCAGGGAGAATGGCCCACGCACCCAGAATTGCTTGACCGCTTGGCGAGCGAGCTGCGCGACGGTGGCTGGGATATCAAGCGCCTTGTGCGGGCGATGGTCACCAGCGGCACCTATCGCCTGTCGAGCAATCCGCGACTGCTCGCGGCCAATCACCCCGCGCCGCAATCGATCGATCCGGACAACCGCCTGCTGGGGCGAGCGAATCGGTTCCGGCTCGAGGCGGAAATGGTGCGCGACAACGCGCTCGAGCTTGCCGGGCTGCTCTCGCATCGCGTCGGCGGCGAGAGTGTCCGCCCCTATCAGCCGGACGGCTATTGGGATTATCTCAATTTTCCCAAGCGGACCTACACGGCCGACACGGGCGAGCGGCAGCATCGACGCGGGCTGTACACGCACTGGCAACGCTCGTTTCTCCATCCGCAGATGCTGATCTTCGACGCCACGAGCCGCGAGGAGTGCGCGGCCGAACGGCCTCGATCGAACACGCCTCAGCAAGCGCTGGCGCTCTTGAACGATCCGACGTTTGTCGAGGCGGCGGTGGTCTTCGCGCGGCAGATCGCCAGCTCGGCGCAGGACGACTCTGGGCGGCTTCGCTGGGCGTTCCGCCGTGCGTTGCAGCGCGAGCCGAGCGGCCCCGAGTCGAAAATCTTGCTCGATTTGCTCGCCACGCATCGACAGCAATTCGCGCTCGACTCGACCGCCGCCGAGTTGGCGATCAAAGCCGGTACTCCGTCGTCGCCCCTCAGTGTGTCGCTGTCGCCGCAACTCACTGCGGCCGACTGGGCCGCCTGGACGAGCGTGGCCCGCACGCTGCTCAACTTACACGAAACGATCACCCGACTGTAAATCACGAGTCCCCCAATCATGTCGTCATTCGAGTCGCTCAAGACGTGGTGCAATCGACGTTCGTTCCTGGGGCAGTCGACGGCCTCGATTGGTTCGTTGGCTTTGGCCTCGCTGTTGAGCCCACGTGCGTTGCATGCCGCGAGTGGCCAGCAGGCCTCGTCGGCCGACACACGCTGGCCGGGCGTCGTGCGGCCGCTGCACATTCCGGCCAAGGCCAAGCGCGTGATCCATCTCTGCATGGCCGGCGGCCCCAGCCACTTGGAAACGCTCGACTATAAACCGAAGCTCGTCGAGCTTGACGGACAACCCATGCCCGAGTCGATCACCGCCGGCCAGCCCATCGCCCAGTTGCAAGGCAACAAGCAGCTCAAGGTCTTCGCGCCGCAGCACAAGTTCCAACGCTTCGGCAAGTCGGGTCAGGAGATGTGCGATCAGTTCCCGCTCATCGGCTCGATCGCGGATGAGATTTGCATTGTGCGATCGTTGAAGACCGAGGCCATCAATCACGACCCGGCTCATACGTTCATGAACACCGGCTCGACCGTGAGCGGCCGACCGAGCATGGGCTCGTGGCTCTGGTACGGCTTGGGGGCCGAGGCCGACGACCTGCCCGGCTTCATCGTGTTGACCAGCACGGGCAAGAGCGGCCAGCAGCAGCCGATCGCCTCTCGACAATGGCACAGCGGCTTTTTACCCAGCCGCTTTCAGGGTGTCCGCTTTTACTCCAAAGGGGACGCGGTTCATTACATTAACAACCCCTCGGGCGTGAACCGCTCGCATCAGCGCGATGTGATCGACGCCGTCGCCAAGGTCAACCGCCTGCTGGGGGACTCGATCGCCGATCCGGAAATCTCGACGCGGATTAACCAGTACGAAATGGCTTTCCAGATGCAGGCCAGCGTGCCCGAACTGATGGACCTCTCGAACGAACCCAAGAGCGTGCGCGAACTTTATGGCACCGACGGGGGCGACGGCTCGTTCGCGTCCAACTGCCTGCTAGCGCGACGGTTGGCCGAACGCGGCGTGCGCTTCATTCAACTTTACCATCGCGATTGGGATCATCACGGCGGCGTCAAGGAAGGCATCCGCGTCATTGCCGGCGAAGTCGATCGAGCCTGCATGGCTCTGATCACAGACCTCAAGCAGCGCGGCATGCTCGACGAGACGCTGGTCATTTGGGGCGGCGAGTTTGGTCGCACGCCGATGAGTCAAGGCA
>CAZZBK010000199.1:0-7832 GCA_964652155.1 uncultured Planctomycetaceae bacterium | reverse complement strand
CCGCGCGTTGCGAAGGGATTTTCATCGATTCCGTATGGGAGCATTGGGCCACGCACGGGCCACAGTATTACGTGATGGCGCAGATCGTGTGGAATCCGCATCTCGATGCCCAAGCCGTGTTGGACGATTACTACCGGCGAGCCTTTGGTCCCGCCGCAGCATCAGTCC
Organism: uncultured Planctomycetaceae bacterium; assembly: GCA_964652155.1. Classification (GTDB taxonomy): domain Bacteria; phylum Planctomycetota; class Planctomycetia; order Pirellulales; family PNKZ01; genus CAZZBK01. The sequence goes on along the minus strand of CAZZBK010000199.1, from coordinate 7,664 downwards.
GCGAATACTACGAGACTTTGGAAAAGGAGCGGATGAAGTTCACCGCCGTCGACGGGGAAACGGGCGTCTTTAGCTTGCCGAAGCTATTTACCCCGGAACTACTCCGCGACTCGCAAGCTAGGCTCGATCGGGCCGCCGCGGCCGTGTCGCCCGATTCACTCTATGCTCGACGCGTGGAGTTCGTGCGTGCGGGCTACGAATACACGCGCCTCACGCTTGAGAACATCGAGCTCATGGCCGGGTATTGGAAAACGAAGGATGCCGCCGTCGCCGCGAAAGTGAAGGAAAACTGGTCGGAGATTCAGCAACTCATCGCCGCCCATCCGCCTGCGCTCAACGGCGGGCCGCTGCGCCCGCAGACGAAGCGCATGGCCGGTTTGCATCCCGATTCGCCGGCCAAGAGGATCAATGCCGCTCGCGCGATCGAACTTGATTTGAAGTAGTCCTTTATCGTGATCATGGAGATCAGCCTCGCGTGCCAGGTACTACTTGAGCGCGAGTCGCTCGTCCGAGTGATTGAGAGAAGGGTGTCAAAGAAAATGTATTTCACTTCTGTAGGTACCGGGCTGAGGAGACCGTCAATGATTTCGATGACGTTGAACAGAACGGTGAAGATCCGCCGATTCGCCGCCTTATTCTTGGGTATGGTGCTGCACTGCGCTGCGGCTTTCGCGATCGAACGCCCCAATATCATCTTGATCCTCGCGGACGATCTCGGCTGGCAAGAGCCCGGTTTTGCGGGCTCCGACTTCAACGAGACGCCACACTTGGATCGACTGGCGAAGCAAGGCATGGTCTTTACGCAGGCTTACGCGGCGGCGGGCAATTGCGCGCCGAGCCGGGCCTGTTTGCTCTCAGGCCAATACACGCCGCGGCACGGCGTCTACGCCGTGGGTACCACCCTGCGCGGGCCGGTCGAACGGATGCGGCTGTTGCCGATCAAGAACGTTGGCGGCCTCGGTCCCGATGAGTTCACGCTGCCCAAGGCGATGAAGTCGGCCGGCTACGTCACCGGCATGTTCGGCAAGTGGCATCTCGACGGCGGTCAAGGGAGCGACCCCGAGCAGCACTTCGATGTCGTGAAAGTCGACGGACATGGTTGGAGTCAGAAGGTGCCCAACGATCCGAAGGCGATCTTCTCGATCACGTCGGCGGCTTGCGCGTTTATCGAAGAGAACCAAGACCGCCCTTTCTTCGCCTACTTGCCGCACTACGCGATTCATTCGGTGCTCGAATCGCGCCCCGAGGTGCTGGCGAAGTTCAAAGCGAAAAAGCCCGGGATGCTTCACAACAGTCCGAGCAACGCCGCCTGCTTGGCGGAACTTGATGAAGGAGTCGGATTGGTGATGAAGAAGCTCGCCGAGCTTGGCCTCGAAGAAAATACGCTGGTCGTCTTCACGTCGGACAACGGCGGCACGGTCGAATCACAGGAACCGTTGCGCGGCAAGAAGGGCAGCTACTACGAGGGCGGCATTCGCGAACCCATGATTGTCCGCTGGCCCGCGGTCGTGAAGCCGGGCACAACGTGCGACGTGCCGGTGATCAACGTCGATTTCTATGCGACGTTTGCCGCCCTGGCCGGTGCGAAACTTCCCGCCAATCGGCCGCTCGACGGCGCGAACCTGACGCCGCTGTTGGAAGGTCAAGGCAAGCTCGATCGTGAGGCGATCTTCTGGCACTTCCCCGGATATCTGAGCAATCCCGTGCCGCGCGGCCGCGACCCGGTGTTCCGCACGCGGCCCGTGAGCGCGATTCGCAAAGGCGATTGGAAGTTGCACCTCTATCATGAAGAGTGGCAACTCGACGGCGGCCGTGCAAAGCTCGATTCCAATAACGCCGCCGAGCTTTACAACATCGTCAATGATCAGGGCGAAACAAAAAACCTGGCGAATTCGGAAACGAAAAAACGCGACGAACTGCTCGACGATCTATTGGCCTGGATTAAGCGTGTTCCCGCACCGCTGCCGAGTGAACCGAATCCGCAGCTTATGCGGGACGACGGCAAGTCGACCGCAATCACGAAGTAGGCGCCCATGAGATCACAGAAGCAGACCTCCGCGCGGGCAAACCGGTGAGCGACGAGGTTCGCCTGCAAGCCCAGGTCGACTGGCCCCCCGCTCCATAGGGAACCTGCGCCATCACACCTTAAACTTAAAAGCGATTCGTTCGCAAAGAACCAAGGAGTCGACGTGATTCAGTTCCACGCATCGCGGCGAATTGTCGCCATTGCCGCCCGCATCGGGTTGCTGCTCGGTATGATCATGACGACTCCGTTCGCGCCGAGCGAAGCCGCCGAGCGTCCGAACATCGTGCTGATTTTTGCCGACGACCTCGGCTGGCAAGAGCCTGGTTTCGCCGGTTCAGACTTCAACGAGACGCCACACTTGGATCGGCTGGCGAAGCAAGGCATGGTCTTCACGCAGGCCTACGCCGCGGCGGGCAATTGTGCGCCGAGCCGCGCTTGCCTGCTTTCCGGACAATACACCCCGCGTCACGGCGTCTATGCCGTGGCTACCACGAAGCGCGGACCGGTCGAACTCATGCGACTGTTGCCGATTCGCAATACCAGCGGTCTCGGGCCCAACGAGTTCACGCTTCCCAAGGCGATGAAGTCGGCCGGTTACGTCACGGGCATGTTCGGCAAGTGGCATCTCGACGGCGAGCAGGGGAGTAATCCCACCGATCATTTCGACGTTGTGCATTCCGGTGCGAACTCGTGGCGCGAGAACGTTGCCGGTGATCCCAAGGGAGTGTTCAGCATCACCGCGGCCGCCTGTGAATTTATCGAGAAGCATCGCGACCAGCGATTCTTCGCTTATCTACCACACTTCGCCATTCACAAGCCGCTGCAATCAACTCCTCAGGCCGCCGCCAAGTTTGAGCGAAAGAAACTTGGTCGGCTTCACAGCAGTCGACACAATGCCGCGTGCCTGGCGGAACTCGACGAAGGGGTCGGCGTATTGATGAAGAAGTTGTCCGACCTGGGCCTTGAGGATAAGACGCTCGTGGTCTTTACTTCTGACAATGGGGGCGATGCCGAATCGCAAGAGCCGTTGCGCGGCAAAAAGGGATGCTACTACGAAGGCGGCATTCGCGAACCGATGGTCGTTCGTTGGCCCGGCGTCGTGCAGCCCGGCTCAACGTGCGATGAGCCGGTGATCAATGTCGATTTCTTTGCGACGTTTGCGGCAGTCGGTGGGGTTCGGCTCCCTGCGGATCGCCCGCTCGATGGGGCCGACCTAACACCGCTGTTCCAAGGCCGAGGGAAGCTCGATCGCCAGGCGATCTTCTGGCACTTTCCCGGCTATCTGAACGGTCCTGTGCCGCGTGGTCGCGATCCGGTGTTCCGCACGAGGCCGGTGAGCGTCGTTCGCCACGGTGATTGGAAGTTGCACCTCTATCATGAAGAGTGGCAACTCGACGGCGGCCGCGCGCGGCTCGACTCCAACAACGCCGCCGAGCTTTACAACATCGTTGAAGATCCGGGCGAAACGAAAAATCTCGCCTCTTCCGAAGTTGCGAAACGAGACGAACTGCTCGACGTTCTGCTTGCTTGGATGAGTCGCGTCCCCGCCCCGCTGCCAATGGAACCGAACCCGCAATGGTTGCCGACCAACGGTAATTCGATACAAGCCGTGAAGTAATCCCGTAGATCGTTTTCACCGAGAGATTCAAGGTCATGAAAAGCTTCGTCTTCGGAATCATCTGTTGTCTGTGCGCCGCGGCATCGTCGGGAGCGGCGGAGGTGGATACCGGCTCGGATCTCGCACTCAAACCGGCGACGATTCTGATCAACCCCTGGAAAAACCACGTTCCGCCGACGACGCGACAAGGGGTGCCGGGAATCGAACGGACGGCCAAAGGGCGACTGTGGGTGGTGTACGGCCGCGACGTCGAGAGCCCACGCAATTACCAAATCGTTCGCTACAGCGACGACGACGGGCGATCGTGGTCCGATGTGAAGCTGATGATCATGCCGACCAAGGGCGTCCGCGCCATGTCGCCTGCTATCTGGATCGATCCGCAGGGTAAACTGTGGGTGTTTTGGGGGCAGAGCTTCGGACTGCAAGACGGCCGATACGGCATCTTTGCCGTGACGACCGACGAACCCGATGACGCTGAGCCGAAATGGTCGGAACCGCGCCGCCTGGGCGACGGCATCATGCTCAATAAGCCCACGGTACTATCCAACGGCGACTGGCTGTTGGTCTCTTCGATCTGGAAAACCGACGACAGCATTCGGGTCTACGCCTCGACCGACCAGGGTAAGACCTTCGCCCTGCGCGGCACGGCGAACGTTCCCGACCCGAAAACGCGCGGGCCCGACGAGCCCATGATCGTCGAGCGCAAGGACGGCTCGCTGTGGATGATGGTCCGCGTGCAGGGCATGGGACAAACGGTGTCACACGACCGCGGTAAAACCTGGACGCCGGTCGAGAAGCTGGCGATCCCCCACCCCACGAGCCGGTTCTTCGTGCGTCGCTTGAACTCCGGCGCGTTGCTGTTGGTGAAGCACGGCGGATTCGATGGGAGAAGCGGCCGCGAGAAACTCATGGCATTCGTGTCCGATGACGACGGCACGACATGGACCGGCGGACTCATCCTTGACGAGCGCGACCACATTACCTACCCCGACGGCGTTCAAGCTGCCGATGGAAAAATCTACGTCGCATACGATCGTAACCGTACGCCGGATGGAATCATTCAGATGGCCGTCTTCAACGAAGAAGACGTCCGGGCTGGTAAACCGGTCAGCGACGTCCTTCGATTAAAGCAAGAAATTAACCGCCTCCCCGCTCCGTAGGCGGAGGTTGAGTTACGCGCTAACTCCCGCCGTCAGGTCGCCCGGCGCGAAGTCGGTGCGTCGCGGAATTGTTGACCCACGTACAATGAGCGACGCCCGGGACGGAAATCGTTCCGTAACAATCGAAATTGTCTCCAGCACGAAACGAACGCCTTTGTCTCGAAGCGGCCGTTTGCGGCTATTCTTGTGGCCGTTCGGCCTGACCTTGAGTTCGCGGAAGTAGCGAACAAGCGCGTCGACGTCGATTTCGTGGGCCTGCCACCCCCGACGCCCTCACTCGTTCGAGTAACTCTGTAGGTGCCGCCGCAGCGCCGTACAGTAACGGTCGATCGTGCCAAGGGCCGACCGGGCCGCATATTCTTGGAAGTCGAGGTACAGCTTGACCAGATCGACGATGGCGATCGGCTGGAACGAGAAGAACGTCGTTAGCGCCGTGGCTAGCTGCGCATTGATCTGGGCCGCGGCCGCCTCACGGTAGTAGACGTACCCCGAGCCGTGGTACTGAAAGTAGAACACCTTCCCGACCCGATAGCGGTTCGAGTGACGCTAATAGAATGGCGTTCCATTCCTGCGCTCCCCTTGCTCCGATCTTGCAAAAGATTTGCAACAAAGAGGATTGCCCAGGGCGCATGAAAAACGCTAAGTAGCGAACTTGTCGCAACTTAGCGTTTTGGTCGGACACAAAAAAGCGGAGAGGGCGGGATTCCGCTGGGACAACTTCCTAAGTCATTAGCTGGATAGTGTTTGTGGCTGTAACTTCAGGTACACCCAAAGGTTGCAAGTTCTCACCTCTGATCGCCCATTGTCAGGGATTCTCACCTGTTGTCATTTGTCTTGTCCCACTGGGACAAGCCGAGAAGCCGCTCATCGACGCCTCAAATGTGAGGCATTGCCATGAGTCGCAAATCGGAAAATCAACTTAATCCACGTAACGGACACACGCTGGTTGTCGGCATCGTCTGCCGCATCTCAGGCTGTGCCAATCAAAAGGAGGCCAGCCTCGAGGACCAAGAAGATAATGCCAAAGAGGCCATCGCTGAGTTGTACGATGGCCCGGTCGAATTCCGCGTGATCACCACCATTGGCAAAGGGGAGGCTCTTGATCGTCCTGAACTCGAGCAGATTGAATTTGCCTACCGGTCCCGCGAATTCGACGCCTTTGTTTACGACGATCTCAGTCGGTTGATTCGCGGCGGCGAGGCAGCGCGCCTCCTAGGGGTCGGTGTCGATCACGGCACGCGCTCGATCTGTATTGATGACGGGATCGATACCGTCGACGAAACTTGGGAAGAAGATGCGCTCAACGCTTGCAGCGAGAATGTCGCCCACAACCAGCGGACGTCGAAACGCATCAAGCAAAAAATGATGAATCGTTTTAAGAAACACGGCGAGACCGCCCGCCGTTCAATCTATGGCTACAGCGTTCCCGCAGGGGCCAAGTCGTTTGTTGACTGGCAAAAGGATCCCATTGCCGAGAAGCATATTCTCGAAGGCGCTAGGATCTTGCGGGCCACGCGTAACGGGGCTGCCGTCGCTGATTACTTCAACGCGAACAATGTGCCCGTCGGTCCGTACGCGCGTAACGACCAGTGGGACGGCACAATGGTCTTGCGTTATTACCGCAATCCGCTGCTCAAGGGGATGCCCTATCGTGGCCGTATGGCGACGGTGAAGCATCATGGCAGTGGCAAACGAGTGTCGAAGAAAAACCCTGATGGACCGACGTATTATGACGCCCCGCATCTGGCGTACTTTGAGCCGGCCGAACATGACGACCTCGTTGCTCTGTTGGCGACAAGTAATGAACGGTTTCGCCGCAAGGCTGTAAACGGCGCCGATCCGCGTGCCAACGTGCCGCGCAAGCGCACTCGTTTCCCTGGGCAACACGCTCGTTGTTGGTACTGCGGACGGCAGTTTACTTGGGGCGGCAATGGCATGAAGGGGCACCTGATGTGCTCAGGAAGTCACAAATACCACTGTTGGAACTCGATCCACATCGACGGCGCACTGGTGACCGATCGCGTGCGGTCCGCCATCACGGAAATGCTGTATCAACAGGATGGGTTCGACGATCAGTTCCGGGCAATCGTCGAGGTTGCACAGCACGGAGCCCAAGGCAACGGCGGTGTGCAATTGAAACAGCTCGTTGCCGAAGAAGTTCAATTGGGACGAGAAAAAGACAATTTGCTGGCGGCTATCAAGGCCTTGGGGACCAAGCAGATGATCCTAGACGAGGTCGAGGCCATCGAAGAGCGTGGGCGCGAGTTGGCACGTCGTCGCTATCTGATCGAGAAGTCGCAGAAGCAACCGCTTGAGCTGCCAAGGTCGGTTGATGAACTTCGTGCACAACTCGCAGAACAGTTTCAGGCGTTGAGTGTCGAGTCTCCCGAGTTTGGGATGTTGCTGCGGCAGATTGTTCCTGAAATCGACGTCTATCTTGTCCGCTTGCTTGATGGCGGCCATCCGCTGCCTCGGGCGCGAGTGAAGATCTGCTTCAGCGGCATCATGCCGAGTCTGGCTCGCGTTGCGGGGCTCGATGAAATGTTGACCCGAGTGACGACGCTTGATCTGTTCGATCCTCCGCAGCGGGAGCGCATTCGCCTGGAGTCGGTGCGGCTCGAAGCTGCTGGGCTGGAACAGCGTCAGATTGCGCAGCAGATCGAAGAACACCCCAAGCAGGCAGCCGTCTTCAATGCGCTCGCCCTGCATCGGCAAATGCTGTCGCAAGGTCTCAGCTCGCCCTATGTCATGCTGCGTGAACCTCCGAGCGACTATTCGAAGCTGCGGCGGTATCACAATCGTCGGTACCGGTTCACGCCACTGGAAGGCTATGCGCCTGCCGAACTCTAAGCAGTGCTAG
>CAZZBK010000198.1:0-8191 GCA_964652155.1 uncultured Planctomycetaceae bacterium | reverse complement strand
GGAAGCTTGAGATTCAGTTGGACTACAACGTGACATACGCGGGCTTGGCCCATCTTAGAGGCCTCACGCAATTGCAGCATCTCGACCTGATGTGGATGAAAAAGGCCACGGCCGCCGGCGTCGGGCACTTGGCGGGACTCACGGAGTTGGAGTTCCTCGACCTGGGTGAAATTCGGCTCGGGGCCGATGGCACCAAATACTTGGCCGGCATGAAGAAACTCAGGCACCTCGATCTCTACAAGTGCCAACTCGAACCGGGCAGTCTCGATGTAGTGGCGGGCCTCACTTCGCTGCAAAACTTGTCTGTGTACCAGAACTTCAAGCTCACGGCCGACGATCTGCGTCACGTGGCGGGCATGAAAGAATTGAAGTACTTGGCCGTCGATCACATACCACTGGGGGCGACGGGCGTGGCGTATTTGGCCGGTCTCCAGCAGCTGGTCGAACTACGCATCGGCGACACCGGCATCGTCGGGGTCGACTTGCGGCACATCGCCGACCTAACCCGATTGGAGAAGCTCTACCTTTACCGCAACAACTTGGCAGGCGGTTTGCAAGCGCTGGCGGGCCTAACGCAAATCACCGAGCTCAATTTAGGCGACACCAAGATCACCGATGCCGATCTCGAGCATTTGGCTAGCATGACCAAGCTGTCTGACTTGTCGCTCGATGGTACGGAAGTCACCGGCAGTGGATTACGGCATCTAGCAGGGTGCCGAGCTTTGAGCCGCCTCTATTTGCGCTCAAACCCAGCGTTCACCGGTGAAGGTCTGCATCATCTGGTCGGATGTGCCGAACTACGCGAGTTGTTGCTCGATCGCACCGGCTTCACTGATGCAGGCTTAGCTTCGGCTAAGCAACTGCGCCAAGTGCGACGGTTGGAACTGGACGAGTACGGCGAAGTGAGCGAGGAGCGATTCTCTAACGCCGGGCTGAAGCACATCGGGGAAATGACGGAGTTGGAGTCACTTCTGTTCAGCGGGCCCGGGCCGACCGATGCGGGTCTAGCCGAACTGCGCGGCCTCACGAAACTCAAGGAATTGAAAATCGGCAAGTCACCGAACCTCACGGTCACGGGCTTTACGCCGCTCATAGGATTGACGGCACTGCAAAATATTCGCGTTCCCCGCAATTGGAACAATGCCGACCTGAAGATATTGGGCGAGAAGTTCCCGAACGCGAAGATCGGAAAGACCGAGTAGGAAAAAGGGACGGAGTCGAAAAATAGAGACGGGAGTCGTCTTAAGTTTGGCAAGTGCCTGGCGGGTCGTCGGGCGAATTGTCCTTGAAACGACTCGACTTCCTCATTTATCTGCTCTGGTTGGGGAGAGTGTTTGGTGTTTGGTGTTTCGACTCCGAGCTGACGAAGAGTCACGGAGCGATCACGCGCCAGCGAATTCTCATCCTTCATCCCTCATCCTTCACGTCGTCGCCAACGTGAATCGTGCCGCCCCATGAGCTGCGCGCGAGCCGAGTGTTGGTCGTGAAACGATAGTGCTGATCGAATCGCGAGGGTTCGGCCCAAGCGGGACGCGTGCGCTCACGCCGCTCGGCGAAATGCTGGGCAAAGTCGGCTGTCCGCTCGCCCGTGGTCGAGTTGCGCGTCGGGACCACGCAGCGGCGGCAGGGATTCGTGCCGGAGAACTCGACCGACCCGACGCGAAATGCTCGCGAGTCCCCCTCGAGGCCGAACAGCCGGTCTTCCCAAAAGGGTTCGACCCCAGCGACTTCGAGGTTGAACCGGAACCGGCGGCGGACTTCGTCGGCGCTGCAGCCGGGATACCATGCCGCGATCGCCTCGACGCTCGCGGTGGCCGCGATGGTCGGGCCCGGCGAGTCGCTGTCGTCAGGGTATCCGGTCGTGTCGTTCTCGATGAGCCGGACCGGCTGTTGCAAACACTCCGACAAGGCCCGGTTGAGGTCGTCCCAGGGGGGTGCGAGCGTGAACGACTGCCGCGTGAGCGTGCCGGGGCAGGCGAGCGTGACGGAGCGCGCGGCCAGGTCGAACTCGGCGCGGATGCGATGGATGAGTGGCGTCCGCTTGGCGGTGACCCAGATGCCGTCGGGGTCGACCAGGGCCCAACGGCGATCGAAATCGAGTGCCCCGCTGGGGAGTACCCGCGCCGACGTGCAAGCGACGCCGTCGAGCGACTTGATCGGATAGACGGTGATTGAACTAAGTTGGGGCATGGTCGCGCTCGATTACAGGGCACCGCTTTGCAAGGCGGTGACGACGGCCGAGGCGGTCGCGTCGTTGGTGGCCAGCGCCACATGATGCACGTCGCAGACCCGCATCAGCGCCGAGATGTCGGGCTCGTGGGGTTGGGCGGTGAGCGGGTCGCGGAAGAAGATCACGGCGCGAATGTCGCCGGTGGCCACGCGGCCGCCGATGATCAGGTCGCCGCCGTGCGGACCGTGGGCGACGCACTCGGCGCTGAGTCCCCAGCGTTCGTTCAGCAGTCGGCCAGTGGTGCCCGTGGCGACCAAGGGAACGGTGCTGAAAAAGGGGAGGTGCCGACCGACGAAGTCGAGCATGGCGGTCTTCCGTTGGTCATGGGCGATGAGGGCGATCATGGAGTTTCTGCTAGCACACGATGGTAGGACAATTGGGGGAGCGACGCGGTGGTCATTGTGCCCCGAGTGGGTCGAATTGGGAAGCGATGAGCGCGCGCGGTGCGCGTATCGCTGTCGGCTCTCCGCTTTTCGTTGGTCTGGATTCGCCTTGACCCCCCCGCGATGGAGCGGCTAGAGTGCGAGCCTCGCCGAGGCGCAAGGGACTTGCGCCATCGAAACCGTGTGGCAAGGAGGCCTGGAAAGATGAGTGCTGTCGAGCCGTTGCGTGTCGATCGGGCCGTGTCGAGCCCCGTGATACCGGGCGTGCCGCTGTTCGATAATCAACGGCAGTTCGAAAGCTTGGCCGGCGAGTTGCTGGCGGCCGTGGGGAATGTGAGCCGCAGCGGGCGATACATTTTCGGGCCCGACTGCCAGACGTTCGAGGAGCGGGCCGCGGCGTACTGTGGCGCGGCGCACGGCGTGGGCTGCGCCTCGGGTAGCGACGCGCTGCTGCTCGCGCTCATGGCCTTTGACATTGGTCCCGGCGATGAAGTGATTGTGCCCAGCTACTCGTTCTTCGCCACCGCGTCGGCCGTGGCGCGGCTGGGGGCCACGAGCGTCTTTGTCGACATCGATCCGCATACGTTTAACATCGACCCGCGGTGCATCGCCGCGGCCATCACGCCGCGCACCAAGGCAATCATTCCGGTGCATTTGTTCGGGCAGTGCGCCGACATGCGCGCGATCAACGAGCTTGCGCAGCGACACCAGCTGCGCGTGATTGAAGACGCCTGTCAGGCGATTGGGGCCGAATATCAGGGACGCCGCGCGGGCTGCTTGGCCGACGTGGCCTGCTTTAGCTTCTACCCCACGAAGAACCTCGGCTGCTTTGGTGACGGCGGACTGCTCACGACCCACGACGCGGCGTTGGCCGAGCGGCTCAAGCTGCTGCGTGGGCATGGCATGCAGCCGCGGTATTACCATCAGGCGTTGGGCATCAACAGCCGACTCGACAGCATTCAGGCAGCCGTACTGAACGTGAAGTTGCCGCACCTGGATAGCTGGGTCGCGGCGCGACAGGCGATCGCGCTGCGATACCAGGCGTTGTTCGTGGAGCGTGGCTTGGATCAGGTGCTGTCGCTGCCCCAGGTGCCAGGCGACTCGCGGCATGTGTGGAACCAGTACGTGATTCGCGTGAGCCAAGGGGAGCGTGACGCGCTGCGGCAGCATCTCGCCGAGCGCAAGATTGGCAGCGAGATTTACTACCCCGTGCCGATCCACGCCCAAGCGTGTTTCCAAACGTTGCCGCACCGTTGCGGGGCGCTCGAGGTGACGAACCAAGCCGCGCTCGAGACGCTCGCGCTGCCCATCTTCCCCGAGCTAACCGAGTTCGAACAACGCCATGTGGTCGACGAGGTGGCCGCGTTCTGGCACAGCCGCGCGGCGCGCGGAGCGCTGGCGGGGCCGAAGTTCTTACAGCGCTCCAACGAGAAGAGCCGCTTGTAAGCCGCGGCGTGCTATTCGCGCTCGTCAGGAATTTCGAGCTTGCGATTCGACGGGAGGAGCGCGACCCCCACGCCCAGCGCGATGAACAGCACCGTCACCAAGTATTGCAGCGTGTAACCCTTGGGTTCGACGGTGGGCAATGCCGTTTGCGCCCAGACGATCTGCGGCGAGGCGAGGAGCAACGCGGCGGCGCTGAGCTGTGCAAGCCAAGTTCGCAGGGGTCGCATGACGGTTCCAGTTTCAGTGGGGCAACGGAAGACGACACGCGTCGATTCTAACCAACCTCGGCCAGGATTTCATCTCGGGGCGCCAAGTTTGTCTCCCCCAGGCCGAGCAGTCCGTCCAGCGGCTCGGCCAACGCGCGAAATTGCCGCGTGCTCATGGCCAGCGTGTTCCAGCGCGGCGAGATCGTCTTGGCCCACTGCGCGTAGTGACCCAAGCGCATGGCGACGAACCCGTAGCGGGTATCGCGGAACTCGAACAATTGCTCGGCCGGCAAAGGGGATCGGTCGGCGCAGACCTGGTAGGCGAACACGAACAGCCCCTGGGCGCTGGGCCCAAACATCCGCTCCCACTGGGCCAGGCCGATCAGGTCGTCGTAGGTCGACCAGTTTTTCCAATACTGCTTCTGGGTTCCCGAGGGAAATAGCCTCCCTTTGACATCGACCAGCCAAGTCGTGCCCGTGGGGGACGAGACGATGAAGTCGAGGCTCTTGACGCTGGCCTCGCTGAGCACCGTGCGACGGGCCTCGTCGACCGCCACATAGCCGACGTGTCGCGAACGCAAGTACGCCTCGAACGCCAGCTCGTAGTGATTGTGCCGATCCATACCCCTATTGACCCCCTGCGAAACAAATGAGCCTCGGCGAGCAACGCCAGACCGGGAAACACCGGGCTTCCGATGGTCCCCCTGGCTTCATGGCCGCGCGGACCTCGATAGGATCGCCCCGGGGTGTGACAACTAGGTGGCACAGGGGTAGGGGGAAAGTGCAAAATGCTGAGTGCAAAGTGCTGAATGGCGGAGCGCTGACGCGATAGCGTTCTTCAATTCAGCACTTTGCACTCAGCATTTTGCACTTCCCCTACGCCACCCAGCCGAGCCGATGATAGCTCTCGGCGGTCTGCCGCATGCGTTCCTGGAGCGAGGCCGTGACGCTGAAGCCGAGTTGCTCGCGGGCCCGAGTGGCCGAGCAGATCCAGGAGCCGGCGACCGCCTCACGAATTTTGTCGAGGTTGACCATGCCCGGCTGTCGCCGAATGCGCGACACGACCTCGGCCGTCGCGCCGACACACCACGCGAGGGGATCCGGAATGCGCACCACGAGCAACCGCTGTCGGCCGAGCGCGTCGCCAATGAGCCGCCCGAGTTCGGCGTAGGTGGGGCGGGCGTCATCGGCCAGAAAGTAAACCCCCTGCGTCGTGTGTGGGCGCACGCGCACGCCGCGCTCGGCGCAGCTCATCAAGGCCGCGGTCAAGTCGCGCACATAGAGCAACGACACCCGGCGGATCGCCCAGCCGGGGACGGTGAACAAGCCGATCTTATTGACGGGCCGAAACAGGCTCAGCATCGCCAGGTCCCCTTCGCCAAACACGATCGGCGGCCGCACGATCGTGATGGGGACGCGGTCGGCATACTGCTCGCAGACCACTTCGCCGGCGCGCTTGCTATGACCGTAGTAAGAGACCGGCGCGAGGGGGTCGTCTTCGGTGCGGGGCGAGTCGGCGGGCGAGGGGCCTGCGGCCGCGATCGACGACGTATGCACGACCACCGGCGGTTGCCGCTGCGCGGCGCAGGCCTCGAGCAGGTTGCGGACCCCGTGCTCGTTGACGCGCTGAAACTCGGCCGGCGTGAAGGCCTTAATCGTGCCGGCCTGATGATAGACCGTGTCGACGCCATCGAGCACGCCCTGGAGCGACTCGCTGCGGGTGACATCGCCCACGACGACCTCGACCCCCAGCGAGCGCAATGCCTCGCCCGCCGACGCTCGACGCACGAGCGCGCGGACTTGGATGTCACGTTTCAAGAGGTCACGAACCAGATGCCCGCCAATGAACCCGGTCGCGCCGGTGACCAGCGCTCTTGCCACGATGTGTCAAACTCCAGGGCCGACTCCAGAGGATGATCCTACGTCCAATAATACTAGCTTACCGCAGGTGCGGCTGCCGATCCGTTTCGAGTCGAGCAACGCCCAGCTCCCGTATGGTAATACGATGTCTCGGCAATTTCGAGATGCCGCCGGGAACCGAGCCTTACGAAATCGGGCCCACGCTGTCCGGCCCGAGCCGGTCCCCCGGCTGGAGCGGGTAGCCCCGCAGGAATTCTCCCGCCTCGAGCATCCGCTTCCCCGCCGGCTGGACACGCCGCAACTGGGCGACCCCCGAGCCGGTGGCGATCTGCAGCTCGTTGCCCGCCGCTCGTAGCACCGTACCCGGCGGAGCATCGGATTGGGATTCAAGCACCATGACGGGGCCTAGAATTAACCTCAGCGGGGGGTGTGCATCGCGATGCCAACTGGTGCTTGTGCGAGGCCACGGCTCAAAGGCCCGGACCTGCCGAGCAATTTGCTCGGCGCTCTGTTGCCAGTCCACCTCGCCGTCGGACTTGCGGAGCCGGCGGGCTGAGCTGGCCTGCGCGGCGACTTGCGGCAGCGGCTGACATTCGCCCCGCAGCAGTCGTTCGATCGTGGCCACGATCAACGGGCCCCCCAGCTCGGCTAGGCGGTGCTCAAGCTCGGGAGCGGTCTCCTCGTCGCCGATCGCGATCGAGGCCTGGGCAATGCACGGGCCGGCGTCGACCTGCGGCGTCATGTGGATCACCGTCACGCCTGTCTCACGCTCCGAGCGATAAATGGCCCAATTGATCGGCGCCGCGCCGCGATACTTAGGGAGCAGCGAGCCATGCAGGTTGATTCCTCCCAGCCGCGCCGTGGCAAGCGTCTCGGGAGCCAGGATTTGCCCATAGTCGGCCACCACGAACAGATCGGCCTGCCAAGACGCGAGTTGCTCGCGGGCCTCGGGCGTGTTGATGCTCACCGGGTCGAAGATCGGCAGCCGGTGTTGCTCGGCCAGCTCGCGCATCGGCGGCTTGGGAAGCGGGCGATGCGAGCGTCCCTCGCGCAGCGGTTGCGTCACCAGCGCGACCATCTCGAACCGCGAGGCGAGCAGCGCGCGAAACATCGGCACCGCGAACGGTCCCGTCCCCATCACAACCACCCGTATCGGCTCACTCATGGTCGACTGCGTCCTGGCTCACGTGAGCGTGTCGTTAAGTGCGCGCCGCTTCCAGTGTCAGCCACCGCTGAGTGATTTCCGGATCGCTGGGAATCTCGCCCCGCTCGCGCAGTTGCTGGAACTCGTTGGCAAAGCCTTCCAACTCCTCGCGCACCTCGAGTTGCAGCGTCGGCGCGAGCCGGTCGACGAACAAAATGCCGTCCAGGTGATCGTTCTCGTGCTGCAAAATGCGCGCAAAATGACCCGTGGCCACAAAGTTCAACTCCTCGCCAGCGAGCGAGTAGGCATTGACGTGTACCTGATCGGGCCGACGGACCGGGGCATACAAGCCCGGCAGGCTCAGGCAGCCCTCTTCGTCCTCGGCCGTCCCCTTGGGGCGCGAGAGCACCGGGTTGATGAACACCATTTCCTTGTCGGCCTGCTGGGCGTCGCCGGTCTCGTTGACAACAAAGAGTCGGTAGGGGAGATCGACCTGATTGGCGGCCAGTCCCACGCCCCGATGGGTGTACATCAGGGCAAACATCTCGCGCACCATCTCCTTGAGTTCCGCATCCACGCGCTTGAGCGGCTTCGAGACCCGCAACAGGGTCGGATGGGGCCAGTGAATAATTTGCACGCCAAACACTCCACGCTAGCCAGGGTTCGATGTTGGTTCCTGAACAACTGTATCGATCGAGCCCCCAGGACTCAAGGGAGCGCAGGGCGATCGACACACGGCTATTGAGGTTCAGGTCATAAAGTTCATCGGACAACCAGCGGGAGTCCGGAGATACCGGCCTCGTGTTGCTCGGACGGTTAAGCTGTTAAACTGGATGGCTATTGATCCTCAGATAATCAACTTTGCAGGCCGAGCAACGCGAGGCCGGTATTTACGGACTCCCGTTGGTCGTCCTGTTAACTT
>CAZZBK010000197.1:0-8222 GCA_964652155.1 uncultured Planctomycetaceae bacterium | reverse complement strand
TGTGTATAGGAGGTATTATTTTCAACATGGATAGCCGAGAGATTATTAAGCGGCTGGTGCGGGAAGGCTGGTTGCTCGCACGCTCCAAGGGAAGCCACCAGCAGTACAAGCACCCGAGCAAGCCCGGTATTGTGACGGTACCGCACCCCAAGCACGATTTGCCATTGGGAACGGTGCGGGCCATCTTCAAGCAAGCCGGCTGGAAGTGGGAACGATGAATTACCCGGTCGTCATTCACAAAGACAAGCACAGCGACTACGGCGTGACGGTGCCGGACCTGCCCGGCTGTTTCTCGGCCGGCAAGTCGCTTGACGAGGCGCTGGCAATGGTCCGTGAGGCTATCGAGTTGCATCTGGAAGGGCTGATCGAAGATGCGCAGCCCATCCCCGAGCCCGGCACGGTCGACGATCATCAGGCTAAGGCCGAGTATCGCGGCGGCGTCTGGGCCGTCGTGACGATCGACCCCTCGACGTTACGGACCCGAGCGCAGCGGATCAACATCACGGTGCCCGAGCGTGTGCTGGACGCAATCGACCGGCATGCTCACGAGACAGGCCAGACCCGGAGCGGGTTTTTGGTGCAAGCGGCGGTATCGCTCATGGGGCGCGAGCGGGGCGAGCAACTCAAACCGGCCAAGCTGGGGCGACCGCAGAAGCGCGAGACGATCGTCAAACCGAGTCGCAAGAAACGGAAGTAACTGATTTAATGCTCGACGGCTGTTTGCAAGCGGGCGTCGAGTTACCCCGGGAAAGGGCGAACGATGCGAACCTTCAAGGCGACCTACCGCGACCGCAGCGGCAAGCCACGGGAGTCGTCCAAGTGGTACGTCGAGTTTAGCGACCACCTGGAGCACGTGCGCCGGCTGCCGGCCTACACGGACCGCAAGCAGAGCGAGCAACTCGGCCGGCATATCGAGCGGCTGGTCTGCTGCCGTGCGAACCGCGAAGCGCCTGACCTGGAGTTGAGCAAGTGGCTCGACACGGTGCCCGGTCGCGTGCGTGACAAGCTGGCCGAGTGGGAATTGCTCGACGCTCAAGCAGTGGCCTCGAATCGAACAGCGGCACAACACCTGGACGACTACCACGAGACGCTCAAGGCCCGGGGCACGTCGACCAAGCAAGCCAATCTCGTCAAAACACGGGCGTTGCGGGTCATCAACGATTGCGGTCTCACGACCTGGGGAGACTTCAATCGTTCTAAGGTCGAGCGGTTTGTGGCCAAGCTGCAAGCCGAGAGCGGCATCGGCAATCAAACCGCCAATTTCTACGTGCAAGCAATTCAGCAGTTTTGCCGATGGATGGTGAGCGAGGGGCGATGGCGCGAGAACCCGTTGCCACAAGTCTCTCGGCAGAATGTCGCGATTGACCGTCGACACGATCGACGCGCGTTGACCGTTCAAGAATGTCGAGCATTGTTGAACACGACGTACCACGGGCAGGCCGGCTATGGAATGAACGGCGTCGAGCGGGCGCTGGTGTATCGGTTGGCGCTCGAGTCCGGCTTGCGGGCCAACGAGCTAGCCAGTCTGACCAAGGGGAGTTTCGACTTTCGGACCGAGCCGGCCACGGTGACCGTCGAGGCGGGGAGTAGCAAGCGCCGGCGGCGTGATGAGCTACCATTGCGAGTCGACACAGCCGAGCTACTCCGGGCACACCTGGCAACCAAGCTGCCGTCGGCCCGGGCGTTCACCATGCCCAAGTCAGACAAGACAGCGGCCATGCTCAAGGCTGACCTTGGCGCGGCACGTGGCAGTTGGCTGGATGAGGTTGCCGATCCTGAACGGCGAGCCGAGCGTGAGCGGTCATCGTTCCTGGCCAGCGTGGATGAGGCGGGGCTCGTGGTCGACTTCCATGCTCTGCGGCATACTTTCGTGACCAACTTGGCCCGGTCGGGCGTACACCCCAAGGTGGCGCAAGCCCTGGCCCGTCATTCGACCATCACGCTCACGATGGACCGATACAGCCATACGGTCATCGGCGAGCAGAGCGAGGCCCTGGCGGCGTTGCCAGACCTGACAGTGACGGTGCGTAGCGAGCAGTTGGCCACGGGGACCGATGGGCGAATTGAATTGCCAGTTGCGAGGTGGAATTGCTTGGCGGATTGCTTGGCGTCGCAGGGCTCATTTTCGAGCATTTCGGTGCAGTCTGACGCACTCGACACACTCTGCGGCGAGCAACTCGCGGCGCAAGAAAAAACCCCAGAAAACACGGCGTTTCCTGAGGCTTTCGAGGCGGATGGGGAGGGATTCGAACCCACGTATGACTCACGCCATAAGCGGTTTTCAAGACCGCCGCCTTAAACCACTCGGCCACCCATCCTGCTCAATTCAAGCTGCACGCTAGTTTACCATCTTTTAGGCCCAACAAGTCAACCCCCGACCGCGTCGCGTCGCCGTTCGAGGCGCAAGGTCCGCAACCCCGGCATGACCCTCGCGCGTCAAAATACCCCCATCAAGCGCACGGCGGCCGTGGCGGTAAATACCAACAGCAGCCAATCGAACACCCGCTGGGGAATGCGATGCACGATGCGGCGTCCCACGAGCAAGCCAACGACCACGGCCGGGGCCAACAGCGCATTGAACATCAAAGTCTCCGGCTGGATCAACCCGAGCGTGGCACTGAACGGGAGCTTGAACAGATTGACGATCAGGAAGAACCACGCCCCGGTGCCTACAAACTCGAATTTTGGCAACGCGACTGCGAGCAGGTACAGCGCCACGATCGGGCCGGCGGCGTTGGCAAGCATCGTGGTCACGCCGGCGATGAGCCCCAGGCTCCACGCGAACCACGGCGAGTGCGGCACGTGCGAGAGTTGATCGGGCCATGTCATGCGGGCAATCTGGAGCATCGTGAGGCCCAGAATCAAAATGCCGGTGACGAAACGAAATGCCTGCTCGTCGAGATGCCGCATCACCAGCCACCCGACGACAATGCCGATCAACGTGGGGGGCAACACGCGGCGGACATAATCCCAGCGGGCATGGCGACGAAATGCGGCCACGGCACTCAAGTCGCCGATGACGAGCATGGGCAGGATGATGCCTGTCGACTGCTTTGCGCCGAAGAGATTGGCAAAGACGACGATATGAAACATGCCCAGCCCGACCAGGCCGCTCTTCGAGATGCCGATGCCGGCGGCCGCCAAGACCACGAGCACCCATTCCAGCCACGTTAAGTTCGCGAGCGTTTCGAGCACAGTTTCTCCACCAATCGAGGCATCCACGGGGGTCGATCAAGCGGTGCTGATCGATAAAAACAGGGCAAATCGCCTCGCGAAGCCCGCTCGGTTTGATTTATAATCGAAATGGCCCTGGCCTGCTTGGGGCTCCCCGCCAAAAAATTTCACTCCACTTGATCTTCAAGCCATGCGAACCTTGCCTCGTTTTGTCTGGATGCTGGCCGCGTTGTTGTCGCTTGCCAGTGTCCTGGCCTCTCGGGCGTCGGCCCAAACCAACTTGTCGTTCAATCGCGACATTCGTCCGATCCTGGCCGACGTGTGCTTTCAGTGTCACGGTCCCGACCCGGGCTCGCGCAAGGGAGAGTTGCGTCTCGACCGCGAGGAAGGCTTTTTTGGCGGCGACGAGCCGCTGGTTGTGAAAGGCAAGCCCGAGGGGAGTCCGCTCGTGGCGCGGATCTTTTCGAGCGATCGCGAGCAGGTGATGCCACCCCCCGAGGCCCACAAGCAGCTTTCATCGCGGCAGAAGGAATTGATTCGCCGCTGGGTCGCCGAGGGGGCTGTCTGGCAGCCGCACTGGTCTTTTATTCCGCCGCAGCGAGCGGCGCTGCCGGAAGTCAAAAACACAACCTGGGTCAGAAACCCGCTCGATCGTTTTGTGCTCTCCAAGCTCGAAGCCATCGGCCTGTCGCCCAACGCCGAAGCCGATCCCGCCACACTCTGCCGCCGCGTCTACCTCGATGTGACTGGCTTGCCACCGACGCCGGAACAAGTCGACGAGTTTGTTCGGAGTTATTCGCCCGCCAAGAGCGGCGAGCCCAATGACGCTTATACGGCGTTGGTCGCCAAGCTGCTCGACTCACCCCGCTACGGCGAACATCGCGCTCGCTACTGGCTCGATGCGGCCCGATACGCCGACACCCACGGCTTGCATTTTGACAACTATCGCGAAATTTGGCCGTATCGCGATTGGGTTGTGCGGGCTTTTAATCGCAATCAACCTTTTGACCAGTTCACGATCGAGCAGCTTGCCGGCGACTTGCTGCCCAACGCAACCGACGAGCAACGCCTGGCGACCGGCTTTCACCGCTGCAATATCACGACCAACGAAGGGGGCACGATCGCCGATGAGAATCTGGCGAACTACGCTCGCGATCGGGTCGAGACGACCGCCTGGGTGTGGCTGGGGCTGACGGCGAATTGCGCCGTGTGCCACGACCATAAGTTCGATCCGATTACGATGCGCGACTTCTACTCGATGAGCGCGTTCTTCCGTAACACGACGCAGGGCGCGCTCGACGGCAACGTGAAAGACTCGAAGCCGATCATGTTCCTGCCGCAGCCCGAGGACTCGGCTCGCTTCACAGCGATTGCCAGCGAGTTGGCCGCGGCCCGCGATGCACAAACCAAACGACGTCGTGAAGCGGCCGCGACCATTGCAGCTTGGCAGCAGACGGTCAAAGCCGACGAGTTAAACGTCGACAGCGACAAGCTCGCGCTGCATGCTCCGCTGACCGACGGCCAAGGGAAGGATTTCAGCGTCATTCGAGGCCAGGCACCGAAGCAGAAACCAGCCGACCTGGAACTGAGTGTTGACGCCAAACCATCCCCAGACGCGCCGCTGAGTACAGCCCCGTGGGAATGGCGCAAGGATGGCAAACTCGGACCCGCCCCCGTGCTCGCGCAGACGAACACGCTCAGTTTTCCCGACGTGGCTGCCTTCGATCGCGATCAATCGTTCAGTGTCGCTTTGTGGGTCCGCCCGGGCGAACGCTTGAACGACGGCGCGTTGCTGGTGCATCTACCATCGAAGGGGGACCCTCAAGGCTGGGAACTCGTCTTGCAGGGGGGCGGCAAGCTGACCTTCGCCCTGCACACGGCCAAGCCCAAGGGGATGATCCGCGCGACCACACGCAACAGTATTGCCAAGCCGGGCGCGTGGGTGCATGTCGCCGCGAGCTACGATGGCTCGGGCAAGAACGAAGGCTTGCAACTGTATGTCAACGGCGCATTCGTCGACGGCAGCCGACAAGGCAATCCGCTCACGAGCACCACGCGCACCGAAGGACCGTTGTTCGTCGGCCAGCGCCCCAGCAAGGTCAACCACCTGACCGACGGCGCTGTGCAAGATGTGCGCGTGTACGGTCGCCGCCTATTGGCCGGCGAAGTCAAGACGTTGGCCCAACTCCCCGACTTGCGCAACGACGTGGCCGTGGCGTTCGATAAACGCTCGCCGCCACAAAAGGACCGGCTGACCAACTACTATCTGGAGAATGTCGATCAAGTCTATGGCGCGGCGGTCGACAAGCAACAGCAGTTGGAGGACGAGCAGAAGGTGATGCAGTTGCGGGCCGTGGTCACGCATATTCAGGAAGAAAAGTCCAATTCGCCCGCGATGGCCAACATCCTGATGCGCGGTCAGTACGACAAGCCGGGCGAGAAGGTGACGCCTGACGTGTTCGCGGCCTTGAATCCGCTCGCCGACTCGGCCCCGAAAAACCGCCTCGGCTTGGCGCTGTGGCTCGTCGACGCCAAGAACCCGCTCAACTCGCGTGTGACCGTGAACCGTTACTGGCAGGAGTTATTCGGCGTCGGTCTGGTCAAAACGGCCGAGGACTTTGGCATCATGGGAGACTCGCCGAGCCATCCAGAGTTGCTCGACTGGCTTGCGGTCGAGTTCCGCGAGAGTGGCTGGAACGTCAAGCAATTGTTCAAACTGCTACTCACCTCGGCGACCTACCGCCAGTCGGCGGTCACGACCGCGGCGAAGCTCGACAAGGACCGCGAGAACCGGTTGTTGTCGCGTGGGCCGCGCTTCCGCTTGGATGCCGAGATGATCCGCGATTACGCCCTGGCCGTGAGCGGCACGCTCTCGTCACGCATGGGTGGACCCGGCACCAAGCCGTATCAGCCCGAAGGGCTCTGGGACATCGTGGGCCTGCCCGGCGGCAACACCCGCGATTACAAGCAAGACACGGGCGAGAACTTATATCGCCGCAGTGTTTACACCTTCTGGAAGCGGATGTCTCCGCCGCCGAACATGGAGACGTTTAACGCGCCGTCGCGCGAGTTCAGTTGCCTGCGCCGCGAACGGACCAACACACCGCTGCAAGCGCTCATCACGCTCAACGACCCGCAGTTTGTCGAGGCCGCGCGCAACACCGCCCAACTCGTGCTCAAGCAAACCGGGGGCGACCCGCGCAAGACCCTCGACGCGGCGGCGAAACGCATCCTGTGCCGCGCGCTTAAGAGCGACGAGGCCAAGCTGATCGAGCCCGCCGTGGCCGAAATGCTCGCGTACTACCAGGCGAACAAAGAAGCAGCCACGCAATTGATCCAAGTGGGCGAGAGCCAGCGTGACTCGTCGCTCGATCCTGCCACGCTGGCCGCGTGGACCAACGTGTGCAGCACGCTGTTTAATTTGGATGAAGTGTTGAACAAGTAACCCGGGGCGGTCGAGTCCGCTCGCTATTGTTGAACGTTCCAGCCCAACTCCCTCTTTGCGATGATCGATCATGAACCCACTCCAATTATTAAAATCATTGGAAACGCGTCGTCAGTTCTTGGGTCACGGCAAGAATGTTGTCGGTTGGTCCGCGCTCAGTTCGCTCTTGGCGCGCGAGTCGGGCTCGCTATCGGCGGCCACTTCGTCGGAGGGGGGCAAGGGGGCTGCGCCGGGGCCACACTTCGCCCCCAAGGCCAAGAACGTGATCTATCTGCACATGGTCGGCGGACCGGCCCAGATGGACCTCTACGACTACAAGCCCGTCATGCAGGAGTGGTTCGACAAGGACCTGCCCGACTCGATCCGCATGGGTCAGCGGCTCACGACGATGACGTCGGGCCAGGCCCGCTTCCCGATCGCGCCGGCCAAATACAAGTTCTCGCGGCATGGCGAGTGCGGCATGTGGGTCACCGACCTGCTGCCTCAGACGGCCAAATGCGTCGACGACATGTGTTTCATCCGCTCGATGCACACCGAAGCCATCAATCACGAACCGGCCATTGTCGCCATGCAGACCGGTAGCCAGGTGACAGGCCGCCCCTGCCTGGGCTCTTGGGCTTCCTACGGGCTCGGTTCGCTCAACGACAACCTGCCCACGTTTGTCGTGCTCGTCGCGGTCCCCAGCAATCGCGAACAAGAACAAGCCATCTCGGCCCGGCTGTGGTCGAGCGGCTTTCTGCCAGGGCATCACACCGGAGTCGCGTTCCGCAGCAAAGGGGATCCGATTCTGTACATCAACAACCCACCCGGGGTGAACGATCAAGTGCGTCGTCGCATGCTCGACAGCCTTCGCGCGCTCAACGAACAAACGCTGCGGGCCGTTGGCGACCCGGAAACCCAAACCCGGATCGAGCAGTACGAGATGGCGTTTCGCATGCAGGCCTCGGTGCCAGAGCTGACCGACATCAACAACGAACCAGCCCGGACGTTTGAACTCTACGGCGAAGAGGCCAAGAAGCCTGGCAGCCTCGCCAACACGATGCTCATGGCCCGGCGGCTCGTCGAGCGCGGCGTCCGCTTTGTGCAGGTGTATCACAACAACTGGGACCATCACGCCAACCTCACCAACCGCATGCCCTCGCAGTGTAAAGATGTCGATCAGCCCACGTATGGCCTGATCAACGACCTGAAGCAGCGCGGCATGTTCGACGACACGCTCATTATTTGGGGCGGCGAGTTCGGTCGCACGATCTACTCGCAAGGCGGGCTGACCAAGGAGAACTACGGCCGCGACCATCATCCACGCTGCTTTACGATGTGGATGGCCGGTGGCGGGGCCAAGGGGGGCACGATCTACGGCGAGACGGACGACTTCAGCTACAACATCGTCCGCGACCCGGTCCACATCCGCGATCTGCATGCCAGCGTCTTGAAATTGCTCGGCTTCGACCATGAGCGATTCACCTATCGCCATCAGGGGCTCGATTTCCGCCTGACGGGAGTTGAGCCTGCCCGCGTGATCAAGGAACTGCTGGCATAGCCGCGTGCGTGTGAGCGTCACCGTTGTGGGTGGCTGGCGGTTTGCGAAGCAAACCCCGGCGAG
>CAZZBK010000196.1:0-8382 GCA_964652155.1 uncultured Planctomycetaceae bacterium | reverse complement strand
GGAAGCGGACCTGCGGCTGGCAGTTGCGTGACACTCACGTCGCGCGAGCCGAGCGCGTAACGCTCGAGGCCGTGAACCGTGACACGCACGTGACACGCGCCGTGCGCGTGCTCGGGGACCATGAACACGGCGCGAAACGACCCCTGCTCGACCGCGACGCGCTCGCGGAGCAGCCGCGTGTCGTTGGCCCGTTCGTAGGTGTCGCGAAACTGCTCTTGGGCCGCGGGCTCGCTGTCGTACCGCGCCCGCTCGGGTGACGTGAAGGTCAGCCGATCGCGCGAGACCACCAACTCGACCTCGGCCATGCCGTCGATCGGGCTCCGGCCCGTCACGACGAGTTGCGAACCGGCAGTCACTTGACTTGGCGCGTCGAGCGTGACGCGCGGCGGACGATGCAGCCGCAGCCAGGGATCGCCGAGCAGGTGAAACATCTGCACGTGCTCTTGGCGTTCGTCGCGCAAGTCGCCGCCGAGCGGGTTAAGTACTCGGGCCACGGTGTTGAGCGCCGCGCGGCACGTGTCGTCGGCCCGCTCGTCGAGGCTGCGCTGCTTGGCTGCCAGCAGCAGTTCGCCGAGCGAGTCGTGCTGCGCGCCGAAGTAATCGTCGAGCATCTCGACCCCCAAGACGCTCATCGCGTAGGGCATGGTCACGCGCGTGCCGGCCACGACGGCCACGGGTCCCGAGTCGCTACGCAACAATTCCTCGGCCAGGCAGTCGAGCCGCGCGTCGAATGCGCCGGCGAAACAGGCCAGGAAGACGGCGATCGGATGACCCGACCCGGCTTGTAGGCGAGGCACGGCATGAATGTCAAAAATCGGTTGCTTGTCGCCGGGCAACTCGAAGTGTTCGAGATACTGCACGTGCGAATGGCCCATGTAGACCCAAAAGAGACACCCCTCGTTGAGCCGACGGATGGTCGTGGCGCGAAACTCGCTCGGCGGCGGACAGTACGGGCTGCGCCAATTGGCCTGCGTCAGGGTCGTGCCATGCGTGGCCGGAATGCGGTCGCGGAGAATCGAGCGGGCCGCGCTCTCGATGGCCGAGTCGATCAGCGTGCCGAACCCACTGTGGCCGGCGACGAGATGGATGGTGCGCTGCCGCGCGTCGGCCGGGGCGTTTTGCTCGTAAGCGATGATCTTGCCAATCATCGTCGACAACTCGGCGCTGCTGTCGGCCGTGAGCCGACCCACCGCCACGTCGGGTCGACCGTCGTTGTCGAGGTCACCATAGGGATGATCGCTGCCAATGTGCGGCGGCGAACCGTAGGCCACGTTGACTTTGGCACTGAGGCGATACGTGGCGAGCGACCGAGCGCGGAGAGCGGGTTCGACCGATGCGGCGGGGTCGGCGTCGCCCACCAGCACGACGGCGCGCAACGACTCGGCGCGGGCGGCCTGCACGATGCGCTCGCGGACCTCGGTGGCGTCGCCCGAGGCGCTGACCACGATCAGCTCGTGTCCCTGCGCCGTGCGATAGTTGATCCAAGGCTGCAACGCCGCGCGCAGCGGCTGCGGGCAAACGACGACCGTATCGACGGCCGCCGGTGTCGCCAGACACAGAAACATTGCCAACGTGGCTGTGGTCATACGCTCTCGATGGCCTGGGGCGCGATTACTGACTCAATGCCGTCATAATCGGCACAATCGTTAAACTTCATGCAGCTTAACATCCGATTTTGGTGGCGACTCACCTACGTCCTTTGCGATCGCCCTACGCCATCATGTCTAGCACGGCTGTGCCAGCACCGCTCGATTACCACCGGCTGCTTGTCCGGCTGGGGATCTTGCTGGGCATGCTCTTGGCCCTGGGCTGCTCACGCACCCGCTATCGGATCAGCGCCGACCGCGAGGTCGACTGCCTGGTGGCGCAAAAGTCGAACGGTCGACGCTGGAACATGGCGGGCTTCAATATCTATCCCGACGTGCGGAGCCGGTTCTACGATCACACCAGCATCGACCAACCCCCGATGCCGCCGGACGACCCACACGCCCATCTGTACATGCACCGCCTCAATGACATGAACCACTGGCCGTACTGGCACAAGAACGGCGACCGGCACGATCTGGAGAGCCCAAGCTGGGTGCAGCAGGTGCCCAGCTACGCGCCGATGACCGACGACGGGGCCGTGAAGCTCGATCTCGACACGGCCATGCTACTCGGACAGATCCACAGCGACGACTTTCGCCAGCAGATCGAGACCGTGTACTTCTCGGCCCTCGACGTGAGCGCCGAGCGGTTCCGCTTTGGGACCCAGTTTTATGCGGGCGAGGGGTTGCTGTACAACGCCACCGGACGAAACCGGACCGCCAACGGCTTGTCGCAGAGTTCGCTCGCGCTGGGCACCAACGCGCTTACAAACCTCGACGGCACATCGGCTCAGTTCCAGAAACAGTTCACCGCCGGCGGCGAGTTGATTGTCGGTTTCGCCAACTCGATCGTCTGGCAATTCGCGGGACCGCAGCAGTTCTCGAACGTGTCGCTGCTCAACTTCAACCTGGTGCAGCCTCTCTTGCGGCAGGGTGGTCGAGCCTACGCGCTCGAGCGGCTCACGATCGCCGAGCGGACGTTGCTCGCCAACGTGCGGGCCTTCGAGCGCTATCGACAAGGCTACTTCACGAACGTGGCCATCGGCGACTCGTCGGTGTCGGGGCCGCAACGCCGCGGCGGCTTTTTTGGTGGCACGGGCTTGGCAGGCTTCAGCGGTCAGGGCTCGAGCGGCTTTGGTGCCGTCGGCGCCGCGACCAACCTGGGGCGGGCGGGCTTTGGGGCCGGTGGCGGCGCAGGGGCCGGTTCGGCCGGCTTCGCCGGTGGCGGCGCGGGGAACGTCGGCGGCTATGTCGGACTGCTCCAGAGCATGCAACAAATCCGCAATCAGCAAACCAGCCTCGAT
Source organism: uncultured Planctomycetaceae bacterium (assembly GCA_964652155.1). Lineage (GTDB taxonomy): Bacteria > Planctomycetota > Planctomycetia > Pirellulales > PNKZ01 > CAZZBK01. The sequence continues at coordinate 5,492 of CAZZBK010000196.1, read as the reverse complement.
CTGCAAATCCGCACGCTCAAACTGCTCGAAGCCAATCTGGAAGCCGGCCTGATCGACATTGTCCAGGTCGACCAATTCCGGCAGAACATTCAGACCGAACGGGCCACGCTCCTACAGGCCATCATGACCCAAGAGAACAGCTTCGACACGTTCAAGCGGCAAACCCTGAGTCTGCCCCCTGACATGCCGATGGATCTCGACGACACGCTCATCAAGCAGTTCCAGTTCATCGATCCCAAAACGACCGCCTTTCAGAACACGGTCGCCGACTTCATCGAGTCGCTCGGCGACATCGCGGTCGAGGCCCCGCGCAACGACGTACTTCAGGTGCTCGACCAATTCGAGCACATTCGCGATCAGGCCGAGCAGCGGTTCGCCGAAGTGTATCAGGACCTCGAGGCAATGCGGCGCGTGGGCCCACAGCGCGAGAAGCTGATGAGCGATGCGGACGAGCAAGCCCGCTTCACCAAGGAAATAAGCGACTTGGAAGCGGCCCTCGAAACGCTCGAAGGACGCTTCACCGGCGGCGCCGCCCAACTGCTCGCCTTGCGCGCGGGGCTCAACGACACGAACGGCCCCAAAACGCTGGAACAACTCGTCGCACAAGCCTCGGGCCTCGATGGGCAAGCCACCGAGTTGTCGCTGATCCAGGCCCGCGCGCGGCTCGAGTCGGTCATCATCGAAAAGCTCGATCTGACTGCCGAGAAAGCGCTCATGATCGCCCGCGCCAATCGGCTCGATTGGATGAACAATCGAGCCACGCTGGTCGATACCTGGCGGCTGATCCAATACAACGCCAACGCGCTGCGGTCGAATCTGCAAGTGACCCTCAACGGCAACCTGAACACCCGCGGCGACAACCCCGTGAACTTCGATGGCACGACCGGGGTCATGCAAGCCGGGCTGAGAGTCGACGGCCCGTTCACGCGACTGCTCGAACGCAACAACTACCGGCAGGCGCTCGTCGACTACCTGCAAGATCGTCGCACGCTCATCCGCTACGAGGACTCGCAGAATCAGCTCATGCGACAAAAAATGCGCAACCTGCGGCAACTCGAACAGAACCTGGAGATCCAACGTCGCGCGGTGGTCATCTCCGTCCGCCGAGTCGACAAGACCCGCGAGGACTTGAACGAGCCGCCGGCACCGGTCCTGCCGGGTCAGGCCACCGCGCAACTCGGCCCGACCGCGGCGCTCAACTTGCTCACGGCGATCTCGGACTTGCGCAACTCGCAGAACAACTTCATGAGCGTCTGGCTCAACTACTATGCCGAGCAGATGCAGCTCTACCGCGACCTGGGCATCATGGAACTGGACGACCGGGGCATGTGGATCGAGGTCCCCTGGGAACAAGTGTTGCAGCGGATCGACGATCCGTTTCCGCTCGCGCCCGAGGTGCCCGAGCAGTGGCTGCGCGACATCGGGGTCGATCCGCGACAGGTGCAGGAGGAGCTCGAAACCGTCCCCGCGCCACGCAAGGAGGAGCCGAACGCTCAGCCACGACCGCTGCCCTCTCCGCTCTTGAAACCGGCTCCCGGCGACGAAGCGTCGGCCATCGAGGTCGAGCCGCGGACGCTCGCCGAGCGTGGCACGAGCGCGCGGCGCAAGGTGCTCCCCGACGACGCTCCCGCCATGCGATCCAAGGTCTGGCTGCGGACCGTCGAGCAGGCCGAGCCCCCCGGGATCATCTCTGCGCGCTTTCTCGACGCGCCGTTACTGTCGCGCTAGCACAGCCGCGAGCGGCTGGGTTCATCAAGCTGGCGTGGGCTGGCAAACTTTTCTGGCGCGCATGGCACCAACGAGCGAAACTCGACTGGCAAGCTGGTCAATCTGCACATGCTTTGCCTGCTGCGACGAGTTAAATCAACAAGCTCGACATGCCGCGCCGATCAGTTTTCCTAGCTGAAACGATTGTTCTGGTAGAGGAACCTCTGCCAGCGAAGCGCCCAGGAGCCTGTCGATGTCACCGTTTGCGCGCAAGACGTTTGTCGCCCCACTCGCCTGTGGACTGTCGTTGGCCCTATCGAGCGGCTCGCTCTGGGCTGCCCCGCTCGGCAAAGAACCGCATTTGCTCAAAACGTCGCTCGACGAAGCGAAGGGGACGAAAGACTCGCCCGCGCTGGCCGCTTCGAGCGAGCGTGAGACGGTCCGCGAACGCTACCCCAATCGCAACGTCAAGATCGAGCGTCAAGTGACGCTCGACGCCGAAGGCAATTACGTGAACCACGGCACGTGGACGATGTGGGACGAAAAGGGTCGGCTGCTCGGCAGCGGCGAATACGTCCAAGGCAAGCGGCAGGGTCAGTGGGTTCGCAACTTCGAGGCGGGCGAGGCCGAGGTGCTCGGCGGCCCGTTGAGCAAGCTCTTCAAAGCCCCATTCGTCTCGACCGGCACGTTCGTCGACGATCAACTCAGCGGAGCGTGGTCGGTGGTCGACGCCGAGGGCCGGCAGGTCTTCGAGTGGAACTACCAAGACAATCACCGCGATGGCAAGTGCGCGTGGCTGTACCCCAACGGCGAAGTCTGGCGGCAAGTCGAGTATCTCCAGGGTGAGCCGCATGGCGAGTTCACCGAATGGGCTCCGGACGGCGAGTTGATTGCCAAGGAAAGATTCGATCATGGCCGCCGCGAGGTCGTGCAGGTCGAATGGTACGCGCCGGGGGTCAAGAAGACCGAGGCGCTGTATTCGATCGCGCGGGAACGGGTCGAGGTCGAACTCGACTGGTGGGCTGGCGTCCATCGCATCAAGGTCACGGGGCGCGAGGGCAAAGACCTGCGCAACGGACCGTACATCACGTGGCATCGCAACGGCCAAATGGCCATGCAAGGCAAATACGTCGACGATCAGCCCGACGGCAAATTCCACTTCTGGCATCCCAACGGCCAGAAAGCCATCGAGGGAGAATATGTCGGCGGCTTGCAGACCGGTCGCTGGACTTGGTGGCACGAGAACGGCGTGCGGCAAATTCAAGGCGCGTTCGAGCGCGGCGCTCAGGAAGGTCAATGGTCGTGGTGGTCTCCAGAAGGAAAGCTCGCCGAGTCGGCCATCTATAGCGACACCAACACCCCGTCGCCGGCCAACGAGAATCTCCGGCCCAAACTAGATACCGCGCGTCGTCAACCCAAGCCGCAGGTGCCGACCCCCGCCGACGACGTGAGCGACGAGCCCGAAGGGGGCCTGAAGCAAGTCGCCCGTCCGCTGCCTCCGGACCGCAAGCTGAAATAGTCTCTCCCTTGGGTCGCCAAGGGGACGCTGCCGTGTGTCGCGCCCGCGCGAAACCGCGTCACACGCATGTGAATCGCGTGTAAGCGGCTTGTACGACAAGGCTTTGCGACTCGCGCGGCAGAGTGCTGTTACACTCACGAATGTGAATGGGGCTGGGCAGGCTCGCTCGGGCATGGCACACGCGGAAAGATTTTAACTCATTCCGTGCCATGCCATTGCGGCTGGAGTTACCCGTCATTTCTCGCTCTGGCACGACGTGTGCTTAATACGAGGGTGTCCACCACAACACACCCCTCAAGATCATCGGAGCACCATCATGCAAAAGATTGAAGCCATCATTCGTCATTTCAAGCTCGAAGCGGTCAAGAACGCGCTGAGCGAGCGGGGCATCAAGGGGATGACCGTCACCGAGGTCCGCGGGTTCGGTCGTCAGAAAGGGCACACCGAGACCTATCGCGGTGCCGAGTACGCTGTCGACTTTGTCCCCAAGGTGAAAATTGAAGTCGTCGTCGCCGCGGCTGACGCCAAGAGCGTCATCGACACGATCGTCACCAACGCCCGGACGGGCCAGGTCGGCGACGGCAAAATTTTCGTCAGCGAATTGAAGGACGTGGTCCGCATTCGCACCGGCGAGTCGGCCGAGTCGGCCATCTAAGCAAGTCAGCTGCGCTAGCGAACTCGCACGTCGAGCGTGCCCACGACCGTCGGATCGTGGGCACGCTTGTTTGTTGGTGCGAGGTACACGCCCACCAACCGTCGCGGCTAACGAGGCGAGAATCTAGCCGGGCGACCAGTGCCACTCGGTGGCCAGTCGCATGACGACCCAGATCGCGACGCCACAGATGATGTCAAGCACCAAGCCGGCGCGGATCATCCGCCGCACGCCGATCAGGCCGCTGCCGTAGACAATCGCGTTGGGCGGAGTCGACACCGGCAACGCGGAACCAAAGCTAGCGGCGAACGTCAGGGCCATCGAGGGGGACCAGGGGTCGATCTCCGCGGCGCGGCACATTTGAAACACGACCGGGAATAACGCCGCCACGGCGGCCGCGTTGCTGGTGAACTCACTGAGCACGATGCCGCCGACGATCGCCAGCGCGGTGATGGTGCCCAGATCGCGCGAGCCGAGCGCGAGCAGGCAGCCCTCGCCGAGCGCCTGCGCCAGCCCGGTGCGCGACATGAGCGAGCCGAGCGACAAGCCTGCTCCGAAGAGCAAGATTGTGCCCCAGTCGATGCGATTGAAGTCGGCCGCTTCGAGCGTGAATTTGCGTTCGCGCCAGTTGACCGGCAGCAGATACAACAACACCGGCGCGGCGAGCGCCACCATATCCTCGGGAAATCGCTGCTTGAACCAGACTTGCAACGGCTTGTCGCCCCACAGCGTCAACACGCCCGGCAGCACCCAAAACGTGACGACCGCGAGAAACACGAGCAGGGTGTTGAGTTCGCCGCGGTTCCATGCGCCAAGCTGGCGTTGTTGATCGTGCAGGAATGCACGCAGCCGGGGCAGGTCGAGTTCGGTGGCGGGCGAGATCCAGCGCAGCCACAAGTACATGCCGACGAACACGACCAACATGAGCGGGATGCCGAGCATCATCCACGGCACGAACGCGACACCGTGGCCAAAGTACTCTTGCCGCTCGAACATGCCCCGGGCCAGCACGTTGGTCCCCGAGCCGATCGGGGTCGCGACGCCGCCGACACTCGAGGCGTAAGCGGTCATCAGGAGCAGGCCGGTGGCGTAGGGTCCGCGACGAAAGCTGTCGGCGTGCGCGCCGCTGCCGGCGGCCAGCACCTGGATAATGCCCAGCGTGACAGGATAGATCATGGCGGTGGCGGCGGTGTTGCTGATCCACATCGAGACCAGCGTGACCGCGGCTCCGACAGCCAGCAGCGCGCTACCAGGTGAACGGCCGGCCCAACGGGTGCAGAGGATGCCGAGGGCAAAGCGTCGGTCGAGTCCGTGGCGCGACATGGCCTGACCGATGAACATGCCACCGAGTAGGAAGAACGCGCTGGGGTCGGCGAACGGCATCAGGGCGAGCTTGGCGGCCGAGTCGTCCCCCTTGGGCATGGCCGCGCCGAGCATCACACTCAGCACCACGGCGAGCAGCGCCGTGGCGGGGATCGGAATCGGCTCGGTGACCCACCAGATGATGACAAGCGCCATGATGCCGGCGAGCCGATGGGCTTCAAGGGACAAGCCCAGCAGATCAGGATCGACGCCGAGGAGCCACCCGAACAAGACGAGCGGACCGAGCCACAA
>CAZZBK010000195.1:0-8431 GCA_964652155.1 uncultured Planctomycetaceae bacterium | reverse complement strand
CGACTCTCCTTGCTCGATGTAGCGGACGATGTTCTCGATCATCACGATGGCGTCGTCGACGACAAAGCCGGTCGAAATCGTCAGCGCCATCAACGTCAGGTTGTTGAGGCTGTAATCGAGCAGGTACATCACGGCGAACGTGCCGACGAGCGACAACGGCACCGCGACGCTGGGAATAATCGTGGCACTCACATTGCGGAGAAACACGAACATGACCAGCACGACCAGCGCGATCGTCAGCATCAGCTCCCGTTGCACATCGTGAACCGACGCGCGGATGGTGACGGTTCGGTCGGTGAGGATGTCGACATCGACGGCGGCCGGGAGCGAGGCCCGAAGCTGCGGCAGTAATTCCTTGATTCGATCGACCACCTCGATGATATTCGCGCCGGGCTGACGCTGGATGTTCATGATCACGGCGGGTGTTTCGTTCATCCAGGCCGCCTGGCGAACGTTCTCCGCGCCGTCGACGACGTCGGCCACGTTGGCGAGCGTCACCGGGGCGCCATTGCGATAGGCAATGATGACCTTGCGATATTGCTCGGCGGAGAGGAGTTGGTCGTTGGCTCCGATCGTGTAGGCCTGCCGACTGCCATCGAAGCTCCCCTTGGCCTGATTGACGCTGGCCTGCACGAGTGCGACCCGCAAGTCTTCCAGGTTCATGCCGATTGCCGAGAGACTCGTCGGATTGACTTGCACGCGGATCGCCGGTTTTTGACCGCCGCTGAGCGAGACGAGCCCCACGCCCGTGAGCTGTGAAATCTTTTGGGCCAACCGGGTATCAGCCAAATCCTGCACACGGGTCAACGGCAACGACTTGGACGACAGCGCGAGCGTGAGGATCGGCGCGTCGGCTGGATTTGTCTTGGTGTAGATGGGCGGGTTCGGAAGATCGCGTGGCAAGAACGTGGTCGCCGCGTTGATCGCCGCCTGCACTTGCTGAGTGGCCACGTCGATGTTCAGCTCGAGCGCGAAGCGGAGTGTGATGACCGAACTCCCCTCGGAACTGGTCGAGGTCATTTGGGTCAAGCCCGGCACCTGGCCAAACTGACGTTCCAAGGGGGCGGTGACGTTCGAGCCCATCACCTCGGGGCTGGCACCCGGGTAGAAGGTGATCACTTGAATCGTGGGGTAGTCGACCTGCGGCAAGGCCGAGACCGGGAGTTGCTTGTAGGCCGCCGCTCCGGCGAGCACGATGGCGACCATGAACAGCACGGTCGCGACCGGGCGGAGAATAAAGGGCCGAGAAGGACTCATAACGCACGCCGCACGACGTTAGGGAGCAGCCTGGGCGGGGACGGCCTGGGGCGTGTCCGGGACCTTGTTCTTCCGAGAGCCGCGGCTCGGTTCGCGCACGGCGACTTTGGCCCCGTTTTGTAATTTTTCCAAACCATCGGTGACAATCTGTTCCCCGGCTTCCAGTCCGCGCTCGATCAGCAGTCGATCCCCTTCGCTTGGTCCGATCGTGACCTCGCGCAGCTCGACGGTCTGGTCCGTCTTGACCACGTAGACGAACGGGAAGTTAGGACCGCGTTGCACGGCAGAGGCAGGAACGATCACGACGTCGCGGCGCGTTTCGATGAGCAGTCGCGCGTTCACAAACTGGTTCGGAAACAGTAGGTTGTCTTCGTTCAAAAATACCGCCTTGAGCCGCACGGTGCCGGTTGTCGGATCAACCTGATTGTCGATCGCCGCGAGTGTGCCCGTGGCCAGCTTGGTGCTGAACTCCCGATCGTAAGCCAGCACGGTCAACGGGTCGCCGGCGTTCATTTTGCGTTGCACGCGCGCGATCTCATCCTGCGGTATGGTGAACACCACGGCAATGGGTTGCAACTGGGTCACCACGGCCAAGCCGTTCTGGTCGTTGGCGCGGATCATGTTGCCGGGGTCAACGATCCGCAGTCCGATGCGTCCGCCGAGCGGTGAGATGATCTTGCAGTAGGCGAGTTGCAGTTTGGCGTTTTCGATTTGGGCCTGATCGGTCGAGATGGCCCCTTCGTGTTGCTTGACGAGCGACTTTTGGGCGTCGTACTGCTGCTTGCTGATCGAGCCCGACGCGACCAGCGCGTGGTAGCGATCGAGGTCGAGTTCGGCGATTTGTAGCGCGGCGCGATCTTTGGCCAGTTGCCCCTCGGCCTGGGCCAGTTGCACCTGATAGGGCCGAGGGTCGATCTCGGCCATCAAGTCTCCCTGCTTGACGAATTGCCCTTCCTTGAAGTGCACCTTCTGAAGCTCGCCGTCGACGCGGCTGCGGATCGTCACGGTGTAAAATGCGGTCACGGTGCCGAGCCCGTTGAGATACAGATCCATGTCGTCGTGCTGGACCTGCGTGGCAAGCACGGACGCCACGCGCGCGGGTGGCGGCGCGGCCTTATTACCCGCCTCGGGCTTCACCAGGGCCAGAAGCTCGGCTTGCCAGTAGTAAGCGGTTGCGCCGATGGCGGAGAGCACGAAGAGCCACACGAGCGTCCGCAGCCAACTGCCACGACGTGGGACATCCACCGCCCGATCATGGGTGGACTCAGCTCCAGGAAGTCCCGGCATACCTTGGTCAGCGAGGTTCGAGGCCATCATGGGCAAGGGGCTTAACGAGAAGCGTGCTGCTCGGGCAGGAAAGGAGTGAACGGTGCGTGAGCCACGCTCGGCGCGAACGGCTCAGGTAACTCTATTGTGACCTAGGACCGGCGGTTTGGCGACGGTTGATTTTCAAAATGCCCCGGCTTTCAGCCGCGAAAGGGAGATTTTGATCCTCACGGGTCGATGATCGGTGATCAGCCTTGGCAGCCGCATGTTGCCTGGACGCACGTCGGCAACTGGCTTTGGCCCAAGGATCATTCGCCCCGGACGGGTGCGTGATCCTGACGAACGAAACATCGGCTCAGCAACAGGTGGGTAGGCCAAAAGATCAGCGTGGGCAGCGTGAGCAGCACCACTCCAAAATAGACGTTCGGCGGCAACCAGTCCTGCGGATTCTCGGCGCTCATGCCGTAGACGTAATTGACATTGACGGGCAGATTGGGCTGATGGGCCGGGGCCGGCGGAGGGGGGAGAAACAGATAGCAGATCGTGAGTAAGCCCCAGGCCAGATACGACCACATCCGCAAGGCGCGGCGATCGTAGCCCAAACGCCACACCAACCACAACAACAACGGGGGGAGCCAGAAGTGGAAGAACGACAAGCCGCGCGTAAAGAGCGCGTACTTCTCGTCGAACATGTACGCGGTCATGCCCGTGAGCGGCACACCCGCGCATTGCGCCAAAAAGTCGACCATCCACAAGGTTTGCGGCAACACGATTCCAACGGCCGGCATCGAGACCAGCAGCGCGCTTTCTCGCCACATGCCCACAAGCGTCATCAACAACGCGACGTCGCAGAAGTACAGAAAATTGGTCGGCCCATATTCCAGCCAGTAGTACGGAACCAACACCGCCACAAATGCCGTATAAGCGATTTTAACCCACCGGGGAATTTTTTCCTCGTCGCGTGAACTTCTCATCGGCCCGATACCTCCCCCCGACATTCGACGACAGTCTCAGAACGCAATTGAAACAGAACGTTATTGATCCTCAGATAATGAACTTAATAGGCCGAGCAACGCGAGGCCGGTATTTACGGACTCCCGCTGGTCGTCCTGTTAACTTAATTATATGAACCTCAACAGCCCGACTGACAAGCGGATGACCCTGGATGATTCACGGGTCGATGACATGCCGCGTATTGTCGATCGACCGGCTCTGGATGCAAACCTCGTGCAGCTCACCTCACTCGTGCTTTGACCGCGGACGTTTGACAAACCAACTGAGCACGACTGCTGCGGCAAGCAGGGCGGCTGAGAGATAAAAAGCCAAGTCGAACGAGCCGGTCAGGTCTTTGATGTAGCCCGCGATTTGCGGCACGAAGAACGCCATCCCCCAGGCGAGGAACACCAGTCCGTAGTTGATCCCCAGGTGCTTGGGGCCGAAGAAGTCGGCCGTCAGAGCGGGTGACAACGACAACCCGCCGCCGTATTGCCAAAGCGTCACGCCCACCACCAAGAACAGCATCGGCACGTTGCTCGAGGCAATCACCGATGGGGCCAGCAGCAGGCAAATCACCGATAGCAGGGCGTTGATCCGGTAGGCGTTGAGTCGACCGAACTTGTCGCTGTAATACCCGGTGCCGACCCGGCCCAGGGCGTTGACAATGCCCCCGAATGACGCCAACAACCAACCATGTTCAACCAGCAACGCGATCGACGAGGCCGTCTTGGTCAAGATGGGCGTCGCGTTGGCGATGACCAATAATCCGCTCTGGGTCGAGCACAGGAACAGCGTAAAGAGCGCGTAGAATTCCCACGTGCCGAGCATCTCCCGCGGCTTCCAGTCGACGGTCGAGATCGTCGCCTTGCGCGGGTTTGCTTGACTGCCGCTGGGCGGGGCAGGGGGGAGGTACCCGGGGGGCGGCCAGCGCAGCAGTTGCCCGGCGAGGATCACGACCACCGCAAAAGATGCGCCGAGGACAATAAAGCTCCCCGAGATACCGTAGTGCGCGATGAGCCACTTGGCCAGAGGTGCGATGTAAATGGCCGCTGCGCCGTACCCGCTGACGACCAGGCCGGACACCAAGCCGCGCTGGTGTGCGCCGAACCAGCGTACCGCGGCCGGGAAGGTCGAGGCATAGCCGAGCCCCATGCCGGTGCCCCCCAGCAACCCGAACCCGATATACAAGCCGACAAGATTTCGCGACAGGCCGGCGATCATGCACCCCACGGCAAGACACAACCCGCCGAGCGTTGCACCCACGCGCGGACCAAAACGATCATGAATCATCCCGCCGGGGATCATAAACAGCGCGAACGTCAAGCCGCAGATGACATAGGCCCAGGTGCCTTCGGCGTCGGTCAAATAGGTCCAGCCGACGTTCAAGCCACTCATGGGCGAACCGGCCGGGTGCTCTGGGGTGCCAATCAAGTTGGCCTTCCACACGCTCCAGGCGTAGATCACGCCCAAGCACAAATTGACAGTCGTGCCGGCAAACGTGACCACCCAAGCCTGAGTGGGCACACGTTGAGAATGTTCGGACATGAAGAGACCCTGTTGGCCGAATGGAAGTGAGCAGACACGTCCCCGCGTGGTAGCGCGGTTCTAGATCACGCCGGGGATCGGCGGGTTCGACTCGATGAGCCGCACCAACTCGGTGCTCGCGCCGCGCACGAGCCGCAGGGTCGGCACATCGAATAGCGTGTGCATGATCGTCGACATGAGCTGGCCTGTCGAGACCGGCTCGGAGGCCGGGACATCATTTTTTCGCCCCGACTGCCCAATGACCTGCCCCGTCTTGAGACCGCCCCCAGCCAAGGCCAGCGTGCACAGATTGGCCCAGTGGTCGCGACCGCCATTCTTGTTGATGCGGGGCGTGCGGCCAAAATCGCCCGTGATGACCACCAGCACGTCGTCGCTCATGCCCCGCGATTGCAGGTCGTCCAGAAAGGCACTGAGCGCCTTGTCGAGCGGCCGGCCGAGCATCTCCATGCCGTCGCGCATGTTCGGATTATTGCCGTCGGCGTGATTGTCCCAACCGGCCGTTTGCACGGTGATATAGCCACAGCCGGCCTCGCATAAGCGACGGGCGAGCAACATTTGCTGCCCCAGCGTCGAGCGGCGGACCGCGTCGGGTCGCCGCGCTTTGTTGCCGATCGTGAACATGCTCGTGTCGTAGCGCTCGACCAGTCGTGGGTCTTCGTCGCGCGTGTCAAAAGCCTTGTTCGCGCCGCGCATCACCAACTCGATCGCCTGCTGCTCGAAACCGTCGAGCGCCGACATCACCCCTTGGGCGTCGACTTGCCGCTGCAACGTGTCGAGCTTGTGCAACAGCCGACGGCGATCGTCGAGCCGCTCGGCCGAAATTCTCAACTTCATGTTGTCGAGCGCCGTGCTGCCGCCGTCGGGATCGAACGGCGCGTAGCCGGGGCCCAACTGACCGGGCTTCGATCCGGCGATCACGCGGCTCTTCTCGGTGCGAAACTGGCTATCGGTCTCCGGAGCGGTGAGCAGCACATGGGTCGGCAAGCCGGTTTGTGGATGGTTGTTGCCGCGCAGTTGCGCGTACATCGCCCCCATGCTGTGACCACGGTCGCTCGTTTTGCCCGTTGGGTTGGTGCCGCCGCTCATCACATGCACAATCGCGCCGCCATGATCGCCGACCGAGTGCTGAAACGAGCGCACGATGGTCATCTGCTTGGCGCGCTGGGCCAACTGCGGAAACGTGCCGCCAAAGTTCACGCCCGGCAGCGCGGTTTGCACGTCGCCGGTGACACTCGAGTACGGAGCGGGCGCGTCCATGTTCGGATTGAACGTTTCGATATGACTCGCGCCGCCGCCGAGAAACACGAGCACGACGCTCTTGGGGCGAATATGTGCGCCTTGCGTCGCGGCCAGTGCCCGTTGGGCCAGCAACCCCGGCAGCGTCAAGCCGCCGAGCGCCAGCGTGCCCACGCGGAGAAAATCGCGCCGTGAAGTTCCCTGGCAGTCGCGCTCCGCGGAGGAGCTGAAGATCGTCAGCATGACAGCAGTACCACGGCCAGGGAGGGCAGGGGGGCGGGGGCAGACTCTATCTCTAGTATCGAGTGGCAAGCGGCATCAAGATCAATGCGCTAGCATGCCTTGATGCGACTCGACTATTTTGCCCGCAACGGGCTCAAGAGTCAATCAAAACCGAAGTCGCAACGGTCCTGTGGCACTTACGGTCTTGGGGGCGGTCTCTTGATCAGGGCGATGAGCGATCGTCGGACGTCGTCGAGCGTGCCGATGGACACAAACTGCTGGAAACGGTAGTCCCCCGGGGCAATCCCCTCGGGGCTTCTCTTACGGAACACACAATTCCACTTCACGACCCGCTCGGCGGCGAAGCGAAAGCGACCGTAGCCAGCTTGCTCGAAGCCAGCAGACGGCTGGTCAGGCGAATAGATGCCCATCGCATGCGACCCTGACGGTGAGGCCAACACGACAGGATAGCGTTGCTCGCCGGGGCCATCGTCGAGCGTCTGTAACTCGCCCTCATTGGGCAGAAACTTCCAGAACTGGCTGAACACCTCAGGCATATAACCTGTAAGCGCCTCGAACTGTGCGTAGGTGTGCCGTTCATCCGGAGGGACCGTGAACGTGACCTCGTAGTCGATCACGTTTGGCAAATCCTGGTAGCCGATGCGTACCCGTTTCGAGACTCGATGCGCGGATAAGCGGCTCTCATTGAGGGCAGGCCAACCGGACGATTTCTCGCCGGGGGCGAGCCAGAAAGCCATTTGATTCGTCGAGCGTAATTCCGCTCCTACGGCGCTGAGGCTCAACAGTTTGCTGGACGATGCTGGCCCCGTGGCATCGGCGCGCGAGCCAGCCTCGGTGGGGTTGTAGCGCTCAGCCCAGAACGGTTGTGCGGCCGAGCAGTCGAAGCTGGCGGCCGACTGGAGTTGTCGGCCATGATCGTGGCTGTCGATAAATTCCTGGCCGTTCCAGTGCAACGAATGGATCGCCCCGGCCAGGCGCTCGGTCGTCGTAATGACTATGTCTGAATCGCCGTAACGAGCGCGGATCGACGCATTGCCGCTCGGCGTCACATTCGCTTCTTGAGCAAAAGCTGCGCAATACCCCCAACCGACAATCGCCAGCACCAACAGACGACTCATCTTGAGACCTGATTCATGATTTCTTTTGGTGATCGCGAACGTAATCAGCGATCGCATGCTCCAGCCGCTCACCAACGGTCAGAATAATCATGGCCAAGGCAAAGGCAATCGTACCGATGAGCCACTGGCCGGTGCCGCTGGCAATTCCCAGGCAGGCCGCAACCCAAACGCTCGACGCGGTCGTGAGGCCATGCACTTCGAGCGGGCCACTGCCGCGCATGATGACCCCCGCGCCGAGAAAGCCAATGCCCGAGAGAATGCCTTGCATGACGCGCGTGGCGGCTTCCGGAATCGGCTCACCGACGACAGCCAGGCTGGTCATGGCCGCGAGCGTCACCGTGGCCGAGCCGAGCGCCACGAGCGACAGGACCCGCACGCCGGCGGGCTTATGGTGCAGATCGCGGTTGATGCCCAGGATGCCGCCCCAGAGCACGGCCGTCCCCAATCGCAACGCGACTTCCTGCCACGGTTCGAGTCCCAGGCCGGTCGGGAGTGTTTCCATATTGAGTTACACCAGAATCGGGCGAATCACCTCTCCGGCGATGTCGGTCAATCGATAATCGCGTCCCTGGTGGCGATAGGTGAGCCGCTTGTGGTCGACCCCCAGTAGATGCAAGATCGTCGCGTGCAGGTCATGAACATGAACGATGTTGTCGACGGCATGATAGCCGAACTCGTCGGTCGCGCCGTGGCTGACGCCTCCTTTGATGCCGCCGCCGGCCATCCACATCGAGAAGCCTTTCATGTGGTGATCGCGTCCGCTGTTGCCT
>CAZZBK010000194.1:0-8478 GCA_964652155.1 uncultured Planctomycetaceae bacterium | reverse complement strand
CGCTAGCTGGCAATGCTGGCGGCGATTTGTCGGGAGTCTAAAAGCGCTCTGGAGCGGCGAGCGGAGGCTCACTATACTCCGCCCCGCTCTTCAGAGGCTCTGCTCTTGTCACCGCAAATCGCTGGGCGGTCTTGGTACGTCACGATGTCACCACTGGATCGTCAAACCGCCGCGCTCTTGACCCTGGCCGTGCTCGTCACGGGCCTCGCGGGCGGCTGCGTGCAGCGACGCCTGACCGTGCGCAGCAATCCACCGGGTGCGCTTGTGACCATCGACAATTATGAAGTCGGCGTGACACCCTGCTCGACCGACTACACGTACTACGGCACGCGCAATGTTCGGCTGGTGCGCGACGGCTTCAAGACACTCGAGACGCAGCAGTTCATTCCGCCGCCGTGGTACCAGGTCTTCCCACTCGATTTTGTCAGCGAGAACCTGGTCCCTTACGAGTTTCGCGATGAACGGGCCTTGGAGTTCACACTGCAACCCGAGTTGATTCAGGGGACGCAACCGTTGTTGGGTCGGGCCGAGGAGTTGCGTCGCGGCAGCTTGATGAGCGACTTTGTTGCGCCCCCCGCGCCCCCCAAGCCTACCGGCAGCACTTGGCCGCGCTGGCTGCCGCTCGTGAGCCGGCCCACCTGGCCCTTTGAGCGCGACTGAAACGGTCTCGATCGGGGCGGGTACGACGCTCCACGGCACGCCGAGCGCTCCGCGGGTCGTGCGGCTCACGTCATGCTCGGCATCGCCACTCGACGGCGGTGAAAAATTTCCTAGCGTCGCCACGATCGGCTAGAATCAGAGCGTCACTTCTCCAGGGAGACGTCATCATGTTCCACGTGTCGCGCGCCGCGCTCGTGTATTGGGCTGTGCTAAGTATGGCCGGTGGCGGTGATGTTTGGGCCGCGATCGTGAAGGTTCCTGAAGATCACGCGACGATCCAGGCGGCCATCGATGTGGCGCGAGCGGGGGACACGGTGCTGGTCGCCGCGGGCACGTATCGCGAGCGGATCCGGCTCCGCGAGGGGGTGGTGCTGACGAGCGCGGGGGACGACAGCCCGGGGCGGCTGGGACTCAAACGCGCCGAGCAAACCATTCTTGATGGTGGCGGCAAGCAGGGGACCGGGCCCGGCGTGGCCATGGCCGAAGGGGCAACGATCGATGGCTTTACCGTGACCCAGGTGGGCCTGTACGACGACGCCGAGTGGACCAAACACCATGCAACCCAAGGGAACGAGCAGCCCCACGAGCACATCGGCCAGCCTGGCGTCGCCGGCATCAGCGTGATCGGTGTCACCTGCACGATCAAAAACAATATCGTGCATCATATCGGCTATTCCGGCATCGCCATCCAAGGTGCCGATGGTCAACGCTGCGCGCCGCTCGTGCTGCGCAACGTCTGTTATCGCAACATGGGGGGCGGCATCGGATCGATGCGCCACTCCACCGCCATCATCCAAGCCAATATCTGCTTTCAGAACTTTTACGCGGGCATTGGACACGAAGACGCCAGCCCGTTGGTGATTGAGAACCACTGCTACGAAAATATCCGCGCCGGCATCGGCATCAGCGAAGGGGCGAAGCCCATCGTGCGCGGCAATCGCTGCCACCACAACCGTCGCGCGGGCATCGGCGTGCGCACCGGTGCCGACACACGCCCGTTGATCGAAGACAACGATTGCTACATCAACGACATGGCCGGCATTGGCTGCGACGAACACTCCGCGCCGGTCATCCGTGGCAATCGTTGCTATGAGAACCGCCTGGCGGGGATCGGTTGCCGAGACCAGGCTCAACCCCTGATCGTTGGCAATAAGTGCTATCGCAACAAGGCCGCGGGGATCGGCAGCGAGCTGCGTGCCCAGCCGCTGATTACCCACAACGAATGCTATGAGAACGAAACCGCGGGCATCGGGCAGCGCGGCGACTCGCAGACCACGCTGATCGCCAACTACGTCCATCACAACCGAGCCACGGGCATCGGCTTCGATGAATGTCAGTCGGGCCTCTCGACGGTCATGAACAATCGCGTGATCGACAACCAGAATGTGGCCATCGGCATCCACGCCGGCTGGAAGGTGCGACTCACGGGCAACGAACTGTCGCGCGGCGAAGGCTTGCCGCCGATCGTCATGGTCTTCAAAGGTGCCGAGGCCGAATTCTCGGCCAACACGATTCAGGGCAGTGGAGTCGCGGGCATTCGCGCCGAGGGGGTCATCCGCGTCACGGGCAACGAGTTTATCTGTCCCACGCTGCGCGCCGCCGGACCGCCTCAGTTCGCCGTCTGGGGGCTCTCCGGCTCCGACACGGTCTTTATCGCCAACAACGTTCGCGGCTGGCGACATGCGCTCGTCGCCGAGCGGGCAACCGTTTCGGCCCTGCAAAATCGCATCGTCGATTACGGCTCGCTGGGCATCAAAATCAACGAGCCCGTCGGCATGTGTGTCGTGATCGGCAATCAGTTCGAGAGCGAGCGAGACCCGTTGGGCGTGGTCGTCACGGGAGGCTCAAGCCGGGTCGAGAATAATCGCGTTCAGAGCGCCGAGAAGTAATTGCCTCAACCGATGCAGCATGGGCAGCCATCTCGCCGAGGGGAAAACAAAGAACGCCACGGGGTCGAATCGCATGGCGACCCCGTGGCGTCTTTACAACAACAAGGACTTCTGTAGCCAACGCGAAGCTCGGTTTAGTAGTGCGAGGACGATTCGCCCAAGGCCATCGCGGCGACCGTGACACACTTCGATTCCTGACCACCATACGGATATGCGTTCGTGTCGCAGAAGTCGGACAGGTCCTGGAACACGGCTCCGCCGGTCGCGGCGGCATGCCCCGTGACGGCACTGTAGGTGTAGCTCTGATCGACGTTGGCGATCGCCTGGGCCACGTCGGCCAACTCGCTGACGACCGAGTCGCGCACCGACTTGAGGCCGACGATCACGCCGAGCACCAAAATCGTGGCGACCAGAATGAACTCGGCCGAGATGATGGCACCGTCTTGTTCGTTCCAAAAGCGGCTCATGATGTTCGTGCTGTGCATGGTCGAAACTCCTCAACAGGGGGTGAAATTCGCTGACGAAAGTGAGTGACGATAGGTGGCAATCGTTGCCGGGTGATGCCCAGCACTTAAAGCAGCGGCCGTGCCAAAGGGCTCGGCACAACACCGCTTGGGCCCGATTAATTTATTCACAAGATCCATGCAGTAAACGGGTTACGGTTATTTAAGCAGCCACACTGAGCAGTGTTTTGCCGCAGTTCCTAAACGCCACATGTTGCTCGGCGGCCACATGCGTTGCGGCGACATGGGGCGAGCAGGCATCATTCGCCGCCAACGGCCGCTGCGCGTATGATGAGACACCCCAGTCACGCCGCCTCACCGAGCCACTCTCACGATCCGCATGAGTCACGAGCAGACCTCTTTCGGCGGGATTATCCACACGTACCAAAAGTACGACCCGCAAAATCTCCCGCCGCCGACACAGCCTCCGCCCGACGTATTGAGCGGCGCGTTCGAGCACCTGCTGGCGTTCGGCAACCTGCGCGAGCTCACCGATGAGGAACTCGCTCGGGCAGTGCATCTCGACCCCAGTCAATTTGCGTCGCTCGGTCCGACCCTTGAGTCGTTGCGGCGACGGTTGCTGGAACGAAAACAAAAAATTCTCGAACAATACGAGACCGAGCAGGTTCGCGCGGCGGCGGCGCACGCCTTTCGACAGTCGGCCGAGCGGCTCACGCCACCGCGCGCGCATCGCGACGCCTACGAGCGCGCCGTGCGCGACGAACAAATCCGCGAGCTGGAACGGCTCTGGTATCGCGCCGGCGGCGAACAGTCGGGCTTTGCCCAGCGATTGCTGGGGGTCGTGCAGCGACTGAGCGACAAGTACCTCATCGAGCAACTCGCCGCCCAGTACACATTCACCGGCCGCGAGCCGCTCTCGATCGCGCGCGCGCACGAAGTGTTCGAGGAACTCACCGAGATCGACCGCCTCCTCAAGCAGCTCGATGAGGCCGCCCAGACGGCCCAATTGGCGATCATCGACATCGATCAACTTGCCGACTTCGCCGAGCAAGCCGACCTCGATCAACTCGAGCGCGTGCAGCAAGAAATTCAGCAGCGGCTGCGCGAGCTGGCCGAGCAGCAAGGACTCGAGCGCGAGCGCGGCGCGTTCCAGATGACCCCCAAGGCCTATCGCTTGTTTCAAAACAAATTGCTCGAGCGGATATTCAGCGACTTGCTGCCGTCGCGCACCGGGCGACATCGCGGGGCGATCGAGGGGGACGGGTCCGTCGAACTAAGCGTGACCAAGCCCTACGAGTTTGGCGACTCAGTCAGTCAAATGGACATCCCCGCCTCGTTTGTCAACGCCTGGATTCGCAGCGGCGAGGCTCGACTGCCGCTGGAACTCAAGAGCGAAGACATCGAGATCCAACGGACACGCAACACCCCCAAGTGCGCCAGCGTCGTGCTCATGGACATGAGCGGCTCGATGCGCTACGACGCCCTTTACGTGAACGTGAAACGGATGGCGCTGGCGCTCGACGGCCTGATTCGACGCGAGTATCCGGGCGATCTGTTGCGATTTTTCGAGGTGTATTCGGTGGCGAAGGCGGTCGCTCCGGGGGACGTCGCGTCGCTGCTTCCGAAGCCGGTGACGATTTTTGATCCGGTGGTGGCGCGGCGTTACGACATGAGCAAGCCGCACATGAGCGAGTCGCTCGTGCCGCCGCACTTCACCAATTTGCAGCATGGCTTGCAGCTTGCGCGGCGCACGCTCGCCACGCAAGACACGCCGAACCGGCAGGTCATTCTGATCACCGACGGCTTGCCCACGGCGCATTTCGAGCAGGAACAACTGTACCTGCTCTATCCACCGCAGCGGCGCACGGAAGAGGCGACGCTCCGCGAAGGGCTCGCCTGCCAGCGCGAGCAGATCACGATCAATATCTTTCTGCTGCCCAGTTGGTCGCAGACCCAAGAGGACGTGCGGTTCGCGTATCGGTTGGCCGAATCGACCCAGGGGCGCGTGTTTTTCACGGCCGGTCGTGACCTCGACCGCTATGTGGTCTGGGATTATGTGACGCGCCGCCGCTCAATTATCCGTTGAGGGAGAGTATGCCTGATCGGCAGAGCGTGCGGAAAGAGATTATTTCTTAACCGCCTCGGCGAGCTTGGTGACGGCCTCGTCGATTTTCTTGGCCAGCTCTTCGTACGAAGCTCCCTTCTCGCCGTGGAACTGCTTGTCGAGTTCCTTGAAGTGCCCTTGCAGCGTGCTGGCGAGCCCCTTCACGTTGAGCAAGGCGGCTCCTGCGAGCTTTTCCTTCTCGGCAAACTCATGAACCTCGTCGAGCACTTCGCCCACCTCGTGGACGAGTTCGTCGGCCGTTTTCAGGTCTTTCTTGGCAAAGGCGTCGCGGAGCTTGGCGTTGAGTTCTTGCAGGTGCTTGACCTCGCCGGCCAACGTCTCTTCGTGATCGTGCTTGGCATGATCGTGGGCATGGTCGTGCTTGGCGGGAGCTGGCGGCTGGGCCGACCCGCACCCGAGCTGAACGATCAATCCCCACGACAGGCCGAGGATGCACGCCACGCGAACGATCGAGTCCATGAGCAATTTCCCCACGCAGGCCAGAGTGTATGATGGTGACTTAACGCCTATCCTAAAACCGAAATGCGCGGGGGACAGTCCCCGTCGCATTTTAGGATCGGCACTGAAGCCGTGGATTTTAGTTCGCGCCGTCATGCAAGTCAATTGCATGAGTGAATTGTGTTGCAAGTGTGAGCAAGTCGCGGTCCTCCTCCTCAACAGGACATTTGAATCATGCCCCCTCAATGGTTGCGATGCTTTCGGTGCGGCTGGACACTCATCTGGCTCGCGCTCGTTGTGGCGTTGCCGGCAGCGCCAAGGGGCGCGAAACTCGTGCCGCACCCGGCCGCCGTCGCCAACACTCACAAGAGCGGCGAGGTCGACAAACCCGAACTCGTGCCGTTCATCGTCGCCGACCCCGGGCAGCTCGCGGGGATCGTGGTCGACGAGACCGCCGCGACCCTGGTGGGGACTTGGCAATACTCGACCCACACGCCCCCGTACGTCGGCTTGGGTTACTTGCACGATCAGAAGGATGGCAAGGGCCTAAAGTCGGTGACATTCACGCCCGAGTTGCCTCGCGACGGCCTGTACGAGGTGCGACTTGCGCACTGTTACAACATTCGCCGGGCCACCAACACGCCGGTGACCATTCATCATGCCGATGGCGATACGTCCGTGCGGATCAATCAGCAGGATGTGCCCGAGCACGGTCGACTCTTTCGCAGCCTGGGGACGTTTCGTTTTCGCGCGGGCAAGTCAGCTTGGGTTCGCATCTCGAGCGACGGCACCGACGGCAAGTACGTGATAGCCGACGCCGTGCAGTGGCTCCCCGTTGCTCGATAAACTGAGCCCCCTGATGGCCCGACGAAACTCCACGAGCGACTACGCCATCGGCGAGCAGTGTATTATATTGACGCGAACGGGTCGAGTCGTCGTCGGTCGCCCTGCCTGAACCTCTTGTCAACCAGCGCTTACTCGCCATGAAGCTCGGACTTATCAACTCGGCTTGGGTGCAGGCCAACGAACCGACGGTGTTCGGCCTGCGCAAGACACGCGAAATCGGCTTCGATACGATCGACATCTTTTGCGATCCGCTCGACATGAGCGCCCGCGAACGCTGCGAGATTGTGCGCGAATGCGACCGCCTAGGATTGCCGATCGTCTCGCTCCCGTGTGTCGCGGTGGGCTTGATCGACCTGAACCCCAGCGTGCGGCGGTTCCATGAGCAAAGAACGCGGGCCTATTTGGACCTGGCCTACGAATATCGCGCCCGCAACGTGTTGCTCGTGATCGGCGAATATATTTGGAATTGCGAAGTGATTCCGCCCGCCGAGCAATGGCGCTGGGGGGTCGAAAGCGTCCGTCGACTTGGCGAGCATGCGGCACAACTCGATCTGGAGATTGTCTTGGAACTCGAACCGTTCCCGTTGTCGCTTTTGAACAACATCGACACGATGGTGCGGTTTCTCGACGATGTCGCCATGCCCAACGTGCAAGCGAACATCGACGTTTCGCATCTGCTGCTCTCGAAGGTCGCCCCGGAAGAGTTGCGTCGCCTGCGGGGTCGAGCCAGTCACGTGCATATTTCCGACTGCGACGGTCGGCGGCACGGCGATTTGCCGCCCGGCCGGGGCGTGGTGCCGTTCGAGCCTTACTTGCGCGAGATCAAGGCCCTGGAGATCGATGGCGTGATGAGCATCGAGTTGGAATACAGTCCCGAGCCGGAGCGAATCGTCGAATGGGTCACCGAAGCGTATCAAGCCACCGACCAACTGATGCAAGCCCTGCAGTTGCGTGACTGAACCCCATCGCGTATCCAAGGGCGGCGGCGCGATGTCGATTTTCGGTCGCCGCACCCGATCTACGTTACTCTCTCGTCAGGAGCCTCGATCATGGCCAAGCAACGGGGCGATTCGCTGTTAGGATCGCTGTGGACGATTGGGCAGTTTCTGCCGCTCCCGTTTCGATTGTTGCTGATTTTGGCGATCGTCGTCATCAGCGGTTACCTGCAATGGCAACGGGGAGAATTTCCACCCGCCCCCCACGCACCCCCGAGCGAGACCGTCGAGGCCGCGCGGGCCGACACACTCGCGGCGTCATCGCGTCTCGGCTCAAGTGGGACAACATCGCTCAATAAGCCCTCCGGCGACGATCCTGCCGTGATCGCCTCGGTGACGCTCCGCAATCCGGACGGCGAGGTCATATACACGGGCCCCGTCGATCTGCGGCCGACCTTGGAGCGGATTGGCCGGGGGGAGCGGCTGAGCCGATTCGCCCACGATGGCAGCGTGTTCAACAATCGCGAGCGGCGATTGCCCAGCGAGCCGACAGGCTATTATCACGAATGGGTGCATCCCACGCCCAACGAGCGCGGGCCAGGACCGCAGCGCATCGTCACGGGCGAGTCGGGCGCAGCTTGGTACACGCACGACCACTACGTATCGTTCCGCAAGATTCGTCCGTAATCTGATGGGTTATTTGCAGGCGAGCGGCACGCATCCGCAGCGACATTGACTTGAGAACGACGCATGTCCGACTTTCGCTTTAGTGACACGCCACCGCGATCGGACGCGAGCACGCTCGTCGTGCGCATCGGCAAGCATGTGTCAAACAAGCAGGCGCTGCTGGCCGAGTTAGCGCGGGGGTTATCGTTGCCGAGTTATTTTGGCCACAACTGGGACGCGCTCGATGAATGCCTGCGCGACCTTGACGGGTTGCCCCCGTCGATCGGTACGATTGTGCTCTGGCACGAATCGTTACCACTGCAGCAGGACCGCGCCGAACAATTAACCTATTTGCGGCTGTTGCAAGACCTGCTCGCCGCACCCGCATCGCGTCGCTGGGTCGTCGCCTTTCCACGCGCCACGCGCCGTTGGGTCCATCGACTGCTGGCGTAGCC
>CAZZBK010000193.1:0-8662 GCA_964652155.1 uncultured Planctomycetaceae bacterium | reverse complement strand
CACCGCCTCGAAGTGAGCCGGGGTTTGCAGACGCAAACCGCCAGCCACCCGCTCAGTGATGCCCTTGATGCCAGATCCTATGATTGACCAACTTTGAAGATGCTCACACGCCGCGTGCAGCGTCTTTGTCGCGATGGCGATCATGGCCCCTCGATGTGCGTGGCGCGGCCCGTCTCGCCAGACGACGCGCACTTCCGTAGAATAGGCCGAGGTAAAGGCGGTTCCAGCTCGTCGAGGATGTCGTAGTGCTCAGCTTAACGGTCGAAAATTATCTCAAGGCCATTTATCAACTGAGCGGAACCGGCTCCGAACGGGCCGCGCCGACCGGCGAGCTTGCCCAGGTGCTCGGTGTCTCGGCCGGCACGGTCACGAGCATGCTCAAGACGCTCTCGAACACGGGGCTCGCGAAGTACATGCCCTACGAAGGGGTGCAACTCACCGACTCCGGCTTGGCGTTGGCGCTGCGCGTCGTCCGGCGGCATCGGTTGATCGAGCTGTTTCTGGTCAAAACCCTCGCGCTTAGTTGGGATGAGGTGCACGCCGAAGCAGAGCACATGGAGCACGCGGTCAGCGACCTGCTCGTGGATCGCATCGACGCATTTTTGGGTTATCCTAAAGTCGATCCGCACGGCGACCCGATCCCGGCGGCCGATGGCAGCCTGGCGACACCCGATAGCCGCTCGCTCGTCGAGTGCCAGCTTGGCGAACGGTTTCGCCTCAGCCGCGTGCTCGATCAATCGCCCGAATTCCTGCGCTATTTGACCGACTCGGGGATCAATCTGGGCGCGCAAGGAACGGTCGTCACCAATCATCGTGAAGCCGGAGTGGTTCGCATTCAGGTCGACGGCCGTGACGCCTCGTTGGGACGCGACGCCGCCATGAAGCTGCTCGTCGAACCCGACGATTGAGGTTCAGATTTTGAAGAGCGTCTCACAAAATGGCAGCCGAGAGGAGGCAGTCCCCAGCCATTTGGTTAGACGCTCTAAATTGAGTAGGACGACCAACGGGCGTCCGATACTTCCGGCCTCGCGTTGCTCGGCCTGTTAAGCTGTTTATCTGAGGGTCGATAATGCCGTGCGTCAGCCATTCTTCGACCAGCGGGGCAACCACTGCTTGAAGCGGTCGTACAGGCCGCTCGGCCTGGGCTGAGCAACCGGCGGGGCGGGTTGCTTCTCGCTCGACATGACTTCCGGCGGCGACACAAACTCATCGAGCTTGGGAACCTGCGACAGCAAAAACCGCGGCCAGTAGCCTTGTAGCAACTGCATGGCGTCGGCCAACTCGTGGTTCTTACGTTTGTAGTCGATCAGCGTAATGACCTTCGACAACTCGGTCCGCTCCGTGTCGCTAAAGTCGAGGTCGAGCAGTTCCAGGTCGTCGAGCCAGACCGTGCCCACGCCCGAGAGTTCGATGCGCACGTGCAGCGGCACGTTGTCGCTGGGCCAGTCGGTGACTTGAAACAAATACTGCGTCCATTTCGCCTGCAACGGCTGGGCATTTTCAATCGCGCCGAACTGCGCAAAACGTGCGTAGCTCGCATCGCCATCGGCGCGCGCAATGCCAAGCCGCACGCTGGGCTGTGGCGCGCCTTCCTCAATACGCAACCATGCGGAGATGCTCAAGCGACCACTCGCTGGCACACTGAACGAGCGACTGCGGAGCTGCGCACCCGCACCCTGTGCCTTGAGCCGCAACGAGTGCTGCCCGCCATGCCGCTGCGTGGGATCAATCGTCGCCATACTTCCCTCGCGCGGCTCGAGCTCCCACTGCGCAGGCTGCGATCGAGAACCGGCCACCTCAAAATCGGCATTCGCCACCGAGGTCAGCAACGGCGGGCTTTTCAAGGTGCCGAGCCGATTCCACAGCTCGCCGATCTGACCCTCCAGCCACGCTTGAGCCTGTGGCGCTAACCGTACCCGGGGCGACGCCAACCGCGCCTGCGGATCGGTGCTCACGCCCGCCACGACATCGTACGGAGCCAAATCGATCGTCAACTCACGCTCCGCTGACGGCCCATTCGTCGACGAAAATCGCTGCGGCGAACCAAGCGAGTCGAGCCGGCTATGCTCCTGCGCGCGAATCGTCTGCGTCACGGTCGCATGCCAAGGCGAGTCGTTCACCCAATAGAAATAGGTCCGATCGTCACGGCGATGCATGCGAATCGTCACCGGTTGGGTCGAGCCAGCCAGGGTCTCAAACGGTCCGCTGGGCAACTGCCTGAACACGGCCACGAGCTCGCGCAGCTCGTCTTCTTGCCCCAGCGGCAACATCCAGCCTCCCTCGACAATCCACTGCGCATCGTCGACCGCCAACGCATGCGCGAACCGCTGCCGGTTGCGGGCTCCCGCCGGACTAAGTTGCGACACCAATCGCACCACCGACTTTTGCCCCGGCCGATACTCAATGTTCAGCCGCGACTCAAGGGGCGGATGATACAACAGGCTCGTTCTCGCCTGGCCAGCGTGCAACCGAATGGCTGGCGCCGCGCGCTCGTTGAACTCTAAATCCGTCGCAGACAAGTGCAACGAATCGAGCGGTTCGATCCGTTGCGGGGTACAGATCACGACCGACGCCTCCGCGGCGAACAGCGCGGGATCGATGCCCGTGTCGCGGATGAGCTCATCGGCTGGCATTTTCCGCGGCAACTCGGGACGCAGTTGGCGTTGCGACTCGGGAGACTGCAACAAGTCGCCCGTCAGCAAATACAGCTTGGCATCGCTTCGCTTGCGGGTCACGACCGCCGCGACACGCTGATAAAACGCGTGCAACTCACGCGCCCGCCATGCCAACCACGCCGCGCGATGCGTGCCGCGCACCAACGACCGGGCTTGCCCCCAAGGGTCGTTGGCATACCAGGTGATCGGCGACTTTTGCTCGCGGAAAAAGCGGGCCAGCGTGTCGGGGTCGCAGCCCCAGTCGGCGCTCGGTAGTTGCGTAAATCCCTGCGGCGAGAGTTGAACGGCGAGCCCTTGAAACGACGGATGCGAGCCATAGCGTTCGACCACCTCGGTGATCGCTTCGAGCATGGCTTGCTGCACGCGCGGATGCAGCGGATTGTACAGAGGCGCCCCGGGCTTGCTTGTCATGTCCGCGCGCTGACCATCGCTGTGATAGAGTTGCAGCGCCACCGCCTCACTGTCGGAGCCGTGACGCAAGGCTTCGAGCGACGGAAGCGGAGCCGTGAATTGCATTGCGGGGACAAGGCGAATCGACTCGCGGTCGCACAAGCGCATCAGCAGTTCGACAACGTCCTTGCGCTGCGGATCTTGACCTGAGCTAAATAACGCGCCGTCGTCGTAGCGAGGCGATGGTTCAACAACCTCGCTCGGATACAGCGCGCTGCCATCGGCGTACACATTCAACACGAGCCCGTTGTAGCCGACGTATTGCAGGTATTCGATGAGCCGGCGACCGCCGTCGAGAAACGTTTGCCAGTCATCCAATGGCCGGCCGATCGGCGAGGGGCCGGGGTCGGTGGCCTGCGGCGCGCCAAAATTCTCCACGAACAACGGTCGATCGAAATAAGCTGCCAGCGTCCGCTCGCTGGTGGGCGCGGCCGGCGATATCGCCCGAGGCAAATGCAAATCGGGCAATGGCGCTAGCGCCAAATTGGGCAACGACGGAATCGTCGACGCTCGAGGGCCCAGCAGTCGTAACTTGCTAAACACGGCTGGGCTCCGCCTGCGCTGGTTGCTCACGATGGCCCAGGTGTTCGTCGATCGCGGCCAGAAAATGAGCCGGTGCCGCGCCATGCCCGCGACGCTCGCTGGCCCCAGCGGCTCGACATACACGCCCGAGTCGAGCCCGATCGGCTGTGCCCCAGCCAGCGATGGATCGTCGACGATGCTGATCCCCAGCACCTGGGCAAAATCGGCTGGGTAATCCACTTCGAGCACATGGGGTTGCCCTGGTCGCGCGATCGGCAGTGGATACGCTTGCCAAGCGAGTTCGCTATTTTCTGCCGCGGCATTGAGCTGCGCCAAGGCCCCCAGCGGATGCGAGACGACGCTCAGTGGCTGATTAAAGAGGGGCGCGCGGCGAGTGATCGGCCCACGCGGCCAACTCGTATTGAGGGGCGCGAGCCGATCGCGCCAACTGGGGTGCGTCGGATCCATCTCCAGCAGCGTGTCGAGTTGCCACGTGCCGGCGCGGGGCGTGTCGACGGCGCGCGGCGCAAGCACCACGACTTGCACGCGCCGCTCTTCGATCGCGCCGCGCGGCAGGAGTCGTTCTCCCAACACCCGCCGCGACAATTGCAGCACCAGATCGTAAACTCCCTCTTCGCTCGGGAGTTGGCACGACCAGTCGATCGCCGGCCAGCTTTCGTCGGCCTGCATCGTGATGTCGCGCTCGTCACTCCAGACGGCTCGACCTTGCCGCGTGAGGAGCTTGGCCTCGTAGTGGAGTTTATGCCCCGCCGAGGCCGAGAGCCGATGCGGTTGCACGCGCCCCAGGAATGTTTCGCCCGGCGCGAACACCAAGTGCTCGCGCGGTAGCGAGACCCGCAGGCGATCGCCCGGCGCGCGACGCGCCAACAGCCGATTTCCCTGCTCGTCGAGCGATATGTTCAGCGACTCATCGAGCAACTGGGCGACCGGTAGCTCGACCGTCTTGGCAAAGCCCGAGTCATCGCTCAATTGCAGGCGCAATGTCGCCTCGGTCGTGGCGATCAGCGAGACATCGCAGCCATCGTAGGTTCGTTTTCGCGCGGGCTGAATAACAACCCGACCGGCCTCGACGCGCAACGAGCCGGGTGCATCGGTGTCGAAGCTGAGCGATTGGGGAGTCGAGAGCGCGCCGGGGTCGACGTGCAGCGTGCCTTGCCACGCGCGCTCAACGCCGCCGCCCCATTCGAGGCGCACGCGCAACGCAACTTCGCCGGCGTGCATGCCCGAGAGCAGACAACACCACGCGCACGCTACCGTGATGGCACGACGGAGCATGTCCCACGGTGGCGGACGGCCACGGGGCGGCTCCCAGCGCCACGAGTGTGCGGTGCCGAGCATAAGTGTCGACGCGAACAGATGAAGAGACGAAGCCCTGTAAAAATTGGGCCGCGAATTATAGCCAGCGCGCGACGTTGCATCCTAGGTCAGAGTGACCCCTAGGCCTGGCGTGCTGTCAGTAGCGTTGGTAGCGGAGCGAGCGTGTCGAGTGTGTCGGTCTCGATGGCTTGGCACGCCGCGTCGCGCGCTGAGAGCATGGCGGTCACGACTTCCGAGCACCGATCGGCCACGTCGTTGGCTTCCCAACGGTCGTCGGGCTTGGCGTACAACCAATGCCGAGCCGAGCCGGGATCCCCCTGGTGTGCCGAGTTGGGAGTGTCGCCTTCGACCGGTGTCGAGCCCGATTCGCGTAAATACCAACGGGGCGTTCGCAGACCACGCTCCCCCACTGAGCTGCGCAGCACCACGCGATCGCGCCAGCGAACGGGCTCATCCCGAACGATAGGCAATAGGCTCTGCCCCAGGCCGGAGTGAGCCGACTGCGGCGCGCCCAACAACTCGGTCAGGGTCGCGGCGATGTCGGTCCCCTGCACGAGTGCCGAGCTGCGCGCCATGGCGCCGAGTTTATCGGGCAAGCGGATCATGAGCGGCGTCTGGACCGTTTCGCCGCAGAGGGCTTGGTCCCACGCACCGATACGCCGATGCTCGCCGAGCGCCATGCCCCGCGCGCCGATCACCAGCAGCGCCGTCGTGTCGGCGTGCGGTGATTGTCGCAGCGCGTCGACGAACAAGCCCAGGCAGGAGTCGAGCAGGGCGACCTGCCCGGCATACGCTTGCGCCGCGGCCAAGAGCACGTCGGGGTCGTAATCGCGCGGCAACATACACTGCGGCACGGCAGCGCCCGCGGACGGCGTCGGTTCCTCGGGGTCGGCGTATCGCATCCGCATGGCTTGCGGCGCGTCCCAGGTGAGTCCCAGCGAGCCCGTGTGAAGCCACAGCAAGAACGGTGCGCGCTGCGCCTCGAGCGACTCGATCGCCGCGGCGAAGAAACTTGCAAAATGGGTCTCTTCGACCTCGTTGGCCTGCGGTCGCGACGCTGAGCAAGGGACCTCGATGCGCTCGCTTACCGCGTCGTTCAGCCACGTCACTTCGTCGAGCGGCACGTCGTAGAGCAAGGTGGTTGCAACCTCGCGCGGCACGACCATCGATTCGTGGGCGAGTCGTGGCTGCCAGACGCTCCGCCCGGTCCACCAGGCTCGATACAGGTCGTCGAGTTGCGGCGACTCGCACAGTGCGGCGTCAAACACGAACGATTCGGTGGCCAGCGCGCAGAACTCAGGGGTCGACACCCAGGCATTGCCGTAGCAGCCCAAGTAGCCCAGCGCGAGACGATCGACCACCAGGCTAATGACGTTCATGCGAGTCGAGTATCCGGCGCGGCGTTAGGCGACAAAGGCCAAGTAATAGAAAATCCAACCGGTGACCGCCGTGAGAAACATTTCCAGCGCAGCCAACTTGGCAAAGGTCATGTGAGTGCGGCTGTGCGGACCGGGTTTAGGGGGCGAGCCGAACTGCCTCAATGCCGCGGTGATGACATAAATCCACAGCAAGGCAGCGGGGATGGCGCACGCCAAATGGACGTAGAGACTCGGGAAGACCCAACTGTGGTAGTACGGCGAAGGTTCCGCTCGAATCCGCCAGTCGGTCAGAAACCGCATGTCGACCTCGAACAACACCACCGCCACGAGCAGCACAATCCCTAACGTCAACTGGACCTGCTTGTGCAGGGTGTAATTACCCTGCTTGGCAAGTTGAATCGCCCAGACCATCGCGGCCACAATGACGAACATGGCGGCAAAGACGACGTCCAGCATGATCGACGCCCGGGTGCCGAGAAAGCCGTCAATGCTCATCTTGCTGCTCCATCCATGTTCGTAGAATCAGGGGTCGGACGCCGCCATCGTGGCCGCTCAGAGATGGATTCGTCAATGTCAGGGCATCTGCTGGATCAATTCCAGGCAGAGATCGCGCACCTTGGCCGGGTTGACGTTGGGGTTTTTCTTCTTGGCCGCGCCCACAAAGGCCCCGGCGGCCTTGATGTTTCCACCCCTCACGTCGGCCACGATCTTCGCGTTCTCGGCCAGGATTTCACGGCACAACTCGATCAGAGCCGAGTCGTCGACCTTGGCAATGCCCAACGCTTGCATGCATTCGTCGACGCCACGCGCCGTGTTGAGCATCTCCAGGAACACGCTCCGGGCGCGGGCCGTGTCCAGATCGCCGGCTTTGATCTTCTTGAGTAACACAGCCAACGCATCGGCGCGGACCGGAAACGTGGCCACGCTCAGATGGCGATCATTGAGCTCGCGCAGCACGTCTTGCTGGAGCCAGTTGCTGGCCAGCTTGCCATCGCCACACGCCTCAGCGACCGACAAATAATAATCAACCAGCGCGCGCCCTTGGTTCACAATCACGTCACTGTCGTACGGGGTGAGCCCGTAGGTTGCTTCGAGACGTTGACGCAGTTGAGCGGGCAACTCA
Organism: uncultured Planctomycetaceae bacterium; assembly: GCA_964652155.1. GTDB lineage: Bacteria > Planctomycetota > Planctomycetia > Pirellulales > PNKZ01 > CAZZBK01. Next base: position 1,175 of record CAZZBK010000193.1, on the reverse strand, counting down.
CCGAGCGCGGCCCGGACCTCAGACACCTGCTCGTCAGAAACCGTCACATAAACCAGGTCGGGGTCCGGAAAGTACCGATAGTCGCTCGACTCCTCTTTCTCGCGCTGAGCGTAGGTCACTTCGCGCGTGTCATCCCAGCCGCGTGTCTGCTTGGGAATGTCCCCTTTCCGGCGACCGGTTTCGAGCCAGAGATCGTGTTGCCGCTGCGCCTCGTAGGTTAGCGCCCGCTCGACCGAACGGAAGCTATTCATGTTTTTCACTTCGACGATCGGCGTGGCGACGGTCCCTTCGGGCAAGTTGATATGCAGATTAATGTTGCCGTCGACCCGCAGGCTCCCTTCCTGCATGTTGCAATCAGAAACTTCGAGGTAGGTCAGCAGCAACTTGAGTTCTTGCAGAAACAATCGGGCCTCAGCCGGCGAACGCAGGTCGGGCTGCGAGACGATCTCGAGCAGCGGGGTGCCCGTGCGGTTGAGGTCGATCTTGCTGTCAGCCACGCCCGAGCGTTCGTCATGCACGCTTTTGCCGGCGTCTTCCTCAAGGTGCGCGCGGATGATGCCGATGCGCCGCGGTTCGACCTTCCCTTTCGGATCGCTGATGTCGAGCCAACCATCGTGACTCAACGGCATGTCGTACTGGCTGATCTGGTACCCCTTGGGCAAGTCGGGATAGAAATACTGCTTGCGGTCCCATTTGGTGAGCGGGGCAATCTGGCAGTTGAGCGCCGTCGCGGTTCGCAAGGACAACTCGAAGGCTCGACGATTCATGACCGGCAGCGAACCGGGCATGCCGGTGCAGACGGGACAGGTTTGCGTATTGGGTGCCGCGCCGAACGTCGTCGCGCAGCCGCAAAACAGCTTCGTGCGCGTCTGCAACTGCACGTGAACTTCCAAGCCGATGACGATCGTGAAATCATTCGACATGGAAACCTCGGAAGCGAGAAAAGGAGCACGGGGAGAAAATGGAACCACAGATGAACACGGATAAACACGGATAAGAAAGGATAAAGGCAGAAAGGTAAGAGAGGCGTGATGAAGCACGGCCGCTTTCATCTAATTCGTGTTCATCCGTGTTCATCCGTGGTTTCTTCCCTTCGGGAATGTCCTGCCGACCAGTCGGTTGAGTTCGAGCGTCGGTGTTCCAAAGTTGAACAAAAGGCAAATCGGCAAACCGGT
>CAZZBK010000192.1:0-8885 GCA_964652155.1 uncultured Planctomycetaceae bacterium | reverse complement strand
GCCGTTTCCAGCCTATCTTATCGACCCCTGCGCCGTGAACGAGCCCCGGCGAGCCACACGAGGCCAGGAAACACCGGGCTGAGGGTGGTCGCACGGGCTCAATAGCCGCGCAGGCCTCGATTCAACGTGTAAGCAACACCGCTGTGGGTGGCTGGTGTTTTGCGTCAGCAAAACCCGGCAAATCACCTATTGGCAACGCCTCAGAGTGCCGGGTTTTGCTGTGCAAAACACCAGCCACCCTGCCGTTTCCAGCCTATCTTATCGACCCCTGCGCCGTGAACGAGCCCCGGCGAGCCCATCGAGGCAAGCGGCGCTGAAACCGGGTGGTCGTGGGGTCCCCCTGGCAGGAACCTCTATCGTCTTAATGTTTATTTTTTGTTATGTTTGCTTGAGAAAGCCGATAGACTTTGATGTGGCGATGATTGGACGGACCGGCTGGGGGCGACCGATTTTTGTCTCGAAGGGTGATCCATGCTCAACATTCGCGTGGGGAACGACAAGACCGACCGTTGCGTGCGGCTCGCCTGCTCGCTCATCATCGGCTATCTCGCCTATTACGGCTTTCGCTAGAGCTTGCCCGAGCGCCCTATCGCGGGCTCTTAACGTGTTTGGGCATAAGCGATTGCGTGGGCAGCGAGCCCCGCCGCGAAGTGCCGGAAACTCAATTCCGCGTTCGGGCTGCTGAATTGTGGGTCCATCCGGGTTTCTCGTGGGTAACCACTTGTTCAATCCCTAGGCAGGGGTGAACAGGAGGGGAGCGACCAGAGCCGGCAAGGGAGTCCCTGGAAAGCACTAATCGGTCGCGCAGCGACTCATATTCTCCTGTGTTTTAAGCTTTCCGGCTCCCGGCGCACGGGGCAGCGGCGTCGGGAGCCGGGCCCCTTACTGGTCACCCCCCCTACCGGAAATCTACCCACAGCAAACCCGGAAGGACCGAATTGTCCCCGAGTCGTTGAAGTGTAAAATCTCTGTGAAACATATAGCCCGAGAGGTGGAGATTGACAGAAAGTGATTGATAACTAAATGACGCCACGAGTTGGAATATCAGAATCAGCTCGACATGCCGATCACTCGCGGCGCGACAATTTTCCAAGGACTCTAAAACGGTTCGTTACGGAGCGGTGAGTATGACTGTCGGAAACGAGAACACACGCGATTTCGAGCCTATTGAAAGCGAAAAGGAGGATCAAGCAAGTACGCCGGCTACTTATCAGATCCTGACCTATCCTGCTGACTATACTCTAGAAGTATTAGTTAGTAAGTGGCGTAAAAAGGAAATTATAGTACCCGCGTTCCAGCGGCGGTACGTGTGGAAATTGCCGCAAGCAAGTAGGCTCATTGAGTCGTTCTTGCTGGGATTACCGGTGCCGCCGATTTTCATGTATCTGAATAAGAAAAACGAGCTTCTGCTAGTCGATGGCCAGCAAAGGCTCAAAACGGTCGCATATTTTTTTGAAGGGTATTTTGGCGAGGAAGATCGCGGTCAACGCCCAGTATTTCGTCTGAACGGTCTCAATGATCAAAGTCAATTCGCCAAAAAGACCTACGAAGACATCAGAGACTCTGATCCATCCGCATTCAACAGCCTTAACAATGCCGTCTTACGATCCTTTGTCATAAAACAACTTGATCCCAAAGATGATACGAGCATTTTTTACATCTTTGAGCGACTTAACACTGGTGGTACGCTGTTGCATGGCCAGGAAATACGAAATGCGATTTACTATGGATCATTTAATGAGCTGCTGTGGTCGCTAAACAAGCACGAGAGTTGGCGCAAGATTGTTGGCAAAATAACTCCAGACGATCGACAACGCGACATTGAGTTGATCTTGCGTTTTTTTGCCCTCGCATTTCCAATTAATCAATACGAAAAGCCTATGAAAGAATACCTTAATAAATTCATGGCAAGCTCTCGGTCTTTTTCACCTGAAAAACTGAGTGATTATAAAATTGTTTTTGAGGAAACTGTGAGTACGGTACTTGAATGTCTAGGTGAGAAGCCATTTCACATTAAAGCGGGGTTAAACATTGCTGTATTCGATTCAGTATTTACAGCTTTTGCAAAGCATCGAACCCGAGTGCCACTCGACATTGCCAAGCGCTACAAGTCGCTAGTAAAGGATTCGACATTCGACGACTATGCTACTTATCGAACAAGCGATACCGAGGTAGTTACCAAACGTCGGCAGTTGGCAGGGAAGCGACTATTTGGAGAATAACCATCCAATGGACTTTAATCGCATCGATCAGGCAATGGCCACTTGCAAAACGCACCTAGACGCCACTGGATCGCGTAATACAGAAATTGAAAGCATGCTTGTTGGCTATTTGCTCGCCATAATCTACGCCGAGTTTGAAAAAAAGCTCAAAAAGCTAGTTGCGCATCGCGCATCGCGAACAAAAGACGCTGAGATTATCAGTTTTTGCTCGGCGGTGACGAAGTATGTACTGAGGAGTATCAATATCGGAGATATTAAAGGAGCCCTAGCCCACTTTGCACCAAGCTATAAGGACGCTTTCAAGGATGCCGTCGAGGGGATGCCGATTCACGCTGCTTACGACAATATTGTCCTGAACCGGCATGGTGTGGCCCATGTCGCCGGAACAAATCTGACATTTTCAGAACTCGAGAAGGAATTTCCGCTTTCGCTAGGCGTGTTTACGGAGATTGCGAATGTTCTTGGGATTGATCCGGTAGAAGCAGCAGTCTTGTAACTACACGGTCCAGGCCTCTCTCCAATTTTCGCCGCGGCTTGACTTATCTCCTTGCGGCAAGAATGCTTAAAGAAATTCTCCTGCGCCGGGCAAGATTCTTGGCCCGGCGGTAACTATCCGTCCTGACATGACTGCTGCTGACCGATACCAGGCCGAGCCTCGCGTCGACTGGGCCGCGCTGTTGGCCCAGCACGATCGCTGGCTGCGCATGGTGTTGTGGACTCGGCTGACGGATCGCGAGGCGGTTGACGAGGTGCTGCAAGAAGTTGCCCTGGCGGCGGTTCGCCAGAGCGCTCCGCTCGACGATGTGACCAAGGCGGCCCCTTGGCTGTATCGACTCGCGGTGCGGCAAGTCTTGTTGTATCGCCGACGATGCGGTCGGCAACGCAAACGGATCGATCGCTACGCCGAGCTACGGCAGCCGCGCGAGTACGACAACCGCGAGAGCGACCCGCTTCACTGGCTGCTCTCGAAAGAGCGGCAGCAGATGGTGCGCGTGGCCCTCGAACAGTTGCCGTCCCGCGATGCCGAGATGCTGCTGCTGAAGTACGCCGAGCAATGGAACTACCAACAAATAGCCGAACACCTGGGCATCAGTCACAGCGCGGTCGAAACCCGGCTGTTCCGCGCCCGACAAAAATTGCGTGATGTGTTGAGTCGCACGGCGGAGTCGAGCGCCCCTGAGACCGGCTTGAGAATCGTGAGTTGAACTGCGATGCGAGACCCCCAGCTAGAATTCGATGACCAACACCTGCTCGACGCACTGGTCGACGGCGAACTGGACGAAGCCTCGCGGCGCGATGTGCTGCTGCGGCTCGACGCTCGGCCCGAGCTGTGGCGACGCTGTGCGCTGGCATTTTTAGAAGCCCAAAGCTTCTCGAGTGCGCTGCGTGAGTTGCCCGCCGAGATGACGGCGGTCGCCGCTCCGCCGGTGCGCAAGGCTTCTCGGTTACAAACCGCATGGCGACCGTTGCTCGCCGCCGCCAGCGTGCTCCTGGCCTTTGGCTGCGGACTGTGGTGGGGAACCTCGCCTGGCAATCGCAATCAATTGGCCGTGAACCCCGCATCGTCGACGGCCCAACCCACGGCACCGGTGCCGCTGTACGAGGCGGCCAGCCTCGACGAAGCCGCGCTCGCCCAGTTGCCGCCGGCCTTGTCTCCTGAACTGGTGCAAATGCTCGAGAGCCTCGGGGCGCAGGTGCGACAGCAGCGGCGGTTTGTCCCCTTCGAGTTAGAAGATGGTCGCCGCGGTGTGTTGCCGCTCGACGAAATTGCCGTACAGCCCGTGAGTCGACGTAGTTACCAATAAACCAACAAGCAGTGAGAGCGTTTGAGTGTTGGTGAAAAAAACCTTCTCCCTTTGGGAGAAGGTGGCCGAAGGCCGGATGAGGGTCTGCCGACAGCCACCAAGCCCTCACCTGTCTCACTGCGTTCGACATCCTCTCCCAAAGGGAGAGGGGTCAGACGAGTCCATCGAAAAGATTACCTACCAATAAGACGCTCGCACCACTCAGCCGTCGTGACACGCAGGTATTGTGACACTATGAACACTTCGCGTCGCCTCTGCATCGCCAGCCTGCTCGTGCTCGGCACGCTCAGCATACCGGTGCAGGCTCAGTTCCCATTCTTTACGAACCCGGCCGAACACAATTTGTCGCCGACCGGTGGCAACTACTGGATCGGGGTCGAGTGCGCCCCGGCCGACGCCGCGCTCCGCGCTCAGTTGAAGTTGCCCGCGGACCAAGGGCTGGTCATCTACGAAGTGATCGCCGACAGTCCGACCAACACGGCCGGGCTGAAACGGTACGATCTGCTGCTCACGGCGAACGATAAACCGCTGGGGATGATCGGCGACCTGATCGCGGTCGTGCAGGCGGCCAAAGAAGGCGAACTGCGGCTCACGTATCTGCGCGCGGGTCAGCCACACTCGACCGTCGTGCGGCCGGTCAAGCGCCCCGACTGGCCACCACAGTTGGCCGCGCCCGGGGCCGGCATGAAGATCGATCCACAAATGCTCGAACAGGCGCTCAAACTGTTGCAGCAAGGCAATGAGGTGCGGCTGGTCAACCCGGGCGTGGTCATCACGCCGCCGCCAGGCACTGGCGCGATCGGCCTGGGGGCCACCAAGCTGCCCGACGATATGTCGATCATCGTCGAGCGTCGCGGTCAACAGCCGGCCAAGGTCATCGTCAAGCAAGGGGATCAGACCTGGGAAGCCACCGAAGACAAACTCGACACGCTCCCTCCGGAAGTTCGCAAGCATGTGACGCAGCAGCTACACGCCGGTCGAAACCCCTGGCTGGGTGCCGTCCCGCTGCTCAATAAGTTGCCCCGCATCGAGAAGCAACCGTCGGGCGAAAAATCGCCGGGCGACAAGCCGTCGGCGGATAAAGACAACGCCAAGGCTCCGCAGTTGAAAGAGACCCTCGAGCGGGCACGGGAATCGCTGCGTGGGGCACCGGGGGTCGAACAGCGACTCGAACAACTCCTCGAACGGCTCGAAAAGCTCGAAGGCCGCTTGCGAGGCGAGAATGGAAGCGATGAAAGTAAGTAGCCGATCCTACCGGCTCACCGCGTTCACCCGGCCGTGGACCGTTCCTCCCCACGGCCGGGTGACATTTTATTGCCCAGTAACGACTTACGCCCACACCGCTCGACCCGCGGACCCCGCTTTTCGGGGCGTAAATCGTTTGACACCGGCGACTCGACCTGCCTAAGATCGAGTATTGGCGATTGTCACTCGGGTGCTTCTTCTGGCGACCTCTAGTAAGGTCGCCGGCCGTAGCGTTTTGGTTCCAATCGCTCTCGTCTTCATGCAACGACCTTGAATGTCGATATGACACAACCTCGGGTGTCGTCAATATGATCGCTCTGGTGCGATGGATTTCGATTCTCGGTCTGATCATCGGCGCGCCGCTGCTGGTCTTTCTCTCGGCCCGAGCCTTCGAGGCGCGCAACAGTTGGACCCGCGTGGTCAAACAGTTGGAGAAATCGGCCGACGAGGTCGAACAAGAACTGCTGCTCACGCGCGACGGTGGTGCTAAACTGCGCTACGCGCTGTACGACACGGAGCACGAGGTGCCCACCTCGGGTGCCACGCCCGACGAGCGCGTGGGGCTCAAGCAACTACGACAAGCCAACGCTCGCTGGGCATTCATGCGCGGCCGCACGTGGCGCGCCACCCCCGGAGCCATCGATCCCGCGCAGCCCATCACCATTCAGATCAACGCTCCCGTGGAATTGGCGGTCAACGAAAAGTCGTTCGTGTACCTGTTCGACAGCCGCGACTTTGCCAACGGCGGACGTTACCTGGGCGAGTTTGCCGTGACGTCGGTCACCGTGGTCGAGGCCGATCCGCCGACGCAAACGATCACCGTGATTCCGTCCGACACGTTCTCGCCCTCCGAGATGCAATTGCTGCAAGCCAGCGCCGCGGCCGTGGCCGCCTCGAACAATCAGGCGTTTTGGCTCATTCACGAGACCATGCCCAGCAATCGACACACGGTTGCCGCGGCCGAGCCTGTCGACCCGGCTGCTCCGGCGACGCCCCCCGCTGACGAGAACGCGCCCCCATCGCTCAAGAATGTCCGCGACTACGTGGGCTTCTTCCGGCTGATGCGCGCCAAGCGGCCCGAGTTGATCGACGCCCTCGTGGCGATTACCAACGACGCCCAGTCGTTTCGCAATGCCACGATGGGGCTCACCAAGCAGGCCGAAGCCCGCGCGACCACGGAAGCCATGCTCATGACCGACAAGGCGACCGCGACCACCCAGCGTGACGAGGTGGCCAAGGCGCTCGACGCGCTCATGGCCGAGGTGCAACAACTGGCCAAAGACAACCAATCGCGGTTCGAGGCGAATCGCGCGCTGGGCCAAGAGATCGTGCAGTCGCAACTCGACGCGATGAAACGCGCCGTGCCGGCCGTCGCCGTACAAAGTCCTCGTTGATCGAACCGAAACGACACGACGTCGCTCGCGGCTATTTTACGCTTTCCTACCTGGGACCGCCCCACGTTCATGGGCCTTTACGACCGCGACTACGTCAGGGACGACGATGCTGACTCGGGCTACTCTGGCGGCCGAGCCGGCGAACCGGCGCGCGTCATCCAGGTGATCTTCATCACCGCCGCCGTCTTCCTCGCCGACTGGCTGTTCTTTGGCGAACGGTTGAAAGATTACCTAGAACTGCAAAGCGATTTACTCCAGCATCCTTGGAATGCTTATCAACTGCTAACCTACGGCTTCTTGCACGCCGACGTCCGGCACATCCTGTTCAACATGATCGGCCTGTTCTTTTTCGGTCGGGACGTCGAGCAACGGGTCGGACGCAACGAGTTCACGCGATTTTATCTCGCCGCAATCGTGTTTAGCGGTTTGGCATGGTTGCTCGTGCATCTGCTGACCGGGCAGAAAGGCTCGGTGTACGGCGCGTCGGGGGGCGTCAGCGCGGTGGTCATTCTCTTCGCCCTGCATTTTCCCCGCGCTCAGGTCTCGCTCTTTGGCATCATTCCGATGCCCGCCTGGGGCATGGCCTTGCTGTTCATTGGCATGGATCTGCTCGGAGCACTCGGGGGCCAGCGCGATGGCGACCCCGTCGCCTACGAGGCCCACTTGGCTGGCGCGGCCTTCGCCTATCTTTACTTCACGCGCCGTTGGAGCTTCGCCAACCTCTCGCTGGGCAAGTTCATGCGTCGCTGGTCACTGCGCCGCCCCAAGCTCAAGCTGTTCAAGAACGAAACTCCCGAGGACCTCGCCGAGCAGGTTGACCGCATTTTGCAAAAAATGAGCGAGCAGGGGGCCGACAGCCTGACCCGCGCCGAACGCAACACGCTCGAACAAGCCAGCCGACACTACCAACAGCGCAAACCGTAATCGCTCATGTCTCATTCGCCGAGCGAGATCATCCGCCGCAAACGCAACGGCGCAGCACACACGCGCGACGAACTTGGCGCCATTGTCCGTGGCGCGGCCGACGGCTCCATTGCCGACTATCAACTCTCCGCCTGGCTGATGGCCGCGTTTCTGCGCGGGCTCGATGAGCGCGAGACGGCCGACCTGACCGAGCACATGCTGCACAGCGGCGCGGTGCTCACGTGGAACGCCGGCGCGCCGTGCGTCGATAAACACTCGACCGGCGGCGTCGGCGACAAGGTCTCCATCATCCTCGCGCCGTTGCTCGCCTGCTGCGGCGTGCGCGTGCCGATGCTCAGCGGCCGAGGGCTGGGCGCAACCGGCGGCACGCTCGACAAGCTCGAAGCGATCCGCGGCTTTCGCACCCAACTCTCGACCGCCGAGATGCAGCGCATCTGCGACCAAGTCGGCTGCGTCATGTGCGGCGCGACGGCCGAGTTGGTCCCCGCCGACAAACGTCTCTACGCGCTCCGCGATGTCACGGCCACGGTCGAGAGCATCCCGCTGATCACCGCGAGCATTCTGAGCAAAAAGCTTGCCGAGGGACTCGCGGCGCTCGTGCTCGACGTGAAGTGGGGGAGCGGCGCCTTCATGCAACTTCAAGACGACGCGCGGCGATTGGCCCAATCGCTCGTCACCGTCGGCCGGCAATTGGGCCTCCCCACCGTCGCCCTGCTCACCGACATGAATCAGCCGCTCGGCCGCAAGGCGGGGCACACCGTTGAACTGCAAGAGTCGTACGACGCGCTGCAAGGCCACGGCCCGGCCGATCTACGCGAACTCGCGCTCGCACTCGGAGCGGAACTGCTCATGGCCGTCGGCCTTGAGCCCAGTCGCGACGCAGCCCAGCGCCGCCTCGCCGCTCAGCTCGACTCAGGCCACGCCTGGGAAAAATTCGTCGCCATGTGCCATGCTCAAGGGGGCAACCCCGACGCGCCGCTACTCGTGGCCCCCGAGACGCTCGTCACCGCGCCGCGGGCCGGCTACCTCACCGCGCTCGACACCCAGCGGCTCGGTCGCGCCATCGCCGCGCTCGGCGGCGGCCGCAGCCGCGTGAGCGACGAAATCGACTTCACCGTTGGGCTCGAAATGCTTGCGCGGCTCGGCGATCGTGTCGAAGCAGGCCAACCACTGCTCAAGCTGTTTGCCCATGAGCGGGGCCGCGACGCGGCTCTCCAGTTGGCCAACGAGGCCGTGACGATCGACGACGCGCCGATCGCACCTCCCACCCTGATCGTGGAGCGCATCGCATGAGC
>CAZZBK010000191.1:0-8935 GCA_964652155.1 uncultured Planctomycetaceae bacterium | reverse complement strand
CGCAGCGCGGCCGACGCGCCCGACGTCGACGCCGTGGTGTATGTGACCGGGAAGAAACTCAAGGCGGGACAAATCGTTAAGGCCGAAGTGGTCGGAGCCCAAGGCTACGACCTCATCGCCGTGACGGTCGGTCGGCCGCGATAGTTGAGGCCGCCGTGTCACCCACTCCATCGCCGAAGCTATTGCCCCAGCGCGCCACGCTGCTCAACGTCCCCAACCAGGTGACGCTCGCGCGCCTCGTCTTGGCCGTCGTCCTGTTCGCTCTCATGCACGCGCATCTGTATCTTTGGGGACTCTTCGTGTTCATCGTGGCCGCGTCGACCGATTGGCTCGACGGTTACCTGGCACGCAAGTGGGGCATGGTCACGCCGCTGGGACGGATCCTCGACCCGTTCGCCGACAAAATCATCATCTGCGGCACGTTCGTGTTTCTCTCCGCCGAGCCCGCCGCGCGATTGCCCGCCTGGGTCGTCGTGCTCGTGATCGGCCGCGAGCTGCTGGTCACCGGCTTGCGAAGCTTTTTGGAGCAGCAAGGGGCCGACTTCTCGGCCACTTGGTCGGGCAAAGTGAAAATGGTAGCGCAGTGTATCACGGCCGGCCTGGGCTTAGGCCTGCTCGCGTTTGGAGATCAGGGCGCGTTCACCTTCTTGCCGCTCGTCGCCGATCTCGCCGTCTTCTCGACGATCGCGCTGACCGTGTACTCGGGCGTGGCCTACGTGCTGGCGGCGCTGCGGCTGCTCCGAAAAACCTAGAGGCCCGCGTGACATGCCTCTGCTCATCGCGCCGATTGTTGTTGCAATCCTCGCCCTTTGGCTGGTCACCTTCGGCCGAGTTGTGCGTCGGCTGGGACGCGGTGACCTGATCATCCCCTATCGACCGCGCTCGAACGTCCCGTGGGGGCTGTTCGATATCGTACTGCTCGGCGCGGCGTACATCCTGTTCCAATCGCTGGCACAGCCGCTCGCGCGGCTCATCGTTCCCAACGCGGTCGAGTTGCTGCAATTGATCGTGGCCAGTTGCGTCAGCAATGGGCTCGTCGCGCTGTTGATCGTCGGGGTGCTCTGGAGCGCGCGCGGCGCTACGCGCTCGGACCTGGGCTGCTCCACGCCGGTCGATGGACGCGACGTGCTTTGGGGCCTCGGCGCGTTCGTGTTGGTGGTTCCGCCGTTGTTTCTCATTCAGCTCGTATTGAGCTTTTGGTTCACGGGGGTGCATCCGATCGTGGAGCTGCTGCAGAACGACCCGTCGCCGAGCACGGTGGGTTGGGCCTTTCTGGCAGCGGTCGTCATCGCGCCGGTGGTCGAAGAGTTGCTCTTTCGCGTCCTGCTGCAAGGTGGCCTGGAACGGCTCAACGAACCGGACCCACTGGCCGAGCCTGTTCTCGCCCGTGAGTCGCCACACGAGGCGTTTGTCCGTCAGATGAATTGGCCGCCGATTCTGATCTCGTCGGCCGTTTTTGCCCTGCTGCACTTCAATGGCGGCCCGGACCCGGTCCCCTTGTTCTTTCTGGCCCTTGTGCTGGGCTATCTATATCAACGGACCCATCGCATCTTGCCGTGCATCGTGTTGCACGCGGCGATCAATGGCCTGAGCTTGGGCCTATTGCTGCTGGGCGTTGGTCAAGCGCCGGGCAAATGACCGGCATGGCTCGAGTGCCAGGGATCGATCGTCCCCTATGAGGGAGACCCGTAGACTTCCCAGTCTAACAAACTCGGGTTTACTCGGTTTCTAAGGCTAGCGAACGATGAGGGTCGTCGCTAAAAATGGGGGGAGTCATGTGGGTTGCTCCCGGCACGATGTCGCGGTTGGCGATCACACACTGGGGTTCGACGTGGACTGTGAAACAGAAAGGTTGACAACATGAAGAAGCTGATTGCGCTGGCTCTGATGCTGAGCCTGGGATTTGTGGCGGGTTGCGGCGATAAGCCGAAGGCAAAGGAAGCGGTCAAGCAGGCCGAAGACGCCGCGAAGGACGCCTCGAAGAAGGTTGAAGAAGCCGCCAAGAAGGTCGAAGCGGCCACGAAGGACGCGGTCAAGAAGGTCGAGGAAGGTGCCAAGAAGGCTGAGGAAGCCGTCAAGGGCGCTGGCGATGCGGCCGTCAAGGCCGTCACGCCGCCGGCTGAACCCGCCGCTCCGAAGATCGAAGTGCCGAAGGATGCCCCGAAGGCGGCCCCTGAGGCGAAGAAGGAGTAACGGTCGTACACCGTTCACGAGCTTCATTGTTCATCAAGCTGCCGGTGATCGACCCGATCGCCGGCAGCTTTTTTTGTAGGTGAGTTGTTTGTCGTGGGGTTTCGTCACGATTAAAATCACCGTGCCCTGGACTGGGTTTTGTCCGGCAAGCATGGTGTCACGTTTCCTCAGGGGCCAATCGGTGTCGCAACCGCAACTTGATCCGACATTGCTACAGCCTTCGCTCGGCGAGCAGGACGATGCAGGTGGTTTCGACCGCCCATTGAATCCGCACACGATCATCATCTGGAGTTTCTTTTGCGGCATTGTGTGCGGCGGCTTGTTATTCGCCACCAACTTCCGTCGGCTCGGCTGGCCACGGCGTTTCTGGCCAACTCTCTACGGCACGCTGCTCTTAGCTTCAACGGTGTATGTCGTGTTGGTCTGGGGTGTTCAAGCCGGATGGTTCCACGAACTTCCTCGTAATGTCTTGCGCCAATTCAATCGCGGGGTGGCGATTGTGGCCGCGATTGTGCTCGCTCAGACGCAATCGCGGCGCTACCGCCTTGCCATCGTGACCAATACTCCACTGGGAAGTCATTGGAAACTAGGTATTGTCTGCGCATTCGCGGGAGTTGGGATCGAATTGGTGATCGCGCTGCTCATACAGTTCTTGGCATCATAGCTTACTCACCGGAAACCGATCGTGGATGACGACCCCGATACTCAAATCGCACAAGCCATGAGTGTCTTCACGGCGCTGGACAAAGCTCAAACCTACCTTCAGGTCGAACGCTACGACCTGGCTGAGCGTGAGTTGTTCAAGGCCTTGTCGACCTCGCCCAACAACTCCGCGGCACATTGCCTGCTTGCCCAGGTGCGATTGGCGCAGCAGCGTATCGAAGAGGCGGCGAGCGAGGCGCGGCAGGCGTTGTCGCTCGACCCGGAAAGTACCGCGGCAATGGAACTCCTGGGACGCATTCACGCCGAACGAGGTCAACACCGCGAGGCCGAGCAATGGTATCTCGATGCGCTGCGTCGTGACCCCAACGATCCTTATTTGCTTCTGCTCTATGCCGCGTTGATGCTCAAGACCGGGCTATTCGACAAAGCCGAAAAGCTCTGTCGGGCCAGCTTACAACTCGCGCCCGACAACAGTGTCGCGCACTCACTGCTGGCCAACATCGCAACATCGCGCGATCGGCACGCGGCCGCGCTGCAACATGGCCAGCACGGCTTGAGCTTGTCGCCAGATAACGACTATTCGCACTTTGCCTTGGGAGTGGCCTGTGTCAACGGCTGGCGTCCGTTCAAGGGTCGGCAACACCTGCGCGAGGCGCTGCGCATCGACCCAACCGACACCGATGTGATCGAGGCGTATCATCAGGCTGACATGTATTGCCGCTGGACCTATTGGCCGATGTTCTACGGTGGTCGAGTGCTCGAGTTGATCCCCGGCGGTCAATTCGCGGTTTGGGGCGCACTCGTCATTGGCAATACGTTTTCACGATCGACTCCCGCCCTCCATGCGATCTTTGTCAACGTGGCGCTCGCCTGGCTGTGCTTCTGCATTTACACTTGGTTCGCCGTTCCCCTCACCAAAGCTTGGATCAAACTAGCCCCTCCACGATGAGTTACGATCCCGTCCTGATGGCCGCCCTAAAACAGGCGCTCGACAACGACCCTCGCAACGGCCCGCTCTGGGCTCATTACGCCGAGATGCTCGTGAGCGCTGCGCGGTTCACCGAGGCGATCGACGCCCTGCGCAAGGCAATCGAATGGGGCGTCACGAGCTCCTCGACTGTGCGCCGCCTAGTGCAGTTGCTTCGCGAGCAGGGCCAACTGGCCGAGGCGCTCATCCGCGCCGAACAAACCCTCGAACGCATCGACGACCCCGAACTGCGCATCGAACTGGCTCGGGTCCTGTACGCTCGGGCAGAAACGGCCGAGGCCCGCCGACAGTACCAGGCGGCCATCGAACGCAATCCAGCGTGTGCAAACGCTCAACTCGCCGCTCAACTCGAGGCTGACGCAGACGAGTCAATCTTGGACGATGACGACGAGCCGTCGAACGACGCCGATGCAATCGAGGATCTCGACGACGCCGATCTTGACGAGCAGGGTCGACCCATGCACAAAGCGCGTGTCGACCGCGATGCGAACGACGCCGACGAAGTCGCCAGCGAGTTCCTCTCGCCCGACGAGTTGACTACGTTTGCCGATGTCGTCGGACTCGATGACGTGAAGCAGCAAATCAATCTGCGGATCATTGCTCCGTTCAGAAAACAACATATTTTCCAGGCGTTTGCCCGCAAAGGGGGCGGTGGCATTCTGCTCTACGGTCCGCCGGGGTGCGGCAAGACGTTTGTCGCTCGAGCGACGGCCGGCGAAGTCGGTGCCCGCTTCATGAATGTCGGCATTCACGAGATGGTCGACAAGTATTGGGGCGAGAGCGAAAAGATCATGCACGCGCTGTTCGAGGAAGCCCGGCGCCGCGCTCCCACCGTCGTCTTCTTCGACGAGTTCGATGCCCTTGGCTCGTCGCGCGGCCGTGGCGAGTCGCAGTTCTGGAAAACACTTGTCGATCAACTCCTGCAAGAGATGGACGGCGTCGGCAGCCGCAACGAAAACGTGCTCGTCTTCGCCGCCACGAACGTGCCGTGGAATGTCGATTCGGCCTTTCGCCGACCCGGTCGTTTCGATCGGCTCGTGTTGGTGCCCCCGCCCGACTTAAAAGCCCGCGTCGAAATGCTCCGGCGGCATATCACGCAAATCCCCGGTGGCGATCAAATTCAGGTCGACTCGCTCGGTCCGCTCACCGAGTCGTTCACCGGCGCCGACCTGCGTAGCCTCTGCGAACGGGCGAGCGAAGCCGCGCTAACCCGCTCCCTCGAAACCGATCGAGTCCATCCGGTCACGCTCGACGATTTTCGTCGCGAACTAAAAAACATGAGCAGCTCGGCCGGCGAATGGCTGTCGACGGCCCGCAATTACGCCCGCTATTCAAACGAGAACGGGCAGTACAACGATCTGACCGAGTATCTGCGCAAGGTCAAAAAGTGGTAGCCATTCAACCGCGTTACGACACCGTGACCAGCTTGGTCACGCGGCCCTTGGGAACCCACTCGACGCAGTAGATGTTGCCCGCTCGGTCATAACAGGCGTCGTGCGGATGGATGAATCGTCCCGCCTGCCACAGCGACTCGTTGACCCGCACTTGAAATTGATCCAGCACGGTCTTGGTCCATTCGGGATCATAGCCCAGATGCACAATCACCCGATTGTGCTTGTCGAGAATCGTCAGCCGGGCATGCAAGTCGGGAACGAGCAACTCGTCGCCGCGGATATCAAAGTGCGCCGGAAAACTCACCGTGTTTTCGAGCAGCGAGACGAACTGCCCATCGAGCGTGAAGTACTGCAATCGCGCGTTGGCTCGATCGGCGACGACGATCTGCGGCGCGCGGCCCGGCCGGTTGTCGAGCCAGATACCGTGCGGCGTTTGGAATTTGCCGGGCTCTTTGCCCGAGCCACCCCAGCTACGGACCCATTTGGCCTGCGCGTCGTACTGGTGGATATAGTGCGAGCCGTAGCCATCGGCGACGTAAAAGCCACCGTCGGGCGCGAAGGCCAAGTTCGTCGGTGAATATTTTTTCCCCTCGCCATACACGCCCGGCTCCTGCGGTACGCCGAACTGCCAAACGATCTCCCCCTTGAGCGTCGACTTGGCGACGATATTGTGCGTGACGTCGCAGAGGTACAGGAACTCTTCGCCCCCCTCCTTGCGAATGTCGATGCCGTGACCGCCGCCGTGAAACTGCTTGCCAAACGAGCGGACAAATTTGCCCTGCTCGTCGAACACGACGATGGCGTCCATCGCGTCGGGGGCTTTGTTGCGATGCTTGATGTAGACCAGCCCGGCCTCGTCGACCGCCACGCCATGCGTCTCGCCCCAGCGAAGACTGTCGGGGAGTTGCCCCCAACCGTGGTGACACTCGTAGCTATGAGCACCGAAGCCCACGGTGGGACGCTTGCTCTGCGACTTGTTAGCGGCGCCGAGGATGATCGGCCCAACGGCGCTGGACACCGCGGCGGTGCCAGCCGCCGTGAGAAATTGACGACGATTCGAAGCGAAGTGGGAGGGCCTTTTGCGGCGCGGCATGACGAGTCTCGCGAAAGTCGACGATACGAAACGGCTGGCGATCGCAGCTAGCTTAACCCTTCTCATCGCTGCACGCAAAATTCGGCAGTTCATTGATCGCGTCCATGCCGAGCCCTAGAATCGCGCTCGCGGACCGTGAGACACCTCAAGCTTGTGTACGCCAGGGAGACGACCATGAAGCTGATTGCTTTCATCATTGCGTGGACCATGCTGGTCCTGTCAACCGAAGCGCAAACGGTCGACTTGCCTGGCGGCGTGCGGCAAGAGCACGTGATGATCCCAATGCGCGACGGCACGCGACTGTCGTGCTACCTGTATTTCCCGAGCGGTGAAGGTCCCTGGCCGGCCTTGTATCAGCAACGCTACGCAACGGTCACGAGCAAATCGACCCAGGAGTCGCTCGCCCGACTGGCCAAGGGTGGCTACGTCGTCGCGGCGCAAAACTTTCGCGGCACGCAACTCTCCGAAGGGCGCTACGTGGGCTATCGCGCCCTCGGCTGGGGCGAGCAACGGGACGGCTACGACACGGTCGAGTGGTTGGCGCAGCAGCGTTGGTGCAACGGCAAGGTCGGCACCTTCGGCGGCTCGCAAGCCGGCTTTGCGCAAAACTTTCTCGCCGTCACCCAGCCGCCGCATCTGGTGTGTCAGTACATGATCGACACCGGGCTGAGCCTGTTTCAGGAAGGTTACCGGATCGGCGGCGTCACGCGACCCAAGCGGTTCGAGCGGATGGCCGATGTCTGTCGCGACAAGTCACACAACCGGCTGCTGCTCGAAGAGTGGTACCAACATCCGCACTACGACGACTACTGGAAGGCGGAGGACTGCTCGCTCCATTTCGACAAAATGAACGTGCCGTGCATGACCATCGGCTCGTGGTACGACTTCATGAACGTGGGGAGCATTCAGAGCTACATCGGCCGCGAAACCCAAGGAGGCCCGAACTCGCGCGGCCAGCAGCGATTGGTGATCGGCCCGTGGTTGCACGGCGGGTTCAATAAGCCCAACAAGGTCGGCGAGTTGGAGTATCCCACCAACGCGGCTCTCAACCTGGAAGCGCACATGCTCGAATGGTTCGATCATCAGCTCAAGGGAGTTGACAACGCCGCCAAAGACGAACGACCGATTCGCTATTACATGATGGGCGCGCTGGACGACCCCCACGCGCCAGGCAACTGGTGGCAAGTGGCCTACGGCATGTGGAATTGGGAAGATGGACGCGTTAATCGGCCGTACTACTTACGTGAAAGTGGGCTGTTGAGCACGTCGCCGCCGACCGAGGGTTCGTCAAGCACAACCTGGAAGGCCGATCCGACGAAGCCAGCCGAGATTCCAGGAGTCGGCTTCCCCGGCGCGCGAGACGCGCGACCGTTCGAGCAGCAACCGAACGTCATCACCTTCACCACCGAACCGCTTGCGCAGCCGGTCGAATGGCTCGGCAAAGTCGAGGCCGACCTCGTTGTCAGCTCGTCGGCCCGCGACACCGACGTGATCGTGCGGGTGAGCGACGTGTATCCCGACGGTCGGTCGATCCTGATCATCGACATGATTCGCCGGCTGCGGTACCGCGAGGGATTTGATCGAGAAGTGCTCCTGGAGCCGGGGAAAGCGTATCGCGTGAAGTTCGATGTGGGCTGGATTGGACAGATTTTCAACACGGGTCACCGGATTCGGGTGACGATCGCGAGCACGGGGGAGCCATTTTACGAATCGAACCCCAACACGGGCGAGCCGCTGACGATCGATCCGCCGACAAAGACCGTGGTGGCCGAGAACGAGGTGATTCACAATTTGCGTGAGGCCTCGCGAATCATCGCGCCGCAGCGACGGCCGTAAGAAGAGGATCAGCCGCAAAAAACTCAAAGCGACGCAAAAAAAGCGACGGAGAGTTTTTTACTAAGGGTTGATCGAATGTTCGCTTCGGAGGAACAACGAGCGAGCTGAACGTCAGTCACATCGATCAGAGCAGTGGATGCTGATCTACTCATTTTTTATTCTTTGCGACTGTTTGCGATCTTTGCGGCAATCCCTGCACGTTTCGGGTTGGAGATAAAATAAAAAAACCCCCACGGGCCCTGGCAAGGTCCCGTGAGGGTTTTAATGACGATTGATGGTTTTGCGGAATTGAATCCGCTGATCTCAAGTCCAGTACAAGACTGTCTCCACAGAATACTCGAGTTGATTACTCAACAAGAGTTCTTTCTAAGAATCCTTAGAAAGGAGGTGATCCAGCCGCAGGTTCCCCTACGGCTACCTTGTTACGACTTAGTCCCAATCACGGAGTTCATCTTAGGCGCTTGCTTCCTTACGGTTAGCGCGGCGACTTCGGATGCCCCCCACTTTCGTGGCTTGACGGGCGGTGTGTACAAGGCTCAGGAACACATTCACCGCGGTATGCTGACCCGCGATTACTAGCGATTCCGGCTTCATGCAGGCGAGTTGCAGCCTGCAATCCGAACTGGGGCGCGTTTTTTGGGATTAGCTAACTCTTGCGAGCTGGCGTCCCTTTATACGCGCCATTGTAGGACGTGTGCAGCCCTAGTCATAAGGGCCATGAGGACTTGACGTCATCCCCACCTTCCTCCGGTTTAACACCGGCAGTCC
>CAZZBK010000190.1:0-8941 GCA_964652155.1 uncultured Planctomycetaceae bacterium | reverse complement strand
GCTAGCAACGCTCGCCTTCGATCAGCGTGGCGAAGGGAAAAAGAGAAGAGCCCAGCGGTTGGCTGTCCCGCTGGGCCCCAGAGTCGGCCGGATGGTATCTGCCGGTCTTAAACCGTGGCGGGTACGGTCGCCTCGGTAGGAACATGCGGAGCGGGGACCGCATCGATGGCCGTCGACGGGTGGATCAAGAACGTTGCAAATGACAGCGTGATGACGCTCACGCCGAGGATCAATAGCGCGATCGGCCAGGGCATCAGATTGGTGAATAGCAGTCCCGCGAGAACCGCTCCCAGGTTGCCCCCCGCGCCGACAATGCCGGCCACGGAGCCCAACGACTTGGGATTCACAAACGGCACGACGGCAAAGGTCGCACCGGCTGACATCTGCACGAAGAACGCGACGGCCAGCAACCCCGGGATCGCCAGCGTAAGCGTCGTGGTTTGTGAGAACAGAATCAACGCCAGCCCTTCGCAGAGAAGCGTGACAAACAACCATGTCACTCGGCCAGGCACGCCGCGCGACGCTCCGATGCGATCGCTAGCCATGCCCCCTACCGTCCGCGAGAACAGATTCATGCCGCCGTACAAACTGGCAACCAACCCGGCGAGGCTCATCGCTTGCGTCGCGTCCATGTCTTTGAAGTAGGCAAAGTAATCGATGAAGTACAGCGCGGCGACATTCTTCAGTGTCAGTTCCACGCCAAAACAGGCCGCGTAGGCGACGAACAGAGCCCACACGCGATGGTCGCGACAGGCTTCCAGAAATGAGCCTTGTTTTTGCTTAAACATGGGCATTTTGCCTGCGGCGCGCAGTTCGAGAAAATTCCCCTCGGGACAATCTTGCGTAAAGTGATAATAGGCGGCTCCCATCAAGAGGCAGATCAAGCCGGCGACCACCATCGACAAACGCCAACTGATGGCCGGTGTCGCGCCCAATCCAATGATTGCGGCAAAAACCAGCGGCATGGCGGCTTGCGTGACACCGCCACCGAGATTGCCCCAGCCGGCTGTGGTCGCATTGGCGGTCCCCACGCAGTTCGAGGCAAACATGATCGAGGTCTGATACTGGGTGATGACAAAGGCCGCGCCGATCAGTCCGATCAAAGTACGAAAGACCAGGAACGATGTGAAGTTCCACGACAGGCCGATCCCCATGACGGGCAATGAACCCAAGACAAGCAGCCAGGTATAGGTCATTCGTGGACCAATACGGTCACACAACCAACCGATGAGCAAGCGCGCAAAGATCGTGGCCGAGACCGAGGCCACGATACAGTAGCCGACCTGCTCCTTGGTCAGGGCTAGATCTTCGCGCACCACTTTCATCAGCGGCGCAATACCAAACCAAGCAAAGAAACAAAAAAAGAACGCCATCCAACTCATGTGAAACGCGCGCATCGCAGGGGAGGTAAAACTCCACAGTTCGATGCGGCTGGCTTTTGCGGAACTCAAGGCGGGATTCCTTCACGTTAGGGGGGAGCGTATCGTTGCACTCGTACTCGGGCGCAACGCCTCCGGTTTAGGTTTAACTTGCTCGCCGCCTGAGGGAATGCGCCGCCCGTGCGACAACGATCACTCCCGCGAGTTGAGCTACTGCATATTGCACGCCTCGTGCCAAACGGGTCTGGTCGCACCGCGCACAGCAATTCGACCCACGTGACCAGCGATGGAGCGCTCCGTGGTCGTCTTGAAACCACCTGTCGTCGGCGCAACCGCCTCGAATTAAACAGACGCTGCTCAATGCCTGAGCAGTGTTCACTCAGCAACGGGTTTACCGTCAATTTCGGGCCACAAACTGCCGTCCGGCACGTCGATTGCTCTAGCTAGGCATGAATTCAGGTGCGCTCGTGGAAGACACTTGTGCGCCCGCACGAACCATTCTGTCCCCCGCGGTTCCATGTCAACGACTGTCACGATCACCGATCAAATACCGCAAATCGCGGGGCTGCTCGACGCACTGTTGATCGATCAACAGAAATTATCGGCCGTCGAAGCGTATGCTGCCTGGCACGATCAGCAAGCGAGTCCCACGCAAGCACCGTACTATCGCGCTCTCATCCCCAGCCGAGCCCCCAATGCGCTTGAACAATTCGCTTTCGATGTTGACCTAGACGCTTGCTCGGGCTGCAAGGCCTGTGTCACCGCGTGTCACAACCTCAATGGGCTCGAGCCGCAGGAGACCTGGCGCAGTGTCGGGCAACTCAATGGCGGCACGGCTGAACTGCCCGTGCTCTTGCACGTTACGACAGCCTGTCATCACTGCCTGGAGCCCGCCTGTCTGCAAGGCTGCCCCGTCGATGCCTATGAGAAAGACCCGGTGACGGGCATCGTGCGACACCTGGACGATCAATGCATCGGTTGCCAGTACTGCATCTTGAAGTGTCCGTACGACGTGCCCAAGTACAGCGCGAGCAAGGGAATTGTCCGCAAGTGCGATATGTGCAGCACGCGCTTGGCCAGCGGCGAGGCGCCGGCCTGCGTGCAGGCATGTCCCAATCAGGCCATTCGCATTTCGATCGTCAATCGCCAACAGATTGCCGAAGAATGCGAAGCCAACTTGTTCTTGCCAGGCGCTCCCGAGCCGAGCTACACGCTGCCGACGACGCTGTATCGGTCGAGTCGTCCGTTGCCACGTAATCTTTTGCCGGCCGACTATTTTGCCGCCCGACCGCAACATGCGCATTGGCCGCTCATTCTGATGTTGGTCTTCACGCAAGCGTCAGTCGGAGCACTCGTGGTCGACTTGCTGTTCGATCAACTGGGGCTCACTACGGGAGCCGAACGGGGCGTACATCGCCTGGCGGCGTTTGTCTTGGGAGGCATCGGCCTGACCGCGTCGATCTTTCACCTAGGCCGGCCTTGGTACGCATTTCGCGCGCTCATCGGCTTGCGCACCTCGTGGCTCAGCCGTGAGATTGTCGCGTTCGGCTTGTTCGCGTTGCTCGCATCGCTCTACGCGGCCGTGCCGATCGTCGAGCGCCTGGGCGTGATGATCGCGCCGTCACTCGATCTGGCCTTGGGTTGGAGCGTGGCATTGTGCGGCCTCGGGGCGGTCCTATGCTCAGCTATGATCTATGTGAGCACGCGGCGTAGCTACTGGCAGCCGGGCTTCACCATCCCCAAGTTCTTGCTCTCGTGCCTCGTGCTGGGCTTGCCCATCGCGTTGGGCATCACGCTCATGGCCGCGGCCAGTGCTCCGGATCGCAGTGTGTCGGCAGCCTTCCAGCAGGTTGGTCCGCTGGCGTGCTCGGCGCTCATCATTGTGACCACCGCCAAACTCTTGCTCGAAGCCGTCGTATTGAGTTGGTTGCGCGCAACCCGCTTCACGCCGTTGAAACGGACCGCGACCCTGATGGTGGGCGAATTAGGGCTTGTCACGTTTCAGCGCTTCCTGCTCGGCACGATCGGCGGCATCGCCTTGCCTTGGTTGTTGGCGTCGTACACCTCGCGCGACACCAACGATCTGGCGGCGGCTTGGTTCCTGGGGTTGATCGGCTTGCTGGCCATGATGGTGACAACCGTTGGTGAAATCATCGAACGATATCTGTTCTTCACCGCAGTCGTGGCTCCCAAGATGCCCGGCGTTCCCGCTTCGTAATCAGGTTGCCGTAGTAATCATATGAAACTCGACCTCACACGACTGACGCAACTCTGGCGACAAGAGCACGGGCCGCTCACCAGCGATCTGGTGCAGCAGCCCGCAGGCTTTGGTCTGGGGCACGTACCCACGCGCCAGCAACCCGACTCCACCACATCAATGGTCTGTGGCTTCTGCTCGACCGGGTGTGGGCTCAATATTCACCTGCGCGAACACGAAGCCATCAATCTTACTCCGCGCACCGAGTATCCAGTCAACTTGGGCATGGCGTGCCCGAAAGGTTGGGAGGCGCTCACCGTCCTGCGAGCCGACGATCGTGCCACAACTCCGCTGCTACGCAACGAGCGCGGACGTCGCGTGCCAATCGACTGGCCCACGGCCCTCGAGACATTTTGTTCACGGATGCAACAGATTCAACGCGCACATGGTCCCCACTCGGTCGCGTTTCTGAGCACCGGTCAAATTGCCACCGAAGAAATGGCGCTGTTGGGGAGCCTGGCCAAATTCGGCATGGGCATGTTGCATGGTGATGGTAACACGCGACAGTGCATGGCCACGGCGGTCGTCGCCTATAAGCAGGCCTTTGGCTTCGATGCGCCGCCGTACTCCTACGCCGATTTTGAACAATCGGACGTCATCGTTCTGGTGGGTTCGAATCTCTGCATCGCGCATCCTATCTTGTGGCAGCGGATCCTTCGCAACCCAAATCAGCCGCGTATTATCGTCATCGACCCTCGCAAGACCGAGACCGCGATGGCCGCAACGACCCATGTCGCACTGCGTCCCAAGTCGGACCTGTCACTCTTCTACGGATTGGCGCATCTGCTCATCCGCGCAGGATGGATTCAGAACGACTTCATCACTGCCCATACCTCGGGCTTTGACGAGTTTCGTGCCCATGTCGCGGCCTTCACGCCTGAGCGCGTCGCCGCCGACACCGGACTGAGCGAAGACTCACTACGTGAACTCGCCGAAACGATCCATCGCGGTCAACGCGTCTCGTTCTGGTGGACGATGGGCGTGAACCAAAGTTACGAAGGGGTGCGTACCGCGCAAAGCATCATCAACCTGGCGCTGATGACCGGCAACATTGGTCGCCCAGGCACCGGCGCCAACTCGATCACCGGTCAGTGCAACGCGATGGGCTCGCGACTGTTCAGCAACACGACCAGCTTGCTCGGAGGCCGAGACTTTACCAATGCAGGCCATCGTCAGCACGTCGCGAATCTGCTCGACATCGACGAGTCGCGCATTCCTCAGCAGCCCAGCTGGGCTTATGACCAAATCATCGAAAGCATTCTCGCCGGCAAAATCAAAGGCCTCTGGGTCATTGCCACCAACCCGGCCCATTCCTGGATCAATCAGAATACGCTGCGCGACGTGCTCGGCCGGCTTGATTTTCTGGTCGTGCAAGACATGTACCACTCGACCGAGACCGCTCAACTCGCTCACCTGCTCTTACCCGCCGCAGCGTGGGGCGAAAAGGAAGGGACACTGATCAACTCCGAACGCCGCATCGGACGCATCAAACGCGTGGCCCGTGCCCCGGGGCAGGCACTAGCCGACTTCTCAATCTTTCGCCTCATTGCCGAGCACTGGGGAGTGGGCGACATGTTCGCCCGCTGGTCGAGTCCCGAGGCCGTGTTTCAAATCCTCCGCGAACTGTCGCGCGGCATGCCCTGCGACATTACCGGGCTCACCGACTACCGCATGCTCGACGAGCACGGCGGCGTGCAATGGCCGTGCCCCGAGGGGGTGACCAAACTGGCCACCGAGCGGCGGCTGTTCACCGACGGCACGTTCTATCACCCCGACGGCCGCGCGCGGTTCATCTATGCCGACCCCACGCCGATGCCCGAGGCCCCCAACGCCACATATCCGCTACTGCTCTTGACCGGGCGAGGCTCGACCGCGCAGTGGCACACACAAACCCGGACCAGCAAGTCCGCCGTGCTGCGCAAATTGTATCCAGAACAAGTCTATGTCGAGATCAACCCCAGCGATGCTCGAGCGCTGCAGATCAAATCGAACCAAGAGGTCGTCGTCGAGTCGCAGCGTGGCAAGGTCAAGGCCCGAGCGTTCCTGACGCCGACGATCCGCGCGGGACAAGTGTTCGTGCCGATGCATTACGAGACGGCCAATCAGTTGACCTTGGCGCACTTTGATCCCTACTCGCGGCAACCCTCGTACAAGAATTGCGCGGTCCGCGTCCGTCCTTTAGAAAATTGGGATTCGTTTTCATGATTCACTCCGCCCACTCAGGTGACCCACGGCAGACGATTGTCGTCGTCGGACACGGCATGGTCGGCCATCGCTTCTGTGAGAAGCTCGTCGAGTTCGACGTCGCTCGCCAGTTTCGTATCGTCACGTTCTGCGAAGAGCCTCGAGCCGCGTACGATCGTGTCGGCCTGACACAGTTCTTCGCCCATCGCGACGCCGAAAAGCTCATGCTGGCCAACCTGGCTTGGTACGAGGAAAAGGGCATCGAGTTGCACATCGGCGACCGCGCCACGGCGATCGATCGGCAGCATCGACGCGTACTGAGCGAGCAAGGACGCTCGATCGCCTATGACTATGTCGTGTTGGCCACCGGCTCGTTTCCGTTCGTGCCTGACGTGCCAGGCATCAAACACCGAGGCGTGTTTGTGTACCGCACGATCAACGACCTGGAGCAGATCATCGAGTACGCTCAGCTAGGGGGTCGGGCCGCGGTCATCGGCGGCGGGCTACTGGGGCTCGAAGCGGCCAAAGCCGCCTACGACTTGGGGCTCGAAACCCACGTCATCGAGTTCGCCTCGCGAATTATGCCCCGCCAGGTCGACGACGCCGGGTCACGCGTGTTGGTGCAAAAAATCGAGCAACTGGGGGTCAAGGTTCATCTAAACAAAGCCACGCAAGCGATTCTCGGCGGAGGACAAGTGACCGGCGTGGCCTTTAAGGATGGCTCGCAGCTGGATGTCGAAATGGTGATTGTCTCGGCGGGCATTCGCGCACGCGACGAACTAGCCCGCGCGTGTCAACTTGAGCTCGGTGCTCGTGGCGGCATCAAGGTCGACGAGCAACTGCGCACCAGCGATCCAGCCATCTTCGCTATCGGCGAAGTGGCCGCGTATCGCGATTTCACTTACGGACTGGTCAAGCCTGGTTACGAGATGGCCGAAACGCTCGCCGCCAACTTGTGTGGCGAACAACGAGGTTTTTCCGGCAGCGACTTGAGCACCAAGCTCAAGCTGATGGGGGTCGACGTGGCCAGCTTTGGCCAGTATGAACTCCCTGCTGACCAAGCTCAGTCGCTCGTGTTCGAGGACCCCTTCGCCGGACAATACAAAAAGCTCTTCTTTACTCACGATGGCACACGGTTACTCGGCGGTATTCTGGTCGGCGACGCCAACGCGTACATGCAACTCGCTTCGCTGGCCAAGAGCGCTGAGCCGCTCACGATGTCTCCCGGCGAGCTCATGCTGGGGGGCAAGGCGTCGGGAGCGGGTTTGGAACTCGGCGACGACGCGCAAATCTGCTCGTGCAACAATGTCACCAAGCGGCAACTCTGCGCGGCGATTCGCGAGCAAGGGCTTGCCACCTTGGGCGAGATCAAAACCTGCACCAAAGCCGGCACCGGTTGCGGCGGCTGTCTGCCGCTAGTCACCGAACAACTTAAACGCGAACTCGCGGCGGCGGGCAAGGTGGTCAACAACCATCTCTGCGAACACTTCGCGTTCTCGCGCCAAGAGCTATTCCAAATTATCAAAGTGACCGGCGTGCGCAGCTTTGACGGCCTGCTCGCTTCGCACGGCCGCGGATTGGGCTGCGAAATCTGCAAGCCGGCCGTGGCCTCGATTCTGGCCAGCCTTTGGAACGAGCCGATCCTTGACCACGCGACCTTGCAAGACACGAACGATCGCTTCCTGGCCAACATTCAGCGCGGTGGACTCTATAGTGTCGTGCCGCGAGTCCCCGGCGGAGAAATCACCCCCGACAAGCTCATCGTACTGGGCCAAGTCGCCAAGAAGTACAGGCTGTACACGAAGATCACGGGTGGTCAGCGGATCGACCTCTTCGGCGCTCAGGTACAAGACCTCCCCGCGATTTGGGGGGAGCTCGTGGCAGCTGGCTTTGAGAGTGGACACGCCTACGGCAAGTCACTGCGAACCGTCAAGAGTTGCGTCGGCACGACTTGGTGTCGCTTCGGCGTGCAAGACTCGGTCGGCTTCGCGATTCGTGTCGAGAATCGTTACAAAGGGCTGCGCTCGCCCCATAAGCTCAAAGCCGCCGTGTCGGGCTGCATTCGCGAATGTGCTGAAGCCCAGAGCAAAGACTTTGGCCTGATCGCGACCGAAAAGGGCTACAACCTGTACGTCTGTGGCAACGGCGGAAGCAAGCCGCGACACGCTGATCTGCTCGCGGCCGACCTCGACGAGGAAACAGCGATCTGCTACATCGATCGTTTTTTGATGTACTACGTGATGACCGCCGATCGACTGACCCGCACGAGCGTGTGGCTCGAAAACATGCCTGGCGGCATCGACTATTTGAAGCAAGTGGTGATCGACGACAGCCTGGGGATCACTGCCGAGTTGGAGCGACAAATGCAGTACGTCGTCGACACCTATCAGTGCGAGTGGCGTGAGGTGGTCGAGAGTCCCGAGCGCCGACGCTGGTTTCGACAATTCGCCAACACCGACGAGACTGAGCCGTGCATCGAGTTTGTCTCGACTCGCGAGCAGCAGCACCCGGCCGATTGGAATGCCACGCTCGTGCCGATTGAGACATTGCAATTATCCGCGAGAGAAAACGCTCCGGGCTGTGACGACGATTCGGCTCGTTGGGTCTCGGTTGGCCAGAGAGACGATTTTCCAACCGATGGCGGCATGGCTGTGAAGGTCGGCGACACGCAGCTCGCGGTGTTCCACATTGCCGCGGGTGATCGTTGGTATGCGACGCAAAACATGTGCCCGCACAAACAGCAGTTTGTGCTCGGTCGCGGCATCGTCGGCGACGCCGACGGCACACCCAAGGTGGCGTGCCCATTACACAAAAAGACCTTCTCGCTGGAAAGCGGCGCGTGCCTGTCGGGCGATCCGTATCAGATCGAGACCTTTTCTGTCCGTATCGTGGGCGACGACATCCAGGTTGAGTTGCCACACGAAGAGAAGCTCGCTCTCTCTTTAGCAACGAAACACTTCTGTGGTCGCGTTTCGTGTAGTGTCGATATATCTCCCTGTGCCGAACCCTGTTCGTAAACATTTCGTTCGAGGGGAAGCCATGTGGGGCACGGCGCGCCAACTTGCATAGCAGCCTGTTGATTTTTTGCCCGGGGCGCTATGCTATCGGCGAGGCGTGATTC